>JBKPLP010000101.1:0-36475 GCA_046731735.1 Acidobacteriota bacterium
ATGGGTTCGTTTGTCCCCACTGCCGGAAGTGTGCAGCGGCAGTGGCATGTCATTGATGCCGAGGACATGGTGCTCGGCCGCGTGGCGACCGAAGCCGCCCGCCTGCTCCAGGGCAAGCATAAGGCGGTCTACACCCCGTACATCGACACGGGCGATCACGTGGTGGTCGTCAACGCGGCGAAGGTGCGGTTGACCGGTCGCAAGGAAGAACAGAAGGTCTACCGGTACCACAGCGGGTACGAGGGAGGACTGCGCGAGGAGCGCGCCAAGGACGTTCGGCAGAAGAATCCGGTTCGGCTGGTGGAAGAAGCCGTGCGCGGCATGCTGCCCAAGACGAAGCTGGGCGAGGCGATGTGGCGCAAGCTCAAAGTCTACGCCGGTGGCGAGCATCCGCACGCGGCCCAGAAACCGCAGGCCGTCAAGTCAACCAAGCGCGAGGTCGCATAAGTGGCAGCAGGCATTCAGTACTACGGCACCGGTCGCCGCAAGACATCCACCGCCCGCGTGTTTCTCCGACCCGGCACCGGCGGCGTCGTCGTCAACCAGAAACCGATCGAGCAGGCGTTCCCCACCGAAGCGCTCCGCACCCAGATCAAGCAGCCGCTGGCCGTGACCGAAACGGCCGATAAGTTCGATGTGCTCGCGACGATCGCCGGCGGCGGCATCGCCGGCCAGGCCGGCGCGCTGCGTCTCGGCATTGCGCGAGCGCTGGTCGAATACAACGTCGAGCTGCGGCAGCGGCTCAAGAAGGCGGGCTTCCTGACGCGCGACGCGCGCATCAAGGAACGCAAGAAGTACGGTCAGAAGGGGGCGCGGAAGCGCTTCCAATTCAGTAAGAGATAGCGGCCAGCTGTCAGCTATCAGCTGTCAGCAGATGGCTGAGAGCAGATGACTGAGAGCTGAGAGCTGATGGCTGAGAGCTTTATGAGGGAGGTATTTTGAACGGCATCGCGTTGAAGGATTTGCTCGAGGCGGGCGTTCACTTCGGACACCAGACGAAGCGCTGGAATCCGAAGATGAAGCAGTTCATCTTCGGCGAGCGGAACGGGATTTACATCATCGACCTCGCGAAGACGGCGAAGCTGTTCCGCGACGCCGAACAATTCGTCTCGAACCTCGCAGCCGACGGCCGGACGGTCCTCTTCGTTGGAACCAAGCGGCAGGCGCAGGACGCCATCGCCGAGGAAGCGCAACGCTGCGGAATGTTCTTCGTGAACCAGCGCTGGCTGGGCGGCCTCCTCACCAACTTCTCGACGATTCAGCGCAGCCTGGCCCGGCTGCGGGATCTCGAGGCGATGGAAACCGACGGCCGCTACGAGTCGCTGTCGAAGAAGGAAATCGCGCAGATCGAGAAAGAGAAGCGCAAGCTGCAGAAGAATCTCGAAGGGATCCGCAACATGTCGCGGCTCCCCGACGCGCTGTTCGTCGTCGACACGCGCAAGGAAAAGATCGCGGTCGATGAAGCGCGCAAGCTCAAGATTCCGGTCATCGGCGTCGTCGACACCAACTGCGATCCGGATGAAGTCGACTACGTGATCCCCGGCAACGACGACGCGTTGCGCGCGATCCGCTTGTTCGCCTCGCGCGTCGCCGATGCGATCGTCGCCGGGCGCGGGATTGCCGACGCGAACCGCGGCGACGAAGAGGAAGGCGACGACCGCGGACGGCGCTCGCGCCCGAACCGCCCGTCCCCGCGCGCGGAAGCGGCAACCACGCCGGCATCCGTCTAGGATCGAGGCGATTGACGCCGGGCCTCGAAGGCCCGGGCGGCGGGCCGGCCTGAAAGATGGGCCGGCATTTTTACGTACGTTTCAGGAGAAGAAATGGCAGTCATGGAAATCACGGCAGCACTGGTAAAGCAGCTCCGCGACGCGACCGGCGCGGGGATGATGGAATGCAAGGCGGCTCTGACGGAGGCGAAGGGCAACCTCGAGGAGGCGACGACCATCCTGCGGAAGCGCGGGCTCGCGCAGGCGACGAAGAAGGCGGGCCGCTCGACCAACGAAGGGATCATCGGCCACTACATCCACATGGGCGGCAAGATCGGCGTCCTCGTGGAAGTGAACTGCGAGTCCGACTTCGTCGCGCGCACGGATGATTTCCAGAACCTGACACGCGAGATCGCCATGCACATCGCCGCGGCCCATCCGCAGTACGTGCGACGCGAGGACGTCCCGCCCGAGATCCTCGACCGCGAGCGTGGCATCTACCGCGGACAGATGGAAGGCCAGAACAAGCCGGTGGCGGTGATCGACAAGATCGTCGAGGGAAAGCTGAACAGCTTCTACGAGCAGGTCTGCCTGATGGACCAGCCGTCGATCCGGGATCCGAAAATGACGATCGGGCAGATCGTTCAGGCGGCAATCGCCAAGATGGGGGAAAACATCGCCATCCCGCGATTCGTGCGGTTCAAGGTGGGGGAACAGGTCTGACGCTGACGTTCGCGAGCTGACGCTGTTCGTTCGGAACTGACGCTGTCCGTTCGGAGCTGACGCTGTTCGTTTGGAGCCGACGCTGTCCGTTCCGGAGCTGACGCTGTCCGTTCCGGAGCTGACGCTGTCCGTTGGACGTTGTGCGTGCGTAGCGCCGGGCTTAAACGCCCGGCGTTTTCGTTTTTCAGCGTCCTTATAACAACGGACAGACAAGGGAACTAACGAACGGACCGCGAAGCACCCAACGAACAGCGAAGTCACCCAACGGACAGCGAAGCCACCCAACGGACAGCGCAGTAGACCCAACCGACAGCGAAGTAGACCCAACGGACAGCGAAGAACCCGATTGATATAATCGGTCGAATATGTCGCCCGCCTACCGCCGCGTCCTGCTGAAGCTCTCCGGCGAAGCGCTGATGGGGGAACAGCAGTTCGGAATCGACCCGGCGGTCACCACACAAATCGCCAAAGATATCCACGAGATTCAGCAGCTGGGTGTCCAGACGGCCATCGTGATCGGCGGCGGTAACCTCTTCCGCGGGCTGGCGGCAAGCGCGCGCGGGATGGATCGGGCGACCGCCGATTACATGGGCATGCTCGCCACCGTAATCAATGCGCTCGCGCTTCAGGATGCGCTCGAGCATGCCGGGGTCAACACGCGGGTCGCCACCGCGATCGAAATGCGCGCGGTCGCCGAGCCGTTCATCCGCCGCCGGGCGGTCCGCCACATGGAGAAGGGACGCGTGGTCGTGTTCGCCGCCGGCACCGGCAACCCGTACTTCACGACCGACACGGCAGCCGCGCTGCGCGCGATGGAGATGAGGGCGGAGGTCATCCTGAAGGGAACGAAAGTCGATGGCGTCTACACCGCCGATCCCATGCTCGACCCGCACGCGACCAAGTACTCGGAGATCTCGTATCTCAAGGTACTCGAGCAGGGACTGAAAGTGATGGACGCGACGGCAATCTCGCTCTGCATGGACAACAAGCTTCCGATCGTCGTGTTCAATCTCCGCACGCCGGGGAACCTGCGGCGAGTCATCGCCGGAGAGCCGGTGGGAACCACGGTGACGGCATAGAGAATTCTTGAGGGCCTATGGATGTCAGTGATCTGAAAGGACTCTTCGGCGAAGTCAAGAAGCGCATGGACGCGCAGATCGAGCACGTCCGTCGCGAACTCGGCGGTGTGCGCACGGGGCGCGCGTCGGTCGGAATCCTGGACACCGTGCACGTCGATGCGTACGGCTCCTCGGTGCCGCTGAACCAGGTCGCCTCCCTGTCGATTCCTGAGCCGACGCTGATCGTGGCGCAGCCGTTCGATCCATCGCTGATGGGAACGATCGAGAAAGCGATCCGCAGCTCCAATCTCGGGCTCAACCCCACGAACGACGGCAAGGTGGTCCGCATCCCGATCCCGCCGCTCACGGAGGAACGCCGAAAGGAGCTCTCGAAGCTGGTCCACAAGCACGCCGAAGACGGCCGCAACGGCGTCCGCCAGGTGCGCCGCGACGCCAACGACAGGCTGAAGAAGCTGCTGAAGGATCACAAGATTTCCGAAGACGACGAGCGCCGCGGCCTCGACGACGTGCAGAAGGTGACCGACCAGCACATCGGGTTGATCGACGACCTGCAGAAGAAGAAGGATGGAGAGCTCCTGGGCAAGTGAGTCGCGCGTCGATTGCCGAGTGCCGCTTGCCGATTGCCGGTTTTTCGATTGTCGAGGGCCGATTGAGATTGCGGGAGTGCCGATCGCGAGTGTCGATTGAGATTTGCGGACTGCCGATTCGCATCGATGCAATCGGCAGTCGGCAGTCCCAATCTTCAATCGACAATCCGAATCTTCAAACCGCAGTCTCGATCGTCAATCGACAATCAGGAAATCGGCAGTCTGCAACCGGCAATCGCCAATCGTGACCTATTTCACGCACCTCGAGTGCAGCGCGCCCTGCGGCGCGGCGCCGTACGATCCGCACAGGGAACAACACCTGTGCACGTGCGGCGCTCCCCTGCTCGCGCGTTACGACCTGGATCGGGCGCGTGCCTGGACGCGCGAATCGCTCGCCGGCCGTGACGCCAACATGTGGCGCTATCGCGAGCTCATGCCGCTCTTCGACGGCGAGGAGCCGCTGACGCTTGGCGAAGGATGGACGCCGCTCGTCCATGCGACGCGGCTCGGACGTGAACTGGGGCTCGATCGCCTCTTCGTCAAGGACGAATCGCTCAACCCGACGAACTCGTTCAAGGCCCGCGGGCTCTCAGCCGCGGTCACCCGCGCGAAACTCCTCGGCGCCAGGATTCTCTCGGTACCCTCCGCGGGCAACGCCGCGAACGCGATGGCGGCCTACGCCGCTGCCGCGGGACTCGAAGCCCAGGTCTTCATGCCTCGCGACGTGAAGGTGCCTTTCATCCGCGAATGCGAGCTGTACGGTGCCGAGGTGAACCTCGTCGACGGCCTGATCACCGACGCGGGACGCATCGCCGCCGAGAAGGGCAAGCCGCTGGGCTGGTACGACGTGTCGACGCTGAAAGAGCCGTACCGGATCGAAGGCAAGAAGACGATGGCCTACGAGCTGGGGGAACAACTGGGGTGGAACTTCCCTGACTGGATCATCTATCCGACCGGCGGCGGCACCGGCATGGTCGGTATGTGGAAGGCGTTCGACGAGATGGAGCGCATCGGCTGGAAGACCACTCGCGAGCGGCCGAAGATGGTCTCGGTGCAGGCGGAGCATTGCGCGCCGATCGTCCGCGCGTTCGAGCGTGGCGGCGAACGGTCAGAGCCGTGGCAGAACGCGCGCACCGTCGCCGACGGGCTTCGGGTACCGAAAGCCGTCGGAGATTTTCTCGTGCTGCGGGCGGTGCGCGAAAGTGGCGGCACCGCGCTCGCGGTTGCGGATCGCGACATGATTCAGGCGATGCGCGAGCTCGGATCGCGGGAAGGGATCAGCGCCGCGCCCGAAGGGGGCGCCGCGTTTCACGCGGTCAAGATGCTGGTGGCAGACGGCCGCATCAGGCCCACCGACACCGTCGTCGTGTTCAATACCGGCGGCGCGCTGAAGTATCTCGACGTCTTGGCTTGAATTGCCGACTGCGGGGTGGTGGACGCGGCGAGGATCGAACTCGCGACCTCTGCATTGCGAACGCAGCGCTCTCCCAGCTGAGCTACGCGCCCCTGATCGGGGTGATTTGTGCCACCGCCGCGGTCGGGAACCGATGCGCAAGCACGAACAATTATTCTAACACGCGCTTTGCCGCGCCCGCATCGTCTCGACCAGACCGCGCAACGCCTGCGCGGCGACCGCATGCGCGAGCGTCAGGCGACTCAGCTCCTCGAGATCCTCCGCCGCGATCGCTGCACGCACGTCGAACGCTTCGACTTTCTCCTTCACCGCGCCAAGCGACGCGGCGGCGCTGAGCGCGCCGCGCATCGAGGCCTTCAGCGCTTCGATCTCGGTGGAGTCGGCCATGGCGAACATTTATATCAGCCTTCGCTCCAGATGGCGGCGAAGGCCGCCGCGCGCCAGGGGTGACCGAGGCCACTTACAGGAATGAAATCGTCTGTTACGTTTCCGTGCGCGTGGCCAGAAGCCCCCGTGAAATCAGCTGTGGGGCGGGGCGAAAGAGCCCGATTTCATGAATGAAACCGGGCCTCTGCACGTGGAGCGCAGGTTGCACTCAAACCCCCGTCCCTGCAATGTCGGAACCAGCAAGCGCACACGCGTCGCTTTCGGCCACAGGCTACGCGGACGGCCTTGGGCGGAGGACGCTCGAATTCGATCGCGAATCGGGTGGCATGCTCGAACGGCTGCACCTGCGCGCGGAATTCGGCGCCTTCGAGGCCGGACTGCGTCAGCGAATCGACCGCATCGCGCCGTTCGAGGACGCGCGATTCGCGCGCGTACGCGCGATCGAGCGTGACTCGGGCGGACTCAGCGTTCTCTCGATGTATGTCGCCGGCGATCGGCTGTGCGACCTTCTCGACGCCGCCACCAACCTGCCCGCGCACGAAGCCACGAGTCCAAGCGTCGATGCCGCGCTCGGGTTCCTGCTCGAAGCGCTCTCCGCGCTCGAAGCCTTCCATTCCGCGACCGGCATGGCGCACGGCGCAGTCGCTCCGGGACGTATCGCCCTGACGACGTCCGGTCAGGTCGTCCTGCTCGACACCATCTACGGCCACGCGCTCGAACGTCTGCAGTTCAACCGCCGCCGTCTCTGGACGCAATTCGGCCTCGCCATCCCCGCCGCCGCCGGCGCGACGCGTTTCGACGTGATCGGTGACGTCTCGCAGGCATCGCTGGCCGCGATGATGATCGTCCTCGGCCGTCCGCTCCGCGAGAACGACTACCCGGATGCGCTGCCGGATCTCATCACGGAGGTGATCGAGATCGCGCAGATTCGTGGCAGCAGCCGGTTCGCCTCCGACTTGCACAAGTTCCTTCATCGATCGCTGCCGCTTCCAGCACGGCGCGCGCATGGGAGCGCTGAGGAAGCAGCAGCCGAAGTCCGGCAGGTCGTGCGGGAGATCGGTGCGCAACGGTGTCGAGCTGCGCTGACGTCCTTCGTTTCGGACACCAACCGGGTGATTGCGGACGCGCGCGGACAGCGGATCCTGGACCGCGACCACCGGATTGAAATCCCGTTCGTGCCGACGCCGGATGTCACGTTCGATGACCCGATCGTCGTGCAGCCGATCGCCGATCCGGAGCCATCTTTCGAGCGCGGCGAATCTGCCATCACGGAACCGCTGGCGCAGCACGCCGAGGAACCGGCAACAGCATTCGACGCGGTCGAGAATCTTACGGACTTCGTCGATGAGTCCTCCCTCGCCGAACCGGCACCAGTGCTCGAGGAAACGAACGATTCCTATCCGCTGCCCGAACTGGAGCCAATTCGCGCGATCGTGCCGGAGCCCGAGACGGCGGTTGTCGTGGTCGAGGAAGTGGCAGGCCCCGTCATCATGGAAGCCGGGCCGCCGGCGGTCGAACCGGCGGCCGCGAGCACGCCCGTCGAGGAGCCGACGCAGCCTGCGCCGCCGGTCGAGAAAGAATCGGAGCCGACAGCCGCCGAATCGAAGCGCGCGCGTCGTAATGCGCGACGCCACCGTGATCGCCTGCGCTCGAACGCGACCCCGCCTGCGGCGCCCCTGCCGCCTCCGCCAGCGCCGCCCGCGCGCTCGCCGCTGATTCCACCAACCCCCGCGTTTGCGGCGGTGATGCCGCTGCCGAGCGTGGCGCCTCCCGCGCCGCCAGCCCGGAAGACTGCGCAGCCGTTACGCGAGGAGGCACCACTCGCAGCCCCGCCTCCGCCGATGCCGGCGATCGCCCCGGTGCGTGTCGAACCGCCCGCTGCCGCGCCGCAACCGATCGCGCCGCTCGCGTTCAAGAGCGATCCGGTGCCGTTCAGGTCGGAGCCGGCACCGTTCAGGACCGAGAGTACGGTGCCGTTCAAGAGCGGCTCGCTGGCATTCAAGAACGATTCGCCGACCGGCTTCTCACCTTCGTCGCTGGGCCGCGCCGAACGGCGCGAGCCGCAGCATATCGACTACGTCCCGTTCAACCAGCGTACGGAACGGGAAGAAGGACGGAAGTTTCCCTGGCGCCTTGCCGCAGCCGCGATGCTGGTCATCGGCGTCGGCATCGGCGCCGGATGGAAATATCTGCCCAGCAACGGCACCGCCGCTGCAGCGGAGCCGACGCCGAGCAAAGAGGTCGTCGCCGCCGCGAAGATGGCGGAAGCGGCAGAGAAAACCGGAACGCTCGTACTGACGACCGAGCCGGCCGGCGCGCATGTCCTCCTCGATGGCAAGGAGATGGGCGACAGCCCGCTGACCCTCGAGAACGTTCCGGCGGGCAAGCACGCGCTCACGTTCGTGACCGCCTCCGCGTCGGTGAAGCGTATCCTCCGCGTCGAAGCGGGCAAGACGGCAGCGCTCGATGTCGCCGTCTTTTCGGGGTGGATTGCCGTGTACTCGCCCATTCCACTCGACATCGCCGAGAACGGCAGGGCGATCGGATCGAGCGAACAGGGACGCCTGATGCTCTCTCCCGGCCGCCATCAGCTCACGCTCAGCAACACCCAGCTTGGTTACAGCGCGGTGAAGACCGTCGACATCGAGCCCGGCGAAGAACACCCGGTCTCGGTCCAGCCGACGGGCGAGCTCAGCGCGAACGCGGTCCCATGGGCTGAAGTGTGGATGGACGGGAAGAAGATCGGCGAGACGCCGACGGCGCATCTGATCGTCCCGCTCGGCACGCACGAGGTCGTTTTCAAGAACCCCGACCACGCTGATCGGCGCGTGACCGTCACGGTGAGCGCGACCGCCCCGGTCACCGCTTCCGTCGATTTCTCCAAGTAAAACGGCCAGGAAAGGCCTTTCGAAAGCGTAATCCCCCGTCCAACTTCGACGCCGGGCCCGCATTGAAGCCGGTGATGTGTCAAGGCTACCCACCGGTTCTGCACGACTTTTCATATAGGTCAATGGCCCGTGCAGCTGGCACTTCTCTTGCCATTGGGCGTTTATCGACTTTCTGCAAAGGTGTTGTATGTGGAGCTGGATCGTTTGCTACGTCACAGGGCATGACTACAGCGTTTCGTGCGACGGAGGAGCAATGTTCCTCCGGTGCGTCGTGTGCGGCCGCCGCTCACCCGGATGGGTCGTGCATGCGGCACATGCCCATGCGCACTCGCACTCGCACGCCAACCCGGTCAGCCGTTGACACCCCGCGCCGCCGCTGAAGACAATAGGCAGGATGGCCGTCCCGCGCATCTCCAGTGAAGAGCTGAAGCGCCGGATGGACGATGCCAGCGCGGCGCCGCTCATCATCGACGTTCGTCTCAAGTACCCCTACGAACACAGCACGGTCCTTCTTCCCGGGGCGATTCGATTCGGTCCGGGCATCGTCGATCCCGTCACCCTCTCCCGCGATCGGGACATCGTCCTCTACGACTCGGATCCGGCGGAGCTCGTCGCCGAGAAGGCGGCGTCCGACCTGATCGCCGCAGGCCATCGTGCGTCCGTTCTCCAGGGGGGCATCGCCTCCTGGATGACCGCGAAGCTGCCGACCGACCACAAGCCCGCTCCGCAGCCTGCCGTGAGCGCCGCGAAAGCGTGAGCGCCAGCCGCCCGTATCTTCTCCGACGGCTGGTCGAGCTCGGAGCTGCCACCTCGGATGAAGCGGCCATGCTCGTCCGCACGCTCGGCGTGTTGACGCTCGCGGATCTTCACGCGGCGCTGGACGACGGGCTCGTCACGCGCGCAGGCGGGGAGGCGCTTGCCGCGCGGCTGCTCTACGCCGTGCAGACGATCGAGAGCGACGTTCGGGAAATCCCGCTGGGCCGCGCGCGCGACATCCTCGAGGCGGCCGTCGCCACGGTTGCCGCGGTCGCGCCGCAGACCGAGGCGCTGGTTCCTGCGGGAGACGCGCGCCGCTTCGAGTCGATCGTGTCGGCGCTGGCCGTGGTCGGTTGCGCGGCGGATCCTCGCGCGGCAATCGCGGCGATTTCCGGAACCGCGGCGTTCTCCCCGGTCCTGCACGCCGGCGAATGCCGGGCAATCGTGACCTTCCAGCAGGTCGAAATCGACGTCCGGATTACGGCGCGGCATGAATACGGAACGGCGCTCGTCGCGGCGACCGGATCGAGCGCGCATCTGGCCGCGCTCCGGCAACGACCGGGTTCGGCCCGGCTGGCCGCCAGCGAACATGAGGTGTACGCACAGGCGGGCCTTCGCTACGTGCCGCCGGAACTGCGACAAGGAACAGGGGAGATCGAGGCCGCGGCGGGTGGGACGTTACCGGAACTGATCACGAGCGCGCAGATTCGCGGCGATCTGCATATGCATACGCACTACAGCGACGGCGCCGATTCACTCGAGACGATGATCGAAGCCTGCTGCGCGCTCGGCTATGAATACGTCGCGATTACCGATCACTCCGAGCGTGCCGCGGCCTCCCGGACGGTCTCGGCCGGCCAGCTCGCGCGGCAGCGCGACGAGATTGCCAGGCTGCGAGAGCGCTACCCGCAGATTGCCGTCCTCCATGGCATTGAAGTCGACATCATGCCCGATGGCTCGCTCGACTTTCCCGACCGCGTGCTCGAGCGGCTGGACATTGTGCTCGCGTCGCTGCACGATTCGGCGCGCCACGATCCGAAGATGCTGACGTGGCGATGCATCGAGGCGATTCGCCATCCGCTCGTCAACATCATCACGCACCCGGCAAACCGCCTCGTCGGCAAGCGCGCCGGATATCCCCTGGACTTCCCTGCCGTATACGCAGCGGCGGCGGAAAACGGAACCGCACTCGAGATCGACGGCGCGCCGTCGCACCTGGATCTCGATGGCGAGCATGCGCGCGCGGCGATTGCCGCCGGCGTGACCGTTTCGATCGACAGCGACTGTCACCGTGCGCGGCTGCTCGATCGTCAAATGCAGCTCGGCATCGGAACCGCACGACGAGGGTGGGTCGAAGCGCGCCACGTGCTGAACGCGCGGCCGCTCGAAGACATCCGGGCGTTTGTGGCCCGCAAGCGTACACAATGATGAATGATGAATGATGAAGAATTCTTCCTTTCATTCATCATTCATCATTCATCATTCATCATTCATCATTTCCTGACGGTAAGCCTGTCCACCACCTGCTTTACGCCTTCCGTAGACCGCGCGTCAGCCACTGCCTTCTTCTTCACCGCCTCGCTGTCGACCGTGCCGGCCAGTGTGACGACACCGCCGCGTGTCGTGACGTCGATGTCCATCCCTTTGACTTCGCGATCCAGATAGAACATCGCCTGCACTTTCGTGGTGACGAGCGTGTCGGAGATCTCCTTGCCGACGCGGTCGGCCGCGGTTTTCGCGTGCTCCTTGAGCGACTCCGCCTCGCGTGACGCCGTGCCTGAGGGTCCGCTGCGGCCGCTCGCCTTCCCGGGAGGCACGAGCGACAGCTTGTCGACGACCTGCTTCACGCCGTCAACCGACTTCGCTGCCGCCACCGCCCGGTCGTGTTCGGTCGAGCTCTCGACCGCGCCAGCCAGGGTTACGACTCCGTTTTGCGTGTGGACCGTCAGGTTGCGCCCCTTGACTTCGCGGTCCGCGAAGAACTTCGCGTATACCTGGGTCGTGGTCCAGCTGTCGGCGAGCGCTGTTTTCGCTTCCGCCGTGGACTGCGCGGACAACCCCGCGGCACACAGCGCGAGAAGAGCGACCGCCGCAGTCAGCCGGATGAGCTTGCTGAACATCGTCAAGACCTCCGTCATCGCCGCCTCGCCGGCCTCCCGGCAGCCCCGAGGGGCCAGGTGAACCCGCGGCCGTGACATGCCGAACACCACCGGTCGCGGCAGAATCGACTACCATTGAGATTGCGCCTGCCGTCACAGCTATGCACATATTACGTTTGGTCCAGACCGTTGTTCTGGCGGCTTCGGTTGTCCCTCAGGCGCCCGCCCGTCCGCCCGCCCAAGAGGTCGCCGCCGCGCTCCAGAAGAAATATGACGCGGTGCGCGATTTCACCGCCGATTTCGTGCACGAGTCGCAAGGGGGCCTGCTGCGCAAGAAGCAGGTCGAGCGAGGGTTCGTCCAGGTGAAGAAGCCCGGCAGAATGCGCTGGGACTACAAGTCACCTGAAACCAAGGTTTTCGTGTCGGACGGACGACGGATCTACCTGCACGTCCCGGCCGACAACCAGGTGATCGTGAGTGCCGTGCCGCCGGAAGATCAGGCGACGACCGCGGTGCTGTTCCTGGTCGGCAAGGGCAGCCTGACCCGCGATTTCACGGTCAGCTACGCCGACACGGACGTCCCGGGCTCGTATGCATTGCGGCTGCAGCCAAAGATTCCGGAAACCGACTACGACTGGCTGCAGATCGTCGTCGACCAGAAGACCCTCCAAATCCGGGCGTTGACGGCCGCCGATCGCGAGGGGGGCCGATCCACCTTCCAGTTCTCGAATTTCAAGGAGAACGTCGGATTGGCCGATAAGACGTTCGCGTTTAAAATCCCTCGCGGCGCCGATGTCACGACGAATGGCTCTTCCTCGCGCTGAACGCGTCCGCGCCTTCGCGGCGGTCGGCTGCCTTGTCGCAGTCCTGACGGCCGGCGGGTGCGCGACCACTTCCGCCTTCCATCTCGGCGAGCGCGCCGAGCGGTTGCAGGACTTCGACCGCGCCGTCCTCGAGTACACGAAAGCGCTTCGCGCAAATCCCGACGACCGCAATGCGCGGCTCGCGCTGGACCGGGCGCGGCTCCGCGGCTCGGAGCAGCACTACTTCCGCGGACGACGGCTGGCGGCGGCCGGACGGTTTGAGGACGCGCTCATCGAATTCCAGCTTGCCGCCGAATTGAACCCGACCTCGGCCGACGTCGAGGCCGCGCTGCGCGACGCGCGCTCGAAGGTCCGGATGCGCCTTGCCATCTCACGCGAGGGGAAGACGGAGCTCGAATCGGTCATCCAACGATCCCGCGCGCTCGCCCCCGCCGGACTCGACTTGCCCGAGGGTGTGAAGCTCCCCGACTCGGTGGTCTTCAGCAACGCGAGCAGCCGCATGGTCTTCATGGCGCTCGGCCGATTCGCCGGGCTGAGCGTGGTGTTCGACCCCGCGTTCCGCGAAGCGCCGATGAGCGTCGACCTCCGTAACAACACGCTCGAGGATGCGCTCGCCTCACTCACGGCGAGCACGCACACGTTCTACCGCGTCACGGCTCCGCGGACGATCACGATCGTTCCGGATACGCCCGCCAAGCGACGCGAATACGAAGAATCTGTGGTCCAGACGTTCTATTTGAGCAATGCCGACATCAAGGAAGTGATCGACCTGCTGCGGATCGTGGTCGACGTGCGGCAGATTTCCCCGATTACGGCGACGAACGCGATCTCGCTGAAGGACACGCCGGAACGAATCGCCGCCGCCGGGCAGCTCATCGCCGCCATCGACAAGGCGCGGCCCGAAGTCATCATTGATGTGGAGCTGCTCGAGGTCGATCGCACGCGGCTGCGGGAATATGGCATCGGACTCGCCAGTAGCCCCGACAGCATCGGCATCGCCGGGAGCCTGGATGTCAACCGTCCAAATCTGACGCTCAACGATCTCACGCACTTGACGACCAGCGACGTGATCGTGACCGGGGTGCCCGGCATCTATTACCGGCTGCTGAAGAACGATACGAACACGCGGACGCTCGCCAATCCTCACATCCGCACCTCGGAAGGATTGACCTCGCAGGCACGATTCGGCGAGCAGGTGCCGATCCCGGTCACCACCTTCGCTCCGATCGCGACCGGCGGCATCAATCAGCAGCCGATCACGTCGTTCAACTATCAGACGATCGGCGTGAACATCGATATCACCCCGCGCACACACCACGACGATGAAGTGACACTGGCGCTGAAAGTGTCGCTGAGCGCCCTGTCGGGCACCGGGTTTGGAGGACTGCCGACCTTCGCGAACCGCGAGATCTCCACCACGATCCGCTTGAAGGATGGCGAGACGAACATGCTTGCCGGCCTGATCCGCGAGGATGAGCGGCGTGTGCTGTCGGGGGTGCCCGGTTTGAGCGATCTGCCGGTCCTGGGCCGCCTCTTCGCAACGCACCACAAGGAATCGACGCAGACCGACATCGTGCTCACGCTCACGCCGCACATCGTGCGAGTGCTCGACATTTCCGAAAACGATCTCCGTCCCTTCAGGCTCGGGCGTGACACCGGCGGCGGCGCGCCGGAGCTGCCGTCCATTCAGCTGCCGCCACGCGATCGCGACGACCTGCTGTCGCCGCCGTCGCCGACCGCTGCCCCGGCGCCTCCGGCATTACCGTTCCCGCAGCCGCTCCAAGGTACGTTGCCGGGCGCACCGGCGACACCGCCCAAAAAGCCGGGCGGCGGCTAGGCTTCAGGACTTCAGGACTTCAGGACTTCAGCAGGCTTAATCCGTGAAGCCTTGAAGCGCCGAAGCCTTATTCCTCCCGCTCCACCTGGGCGCCCAGCGATTTCAAACGCTCGACCAGCGACGCATAGCCACGCTCGACGGTCTCCAGCGGTGTGACGCGGCTCTCCCCTTCAGCGGCGAGCGCCGCGGCAATGAGCGCCATTCCTGACCTGAGATCGCGTGCGTCCAGGAGCCGGCCACGCAGCTTCGTCGGTCCGCTGACGATGATGCGGTGGGGGTCACAGAGAAACAGGCCGGCGCGCATCGCGCTCAGCTGCTCGAGCGCGAACAGGCGTAATTCGTACAACCAGTCGTGCACCAGCGTCCGGCCGTCCGCCTGGGTCGCGAGGACGGTGACTAGGCTGACCATGTCGCTCGGGAACCCGGGCCACAGTCCCGTGGTGATTCGTCCCGCGGCAACGAGCGCCGACGGCTCGACGCGAAGGCAGTCGTCATCGTACGTGCACTGCAGCCCCATCTTTCGTAAGGGGGCCGCAACCACTTCGAGATCGCGCGTGCGCGCCCCTCTCACTTCGATGTCGCCTCCGGTGATCGCAGCGGTGACGCCCCAGCTGCCCGCCTCGACGTAGTCGCCGTCGAGACGATGCTCTGCGCCGCCGAATCGTCCAGGCGCGTCGACGCGGATGGTGGACGTACCCTCGCCCTCGATGCCCACGCCCATCGCGCGCAGAAAACGACACAGTTCTACGACGTGCGGCTCCATCGCCGCATGGCGGATCTCCGTCGTCCCCTTCGCCGCCGCCGCCGCGAGCAGCGCGGTCTCCGTGCCGGTGACCGAGGCTTCTTCCTGGTAGAACGATGCCCCCGTCAACCCGTTCGGCGCCTCCAGCGAGTGCCCCGGCTCGTCAAGTTGTATAGCGCCGAGCTCCACCAGGGCCTGAAGGTGGGTGGAGATCGTCCGGCGCGCCGGAAAATCGCCGCCGGGCTGCGCGAGCCGCGCCGACCCTTTGCGTGCGATGAGTGGACCCAGCAGCAGGACCGACCCGCGGAGCTTTCCCACCAGAACAGGATCCGGGTGATCGGACGTGATTTCTTTGCACTGAATTCGCAGCGTGGATGTCCCCGCGCCGTGCACGGTAGCGCCCAAACCTTTCATCAGCTCGAGCAGCACGTCGACGTCGCGGATCCGCGGCACGTTCGACAGCACGCACTCCTTGTCGGTCAACAGACACGCGGCGAGCAGCGGCAGCGCGGAATTCTTGTTGCCCTCGACGGTGATCTTTCCGGAGAGACGGCGGCCGCCTTCAATCCTCAGTTTCGCCATACGCTGATCAAATCCCTTCACCGAGATAGACGATCTCTTCGCGGAGCGTCACCCCGAACCGCGCTCCCACTTCCGTCTTACAGCGCTCGATGAGCGCGCGAATGTCCCGCGCGGTCGCGCCTCCCTCGTTGACGATGAAGTTGGCGTGCGTCGGCGAGACACGCGCCGCCCCCTCGCGCGCTCCCTTGAGCCCCGCGCGGTCGACAAGCGCACCCGCGGATGGCGGGATCCCGGCGGGGACGCGGTCCCTTGCCGGATCGGGATTCTGGAAGATGCACCCCGCGCTCGCCGACTCCAGCGGCTGCGTGCGTTTTCTGAAGGCAAGCGATTCGCGTGCGACCGCCCGGAGCGCCGCCGGGTCGCCGCTCGATACCTGAAAGTCGGCGGAGACCACGACCTCGCGCGTCCGGTGCAGGCGGCTGTAGTCGTAACCGAACTCCATTTCCGCCACTGGCAGGTCTGCGACGGCCCCATCCGCGGTCACCAGCGTGACGCGGTCGATCAGTTCGCTGATCAGGCGTCCGCGAAAATGCGCGTTCCCAAAGACCGCACCGCCCACCGTGCCCGGCGTCCCCGCCCACGCCTCGAGTCCGGCAATGCCGCGTCCGATCGTCCACCGCACGAGCCCGTTGATCGTGACGCCTGCGTCAGCCCGCACGCCGGACGCGTCGACCGTACGCACTTCGCCGCCGTGAACCCGCACCACGATGCCTCGTACGCCGGCGTCGGACACGAGCACGTTGGAGCCGCCGCCCAGCGCGATCAGCGGCACGCCCGCCTGTCGCGCAATTGCCGCCGCCTGCCTCAATTCGCTGCCGCCGTGCAGCTCGAGCAGCCAGTCAGCCGGGCCGCCGACTTTGAACGTCGTGAATGCCGCAAGCGGGGCATCCTGGTGCACGCGTGCCGGCCCGAATGCGTCGCGCAGCGCGGCGCCAAGATCCATCACTGTCGGGACCCCGACAACTGCGCTGAACGCACACGCAGCGCCTCGATGGCTCCCTCGCGAGTGCATTCCTGGAACTCGATCCAGTCACCGGGAGCCAGCTGGCCGGCGAGCGGCAGGTCGGCGGTGATGACCGTCGCGATTTTTGGATAGCCGCCGGTAGTCTGCCGGTCGGCCATGAGCAGAATCGGCTGCCTGGAGCCGGGAACCTGCAGCGATCCGATTGGAGTCGCGTCGGAGAGAATCTCGGCTGCGTCCCGGTGAGCGAGTGCCGGCCCTTGCAGCCGGTAGCCCATGCGATTCGATTCGGGTGTCACGCTGAAACGCGAACCGAGCAGCATGTCATAAGCTGCCGGGGCGAACATCGCGTCGTGGGGACCGCGCACGACGCGCAATCGGACGCCCCCATTCGGCAGCGGAAGAGCAGATCCTGTGGGCTGCGCAGTCGCCGTCATCGTGGCCACGGGAAGCATGTCTCCTGCCATCAACGGACGGCCGCCGAACGGCCCCATGCGGGCGATGACGCTCGTCGCGCGGCTGCCGAAGACCGCGGCGACATCGAATCCTCCGCGAATGGCGAGCATTGCCCGCGCACCTCTGCGGCGCGCGCCGAATCGCAACCGGCCGCCGGCGGCGACCGCGAACGGCTTCGCGGCATCCGTCGCAACGCCGTTCACCGTGACGTCGAATTCCGCTCCGGTTACGACACATACCGCGTCAGCGTCCGCTTCGAGTTCCGGACCGATGAGCGTGATTTCCAGCAGCGCCGCCCGCTCGTCGTTGCCCGCCAGGCGGTTCGCCAGCCGATGTGAGTACCAGTCCATCGGTCCCGCAACGGGCACGCCGCTCTCCTGCCGTCCCCATCGACCGAGGTCCTGGATCGTCGTCAGCATTCCCGGACGGATGACCGTCAGGCCCATCGCGATTCCCGTTCGAAGGTGATCCGGTCGATTGCGTAAAACTTGACGCGATCGCCGGGTCTGAAGGCAAAAGGCTCGGGCCTCGCGTCGTCGTAGGGTTTCAACGGTGTCCGGCCGATCAGATGCCAGCCTCCCGGGGTTGCCGACGGATAGATGCCGGTCTGCCCAGCCGCGATCGCAACCGAACCGGCTGGAACCCGCGTTCGGGGCGTCGGACGGCGCGGGAGTGCGAGGCGCCGATCGACGGCAGCCATGTAAGGAAATCCTGGAACGAATCCAACGACGTACACGCGATACGTAACGCCGGTATGAAGGCCAACCACATCACTCTCGGAGAGGCCGGCCGACGCCGCGACGTATGCGAGATCGGGCCCTTCTTCCCCGCCGTAGCAGACAGGCACGTCGATCAGCTCCCCCGCGGTGCGTGGCAGCTGCGCACCGGTGTGTACGAGTCTGGCCAGCTGTTCCTCGAGCCGAGCCGGATCGACGTGCAGCGGGTCGAAGTAGGCCGTCACCGTGCAGTAACCGACCACGACGTCCCGGACCATCTCGGCGCAGTCGCGCCGGATCATCCGGGCGAGCGCGACCGCACGATCGCTGACCTCGGGATCGATGCGAGCTGGCAGTTGCAGGACGAGCGCCGCATCACCGGCGGCCGCGATGCGGAACTCCATCGCATCAGCGGCCGCGTGCTTCGAGCGCCGCAAGCAGCTTCTGGTGGATATTGTCGAAGCCGCCGTTGGACATGACGATCACGAGGTCCCCGTCGCGCGCGTCTCGCGCGATGCTGCGGACGATGTCGTGAACTTCTGGGATGTAGCGGGCGTCCACACCGGCGGCTTTGAGATCGGTGACGAGTGCTTCGGGCGACAGGCGCTCGCCCTCGGGCAGGTTGGACCGAAAGACCGCCGGCAGCACCACGCGGTCGGCCTTGGCGAGCGCTTTCGCGAAATCGGACTGGAACACCTTCCGGCACGAGGTCGCGGAACGCGGTTCGAAGATCGCCCAGATGCGCCGGCCTGGATACGCGGAACGGACGCCCTCCAGCGTTTCCGCGATCGCGGTCGGATGATGCGCAAAGTCGTCGTACACCGCCACACCGGACGTGGTGCCGCGATGCTCCAGACGCCGCCTCACGCCCTTGAAGGCGCGCAGGCCCGCCTGCATCGTGTCGGTGCTGAGGCCGGTGGCGGCGCCCACCGCGATCGCTGCGAGCGCGTTACGGACGTTGTAGGCGCCAAGCAGCGGGATTTCGAAGACGCCGACCGGTGCGCCGCGGTGGCGGACGCCGAACCTCGTCGAGAGCGCCGAGACCGCAAGGTCATGCGCCTGCCAGTCGCTGCCGTCGGACAACCCGAAGGTCTCGACCTTGCAGTGCGCGTACTGCTTCAGCGCGAGGGCGTCCGCGTTGTCCGCGCCCAGCACCAGGAGTCCGCGACGGGGCACCAGATTGACGAGCCGCCGGAACGCAAGACGAATCGCGTCGAGGTTGGGATAGATGTCGACGTGATCGAACTCGATGTTGTTGACGATGACGATATCCGGCAGGTACTTGAGGAACTTCGCCGTCTTGTCGAAAAACGCGCTGTCGTACTCGTCCCCTTCGATCACGAAGTCCCGCCCGCCACCGATGCGGTAACTGCTCTCGAAATTCTCGGCGATGCCGCCGATGAACACATTGGGATCCGCGCCGCCGTGCGCGAGCAGCCAGCCGGTCAGCGAGGTGGTCGTCGTCTTCCCGTGCGTCCCGGCCACGACGATCGAGCGGGCGGCCCACAAAAAGTGATCGCGCACCGCTTCCGGCAGCGAGCAATACCGGATCTTGCGGTCGAGGACTTCCTCCAGCTCGGCGTTGCCGCGCGAGATCGCGTTGCCGACGACGACCAGATCGAGCTCGCCGGTGATGTGCTCGGCGCTATAGCCCTGGAACGTGGTGATACCTTGGTCGACGAGAAAATCGCTCATCGGCGGGTACACGTTCTGATCGGACCCGCGCACGTCGTAGCCTTTGCTCTTCAACAGCGCGGCGAGCGTCGCCATCGCCGTACCGCAAACACCGATCAGATGTATCCGTTTCAACACTATGTCGTTACCGCTGCTTCTTCGATGATAAGCGATGGCTTCGGCGCGGTGAGGACGCGTGCGCGAACGCCGAACGGCAGCGTCAGCGTCGGGCCTTGGGTATGCCCTGAGGGTAGTCCGTACAGGATCGGACCGCGGAATCCGCTCGTGAGCTCTTCGACAACTTCGCGCGCGGTCGTGGATCCACCCGCCTCGTCACACCGGGGCAGCTCGCCGAACACGAGCGCCGACGCACGCGCGAGGATTCCACTGAGATACAGCTGCGTCAGCATCCGATCGATCCGGTAGGGACGCTCCCCCACTTCGTCGATGAAGAGCACGCAGCCGCCGGGCGGATCGAACGCGTAGGGCGTACCCAGCGAGGCGCACAGCTGCGTCAGCGTGCCGCCGATCAACATGCCGGCCGCCTCACCCGAGTGCAGCACCTCGACCTGGGGATGGGTGATTTCGTCGGCGGGGTACGGCCGGCACAGGCAGCGCATGAACGTGTCGCGGTCGTAGTATTCCGGGCCGCGCGCGAGCCGTCCTTCCAGCATTGGCCCGTGGAACGAGACGATCTGTCCGGTCAGCGTCAGCCACGTCAGCAGCGACGTATTGTCGCTGTACCCAATGAACGCCTTGGGCGGGCCGGTCAGCAGCGAGGTGTCCAGCAGCGGGAGCAGGTGGACACTGCCGTAGCCACCGCGGACGGCGATCAGCGCGGCAATCGTGGGATCGAGCCATGCGCGCGCGAAGGCCGCCGCGCGGGTGCGCGCCGAACCCGCGGCGTAGGCACGCCGCTCGAACACGCTCTCGTCATAAACGGGCTCGAACCCGAGCGTCTTCAGCTCGATGACGCCGGCGTCGAATTCGGCGCGCGCGAACGCGCTCGCCGGCGCGACGACGGCGATGCGGTCACCGGAACGGAGCACGCGCGGCTTGCGCATGCGCTACGCGTACCTCGCCATCTCGGCGGCGACCGCCTGGTGCTCATCGCGGCCGAGGAGCGTGCGGAGGGCGGTTCCAGTGAGCGGCAGCGGACGAGGCGGGGCCAGGAACCGCTCTTTCACGCGGCGGTGCCTCGCGAGGGCATCCTCCACGCGCTTGAACGGCAGCGTACCCTCTTCGACCGCGTGAATGACGGCCTCGATTGCGCCGGCCTGCACGCCCTGGTCGGTCCCGCACATCAGTACGGCGTCGCAGCCGGCGGCGATCGCGCCGACCACTGCTTCGGCGGCGCCGTACTTGCCGCTGATGGCTTTCATCTCCAGGTCGTCGGTGACGACGAGGCCACGGTAACCCAACGTCTGCTTGAGAATGCCGTCGACGATGCGCGGCGAAAGCGTCGCGGGACGCTCGGCGTCGAGCGCGGGGATCAGCACGTGCGCCGTCATGATCGCGGCGACGTCTGCCTCGATCGCGGCGCGGAACGGCACCAGTTCGACGCGCTCCAGCCGGTCGGGCGGGTGCTCGACAATTGGAAGCTCGTGATGCGAGTCGGTGCTCGTGTCGCCGTGGCCGGGAAAATGTTTGCCGCACGCCGCAATCCCTTCCTCCTGCAAGGTGCGGATGATCACCGTTCCCAGCCTGGCGACGTCCTCGGCTCGCTCCGCCAGCGCCCGGTCACCGATGACAGGATTGCTGCGGTTGGTCAGGATGTCGAGCACCGGCGTGTAGTCGAGCGAGATGCCGACGGCACGAAGTTCAGCGGCCAGCGCGCGCGCGAAACGGGCGGCGAGTTTCTCGTCGCCGCTGCGGCCCAGCGTCAGCATCGGCGGCCATACGGTGAACGGCCTCTTCAGCCGCGCGACGCGGCCGCCCTCCTGGTCCGTGCTCACCCAAAGCGGGAGCTCTTTCGTCAGCGTTTGCGCGTCCCGCGCAACCTCCGCCACCTGCTCCGGCGCCTCGACGTTGCGGGCAAAGAGAATGATGCCGCCCAAGTCGAAATCGCGTGCCAGCACCCGCAGATCCTGCGGGATCGAATGCCCGGCGAATCCCGCGATCACCAACTGACCCGCCTGGCGGCGCATCTCTTTCAGGGACATCCGAACGATTATAGCGTCCCGGGATGCGGGATCCGGGATGCGGCATCCCGGATGTGCGATCCGGGAACAGTCTCAGTTGAGGCTGAGCACGTCTCCGGGCGCGAAGGCACTGGTATCGGTGTCGGGAATCGGGCGCCGCAGCGAGCGCATGCGCAATACGGCGATCATCACCAGCGCGATCGTGGCAAAAATCGCGATGCCGGCAGGATATTCGATGAGCGCGAGCTCGATCTCGGGCACCTTCGTCGTGTAGAGGATGAAGCCGATCAGGTACGCGCCCCACCACCGGCCGAGATCGAGGCTTTGCGGATCCCAGGGCTGTGCGCAGGGCATCTCGCCGCTGCGCCGCAGCGCGAACTCAATCGCCAGTGTCCCCATCAGCACCATGAACAGGCCGTGGATGGCGGCAAAGTCAATGCCCCACAGCGCACCATACAGCGGCAGAAAGAAGAGCGCGGGCGGCAGGACGCCAAACAGAAACATGGTCCGCTCCATTGCCGCCCGGGCATGACGCCGGGCCGGAGGAGTGACGTCGAACATCCACGCGCTTTTCTGATCGGCTGGCAGCGCCGCCGCAATATTCAATCCGTACACGAGGAAGACCATCGCGCTGTACGAGATCGACAACAGCAGCACCCGCGGCGCTTCAGGGTGCGACGACGCCATGGACAACCAACCGGGCATCACCCAGGCCACGACCAGGCCGACCGTCGCCGCCACCACGAACCGGACCGCCTCGACGCGGCCGATCGCCGCGAGAAAAAACTGCGTGACCGCGCGGACGTGCGAAGACTGTCCGATCAAGCGGACGAAGACCGACGCCAGCATCCGAGCCGCGGTCGGGCGGGTCTTGCCACTGGCCTCTTCGACAGCATTGATCACGATACGGCGGTAGGCCAGGGGATAAGTCACGATCGTGGCGACCGCTCCTGCGGCGACAGCGGCCCCTGCGTTTCGCGCCAGATGCAGCAGCGTCGCGTCGCGCGTCCCGAGCACCCATTCGTACAGCCCCAGGAACCAGAGTGGCGGTGTCGCCAGAATCCATGGATGAACCGAACGGCCATGGCCGGCAAGGGTATCGACGACGGACCCCGCAACGATGGGGAGCGACAGAAAACCCGCGACGATGGTGCCAACGAGCAGGACCTGCATGATGGGCGCAGCCCTCGAGAACACCCGTGGACCAAGTCCGACCAGAATCAAACCCTGCGTTCCGGTCACGCAGAGGAACACCGATGCGCTTGCCGCGACCGTCGCGAGGAAATGGGCCGCCATGCCGCGGAGGGCAAATCCAAACGTGTTGTGCGCGGCCAGGTTGATGCCGAACGTCACCGAGGCGAGCGCATTCATCGCGACGCCAATCCCGAACATGTAGATGGTGAGCGCGGCGAGACGGGCGCGGACGACCGCGACCGGCCGCACTGGCAGACCGCCGAGCACCAGCGCGTCGCGCCGATCGCCGAGCAGGCTGTTCCACGCGATGGCGGTGATCGTCGCCGACGCAATCATCACGAACCCGACATACAGCGTCTTGTCACCGCGGGTCAGCACCCGAAGCGCGTCGGGACCTTGCACCAGTGCAATGAGGTTCCATTTGAACCCCATCAGCATCGGCATGAAGAACCCGGGGACCGCGAGGAACGACAGGAGCCAGAAAAACGACGCCTTGAGATCGTCGGTGCCGGTCGTGATCTCATTCTCGAAGAAGCGCGCGAGGAAGGCGCGCGTCATCGCACGAACCTGATCCGCCTCATTCAAACGCGCGCTCATGGAATGTCAAATCTGGACTGCTTCGAGCAGCTGCGCGGCAACCCCGCCGACATCCTCCTGTACCGCCAGCTGCGAGAACACGTCCTCGAGCGACGCCAGTGACATCAACGCGCGGAGATTCGAAGCCGAGTCGTCGGCGACTACGCGCCCTGACCGCAGGATGATCACGCGGGTACTGATTTTCTCGACGGTTTCCAGCTCGTGCGAACTGTAGAAGATGATTCGGCCGTCATCCGCGAGCGCGCGAACGACGGCACGCAGGACCAGCGCCGTTCCAACATCGAGTCCCGATGCCGGTTCGTCGAGGATGATGAGCTGCGGGTTGTGGATCAGCGCCGCCGACAGCAGGATTTTCTGGCGCATCCCTTTCGAGAACGATGACAGCGTCGCGTGGTAATCCACATCGAGCCCGAACAGGTGGAGAAAGCGTTCGATCTTCCGCTCGAGCGGACCGGGCGCGAGCCCGCGCAGGCGTCCGCACAGCCGCAGGTATTCGGGACCGGTGAGGTAGGTATAAACGTGCGCTTCTTCCGGCACGTACCCGACTCTCGCTTTGTGTGCCTCCAGGTCGTCCTGGATATCCTGGCCGTCGAACAGGATGTGCCCCGTCGTCGGGCGCATCAACCCCGTGAGCATTTTCACGGTGGTCGACTTGCCTGAGCCATTCGGGCCGAGATAGCCGAGGACTTCGCCGGGGCGGACGGTAAAGCTCACCCGGCTCACCGCCGTCAGCGCCCCGTACCTTTTTGTAATATCGCGCACTTCGAGCATGGGCCATTAGACACCGGGAAGGCCGAAAAAGAGCCGCCGGTCAAGCGGGGCATCGGGTGTGTCCGGCAAATATAATGTTGTGGTGTACATCGAGTCCTCCGCCCCCACCCGCATCGATCTGGCCGGCGGCACCATGGATATCTGGCCGCTGTACCTGTTCCATGACGGGGCGCAGACACTCAATGCCGCCATCAGCCTTCGCGCCCGCTGCAGCCTGATCTCCCGCAACGACAAGCGCATCGTCATCATCTCGGAAGACAACGGCGGCCGGGTTGAAGCGCAGCACTGGTCGGAGCTCGGCGACAATCACGAGTTGCGGCTGCTGGGGCGGATCCTGCATTACTTTCAAGCTTCGGGCGTCGAGCTGCGCACGCGCTCCGAATCCCCCATGGGCGCGGGGATCGCCGGATCCTCCGCCCTGAATATCGCCGTCTGCGCTGCGCTCGCCCGCTGGTGCGGCGCGTCGCATTCGGAGGACGCGCTGATGCAGATCGCGATGAACGTGGAAGCGCAGGCGATCGACGTGCCCACCGGCGTCCAGGACTATCGGCCGGCGCTGTATGGCGGGGTTTCTGCCGTGGAACTTCGCGTCGATGGCATTCGGCGCGTCCCGCTGCCAGTGGACGCCAAGGAGCTCGAGCGGCGGCTCGTGCTCGCGTACACGAATGCCTCGCGGAACTCCGGTATCAACAACTGGGAAGTAACCAAACGGCACATCGACGGCGACACGCGCGTCCGGGCGAGCTTCGCGCGGATCCGTGACATCGCCGGCGCGATGCGAACCGCGCTCGAACGCGCCGAGTGGAGTGAAGTCGGCCGTCAGATCGCGGAAGAATGGGAGAACCGGAAGCAGCTGGCCCCCGGCGTGACTACGCCGGAGATCGACGCGATGCTGACGGCGGCACGGACCGCCGGAGCGTACGGCGGGAAGGTCTGCGGTGCCGGCGGCGGCGGCTGCCTCTTCTGCCTCGGCGAGCCCGCGAGCGTGCCGGGCATCCGCCGCGCGCTGACGACGGCTGGCGCGCGCGTCCTCGACTTCCAGATCGAGCGCGACGGCCTCCGGATCGAAACGCGCGACGCCGCGGCCGCGCGCTAGCGGACGTGGACAACCTCGCGATCGCGCGCGTCCTCGCCGAGATCGGCGATCTGCTGGAAATCAAGAACGAGAACCCCTTCAAGATTCGTGCGTACCGTAACGCCGCCGACACCATTGCGCACCTCGGCGAACCAATCGCGGCGCTGTCGCTCGCCGACCGCCGTGGAATTCCAGGCATCGGCAAGGACCTCGCGGGCAAAATCTCCGAGCTGGTCGAGACCGGACGCATCGGCTATCACCAGGAGCTGCTGCAGGAATTCCCTCCGACCATTCTCGATCTGCTCCGGCTGCAGGGAGTTGGCCCCAAGACGGTGGCGCTGCTCTATCGCGGCCTCGAGATTCGCACGCTCGACGATCTCGAGCGCGCGGCGCGCGAAGGACGGATCCGGGCGGTGAAGGGCATGGGCGCGAAGAAGGAAGCGCTCATCCTGAAGGCACTCGAGGAACGGCAGCGCTTCGCCGGACGACGGCTGATGCCCGAGGCCTACGACACGGCCGCGGCGCTGGTCGGCGAACTCCGCGCGCACGCGCCCGGGGCGAACATCTCGATGGTAGGCAGCCTCCGGCGCGGATGCGAGACGTGCGGCGACCTCGACATCCTCGCGGCGGGCGCACCGGCCTCGCTGATGGATGCGTTCACCGGCTACCGTCTCGTCGAGCGCACCCTCGCACACGGTGAGACCAAGTCCAGCGTGTTGCTGTGGGGCGGGTTCCAGGCGGACCTGCGGCTGGTGCCGGCGGAGAGTCTCGGCGCGGCGCTGCAATACTTCACCGGGTCCAAGGCCCACAATATCGCGCTTCGCGATCGTGCGATTCAGCGCGGACTGAAATTGAACGAGTACGGCCTGTTTCGCGTCGAGGATGACACGCGGGTCGCGGGCGATACGGAGGAGGGCATCTACGAAGCGCTCGATCTGGCGCTCGTCCCTCCGGAACTTCGCGAGAACCGCGGCGAGATCGCTGCGGCGGCAGCCCGGGCGCTGCCGGCGCTGGTGACGGTTCAGGATCTCCGCGGCGATCTCCACATGCACACGACGGAAACGGACGGCCGCGCCGATGCGGAAACGATGGCGAGGGCGGCCCGCGACGCCGGTCTCGAGTACATCGCGATCACCGACCACAGCCGCGCCGTCGCGATGGCCAACGGCCTGGATGAGGCGAGGGCGCTCGAGCATGCCAGCCGGATCCGCGCCCTGAACGGGCGCCTCGACGGGATCACCGTGCTGGCCGGGATCGAATGCGACATTCGCCCGGACGGGTCGATGGATCTGGCCGACGACTGCCTGGCGCAGCTCGATATCGTGATCGCCTCGGTGCATTCCGCGTTCAATCAGGAACCGGCGCAGATGACCGAACGACTCCTGCGCGCGCTCGCCTGCCCCTGGGTGGACGTTCTCGCCCATCCCACCGGCCGCCTGATCCTCAAGCGCGATCCCTACCGCTACGACGTCGAACAGGTGTTTCGTGCGGCCGCCGGCGCCGGGGTCGCGCTCGAGATCAACAGCCAGATCGATCGCCTGGATCTCGACGATACCCATGCGCGGCTCGCGCACGAGCGCGGCGTCATGCTGGTGATCGACTCCGACGCGCATTCACCGGCCGCGCTGGGCAACGTACGGTGGGGGACCGTCGTCGCGCGTCGCGCCTGGCTCCAGGCCGCGGACGTGCTCAACACGCGTCCGCTCCACGAGTTTCGCGGGCTTCTCCGCCGCAATCGGCGATAATCTGGTTCGGCGCGATGGCTGACGAGCAACTGGCCGAGATCAAACAGCTCTATTTCAAGACCACGCGAAAAACGATCGATCGCGATTTCGATCGGGCTGTCGATCTGATCAAATCGATGCCGGAGGATCAGCGGCACCGCGCGACCGTCTACATGGAGGGACTCGCGCAGATGCGGAAGGAGTTCGCGCGCGGACGGCGTCGCGGCGACAACGCCGACGGCGACGACCTCGAGATTATTTGATGTTCTTGACGGTCAGGCGACGCGCGGCGAGGCGGACTCCCTCCGGAACGTTTCGATCGATCGCGAGCATCTTCAGGTCACGATCGTTGAGCCGCTGCAGCAGGTTCATCGAGAGCGCCGGCGGCGTCTTGGGGTTCTTCGCGAGACCGGCGATCACCCCGTAGTTCTTCGTCCACGTCCGGTTCATCGCGATCGTGCGCAGCACTTCCTCGGCCACGTTCGCCATCTTCGCGAACGCTTCCACTTCGACCTCGGTCAGCTTGGGGCTGCTCAACACGGCGGCGGCCACGAGCTTGTTGGAGTCGCGAATCAGCTGCGCACGCTGCGCGCGCGTTCCTTTCATCGCGAGCTTCATGCGGTCGATGATCGGCAGAGCGGAGAGCAGCTGGCCTTCGGCGGCCTCATCCGCGGCGCCGTCCGGCGTCTGCGCCAGCTCGGGTACATCGGACCTGTCGAGCAGCGGCTGCCCGGCCTCGGTCGCCGCCAGTCCTGCGGCGACGATTCCGCGTTCGGCAAAGAACTGCCGCATCTGCGCCGGCACGTCTGTTCGCGCCAGAAATGACTGCAGCGGTCCGGCCGGCAGCGCATCGAGCGTCGCGTTCGCGTTGGTGGCAATCACCGGATCCGCGTCGTCCGAGAGCAGGATCAGCAGCGCCAGCTGCTCGTGAGCGCGCGGGGCGAGCGCACCTTGCGCGGCGAGCAGCCGTACGTCGCGGGCGACTTCACCGCGGCGGAAGAAATCGATGAGCGGAGAATGGAGTCCGGGATCCATCAGCTACTGAAGGTACTGGGCGAGCGTATCTCGACTGATTCGCGCGGTGCGCACCTGGCCCTCGCCACCGAGCGGCTTGCCGGGTCGGCCGTTGACGGAGTATGCGAACGTGCCCGCGTTGCCGACATCGATGACCGCGGTATCGCGCACCTCGTGCACCTCCGTCTCGCCGGCGTGCATCAGGCGCGAAACCACCGGCCGACCGTCGATCGTGAGCTTGACCCAGCAATCGCCCGTTGGATGCAGCTCCAGACGGATCGTGCCGGCATTCGCAGGCGGGAGTCCCTGTCTCCCGAGCGCAGCGTCCGGCGGAGTCGTAACGGGAGGCAGGTTAATCGGAGCGGCGGGCGGACGGACCGATGTCGTGGAGGGAGTCGACGCCGGCTCGCTTGCCGCCGTCGGCGGCGACGATCGCGGTGTCCTCATCGTGAAATACAGCACGACGCCGATGAGCGGCACGCTGATTACGACGAGGAGAAGAACCGCACGTGCGACGCGTTGCTGGATTTCAAAAGTGCTTTCGTCCTCCGGAACTGTTGCGGGAGCCGGGCTCATCCGCGCCGGCTCGCCTTGGAACCGGTCGAGGAATTCCTGGACGGTTTCATCGGGATCCAGACCGACTTCGATGGCGTAGGAACGGACAAAGGCGCGGCTGAAGATCCCGCCGGGAAGCTTGGAGATATCGTTGCGCTCCAGCGCCTCCAGAACCGCTACCGAAATCTTGGTGCTGGCGGCGATCTGCCGCAGCGAGATTCCGCGCCGCTCTCGCGCAAGGCGCAGCTTCCCCCCGAAATCGCTCATGGAGACTCGTACTGTAGATACTGTAAATCAGGTGTCAAACGCCCGTCGCACGAAATCTACAACCCTCGGTACCGTGTCCGCATCGTCGAAGAGGCCTATCGCGGCGATGCCAGCGGCCCCGGTTTGCGGAATGTCTGCAGCCGTCGCGCGGGTGATGCCGCCGATGGCAATGACTGGCAGGGCCACGCCGGCACACACTTCTCTTAGCATCTGGAGACCAGCGATCCGATGGCCTTCAGGCTTGTTGCCAGAAGGAAAAACGGTACCGAAGAGCAGGTAATCGCATCCGCCTTTCCGTTCCGCGGACACCGCCTCGTCGAGATCGTGAACGGACCGTCCGATCAGGAATTCACCCGTGACGGCCGCACGGACGCGCGCGGCGGGATACGAGGAGCCGCGCAGGTGGACGCCATGAGCGTTCGCCCGGAGTGCAATGTCGAGGCGATCGTTGACCACAATCCGCGTCGATGTTCCCCGCGCAATGTCGCACGCCTGCCGCGTGAGTTCCAGGAGCGCACGAGCCGGCAGAAGCGGCTCGCGGATCTGGATGAGATCGACACCGGCGTCTGCGGCCGCGCGTATCCGTGCCGCGGTTCGCACGGCATCGCCGCGCGCATCGGTGACGACGCAGATGATCGGGGGTTTCACGTTCGTGGTTCGCGGTTCGCGGTTCGGCCGGGATCCGGGATCCGGGATCCGCGATCCGCGATCCGCGATCCATCCCGGATCCCATTCACGCATGCCAAGATTCGCGGATTCAGGATTAACACGATTCCTGATTAGGGATTCGCGATCAGGGATTAGGGATTCGATCTTTGGACTTCCACCCCGCAAAGATGCCGGCGAGCTCCGCCAGGCCGGCAAGCGCGGTGATGGCGCCGACGCCGGAAATGGCGCCGCGGACGAACACATTCTGGACGACGGCTTCCATGGCGGGAAGATGCTCGACGAAAAAGTTCCGGTCCCAGACCTCGGACCTCCACGGGGCAACGATCAGCACGAGCCCGGCCTCGAGGAAGTACGCGGCGAACAGGATGCGGGACATGAACGAGATAATCACCCTCCGGTCTGGACCCGCGTGAGCCGTTCGGCCCGGTCGGTGACGTCCCGGTACTCGCCGGTGTCGGCGAGGAGCTCGAGAAAGACTGCAAGCGCGCGCGCGGTCTCGCCAGCTTCTTCAAGCGTGACGCCGAGATCGTACAACAGCGCGTGCCCCTCGTCTGCGCTTGGCGCCGGCGCTTCGGCCGCGCGTTCGAACCATTCCAGCGCGAGGGTCAGCTCTCCCTGACCTTTATAGAGGCGAGCGAGCTTCGAAGCGGCCTCGAACCTTTGCCTCGGCAGTCGCGCGGCACTCTTCAACGCGGCGGCCGCGTCGTCGATCATACCCATCTCGAGGTATGTCTCGCCGAGCTTCAGGTGCTGGACCGCCTCGTCCTGGCTGTCGTCGCGGCCAGCCTGGTTGCGGAAGCCTGTGAACACGTCATCCAGGGTCTGGGGCTGCGACGGCGGCGCCGCGGGCGGCGTTGCCTCGCCGGAGGTCACACCAACGCGTGCGGTGCCGGGATTGGTCTCGGCCTCGGTGGCCCTCGTTGGCGGAGGCAGCTGGGATGCCTCGGACAGCTGAACTTCCGTCGCCGCCGGAGGCGGTCCGACGGCTGGCGGAGGCGGTTCGGGAATGGCGGCCGCTGCCGCCACTTCCGCGGGATCGGCAAAATGGTCGGTGGCGACGAAAGGGATCTGACCGCCGAGCCGCTCGGCAATGACGGTATCGGGCTCAGAGACGCGAAGCAGCACGAGTGCGCGGCGGAAGCGTTCGATGTGAGCGCCCTCCCACGGCTCGCGCGCGACCAGTCCCTCCGCAATGACGCGCGCTTCGGCGCCATTTCCCGCCGCAAGATATACATCGGTGAGCTGCGACTGCGCCTCGTACATCGTAGTCTCGAGGCCCCCGCCGACCGAGACCTCCACGAGCTTCAGCAGCGTCGCAATGTGGCCAGGCTGCCGCGTGACGAACTCCTGCAGCAGCGATGCCGCCTCGTCGAATTCATCGGCGGCAACCGCGGCGTCGACCGCGGCGTCGACACACATGAACGCCGCATCCGGACTCGTTGACGACAGACTCCAGGCGAGCTCGACCACGCCGTGACGGCGGTCTCGATCGAGCGCCAGCAGCTTGGACAGGATCTCTCGCGCCTGATCGAGGTGGCCGCTTCGAAGCTCGATGTCGGCAAGCGCCCTCAGCAGGGACGGATCGTCTCCCGCGGTCGCGCGATCGAGGAGCGCGCGGGCCGCGTCCAGATCGCCTGCGGCCACCGCCGCCTTCGCGAGCGCCGTGCGGGACTGGACGTCGGTGGGATCGAGGCGCACCGTTTCGCGCAGCGCGCTCAGCGCGTCATCGGTCCGTCCTTTTTCCTGCAGATCGGCGTACAGCTCGCGGAAGCGTGCCGCGGCCAGCGACGCGTCGCCGCGCTCGGCAAGCAGCCGCGCGGCCGCCGTGCGCGCGTCGACGTCGCCCGGATCGATCTCCCCCTGCTTGATGACGATCTCGTCGGCGCCGCGGCGATCCCCGCGCGCCAGCCGCCTCGCCCCGACGGCGGCAAGATGTGCCTTCGCGTCAGCGAGCAACCCCTGCTTCGCCGAGATGTCCGCAAGGTGGAGCTGCGAGGCTTCGTGATCCGGAATGATCTTCAGGATCTTCTTGTAGAGCGCCGCCGCCTTCGAATAGAAGCCATCGGTGAAGAAGTGATCGGCGATGCGTGCGTACTGCGCCACGGCCTTGTCCGCCTGGTTCGCGCGCACGTAGAGATCCCCGAGCGTATTCGCGGTATTCCAGTCGCGCGGCTGGTCCTCGACGACGCGCACGTATTCCGCAATCGCGCCATCGAGGCGCCCCTGGCGAAGCAGCTTTTCCGCTTTCTTCAGCGTGTCTTCACGATCGAGGGCCAACGGCTTCTCCAAGGAGGTCCGCAGTCTGGAAGGCTTATCCGTCCATCCTATCAAACAGAGACGGAGGCCGGAACGATCGTCGATGCACTTCGGAGTAGCCGAATCGCGAAACCGCGTCCAGGTGGTCGCGCGTGGCGTATCCCTTGTGACGATCGAAGCCGTAGCGCGGGTCTTGCGCGTGCAACTCGAGCATCATGCGATCGCGGGTCACCTTCGCGACGATTGAGGCCGCGGCAATCGCCGTGCAGCGTACGTCGCCGTGCACCACCTTGCGCTGCGCCATGAGCAGATCCGGCACGCGAAACGCATCGACGAGAACGAAATCGGGCAGCGGATTGAGCTTCATCACGGCGCGCTGCATCGCGCGCAACGACGCCTGGTGGATATTGATGGTGTCGATCTCCCGGGGATCGGCGAGCGCGACGCCCCACGCAATCGCGTTGTGGGTGATCTTCTCGAACAGCCGCACCCGTTCGAGCGCGGTCACCGTTTTCGAATCACAGATTCGTGGGATGTAGCGGTCCGGATTGAGTATCACGGCGCCGGCGACGACGGGACCGGCGAGGCAGCCGCGCCCCACTTCGTCGACGCCGGCGACCAGGTTGAACCCCAGCCGCCGGATCGTGTTCTCAATCGTCCTGAACGCGCGGACTTTGACCACGGGTGGTGGCCCAGGATGTCAGGCCGTCTGCTTCTTGGCGGCGTCCTTCATGCGCGCCGCCTTGCCCTTCAGCTCGCGCAGGAAGTAGAGCTTCGCGCGGCGGACCCGGGCGGTACGGACGACGTCGATCTTGTCGATGATCGGCGAGTGCAGCGGGAAGATGCGCTCGACGCCCTGCCCGAACGATACCTTGCGGACCGTGAACGTCGCGCGCGCGCCGCCCCGGTGCATGCCGATGACCATGCCTTCGAACACCTGGATGCGTTCCTTGTCCCCTTCACGCACCTTCACGTGGACGCGAACGGTGTCCCCAGGCTTGATCGCCGGGCGCCCCACCATGTTGTTGCGCTCGACGGTCTCTACGGCATTCATGACAAGTCTCCTTCTTGGTTCAACAGTTCCTGCAGCAGCGCTTTGTCGCCGGCATCGAGTGCCGCGTCGTTCAACAACTCGGGACGCCGTTCCAGCGTCCGACGCAGCGCCTCGCGGCGGCGCCACTTCTCGATCTCGGCGTGGTGTCCCGACAGCAGCACCGGCGGCACGCTCATCCCCCGGAACTCCGCGGGACGTGTGTACTGCGGATAATCGAGCAAACCGCGCGCGAACGTGTCGCGCGCGACCGACTGCTCGTCTCCGACGACGCCGGGTACGAATCGCGCCACCACGTCGACGATCACGAGCGCCGCAAGCTCACCGCCCGACAGCACGTAGTCGCCGATCGAGAGCGTCTCGGTCGCCAGCGACGCTCGCACGCGTTCGTCGACCCCCTCGTAACGACCACAGAGCACGACGATGTGCTCCAGTCCGCTCAATCGCCGGGCGATGGCGTCCGTCAATCGCTCGCCGTCGGGCGACGTCAAAATCACCCCCGATGGCGTCCCGCGTGCCGCCCGGATATGTTCGACCGCCGCGAAGAGCGGCTCGGCCTTCAGCACCATGCCGGGTCCGCCGCCGAACGGCACGTCATCCACGACCCGGTGGCGGTCGGTTGTGAAATCACGCAGGTCGTGGACGCGAACGTCCAGCAAGCCGCTCTCGATCGCCCGCCCGACGATCCCTTCCGCGATGGGCTCCTTCACCATCGACGGAAAAATGGTAACGATGTCCAGTTTCACATCGGGGCCCCCCAGCCTACGTTCAAGCTCCGGCGGGCCGCCGTAGCCTTGGCGAAGGCGGCTGCACCCCGCCTGGCGTCACGTCCGCGCCGGCGGGTTCAGATCGAGCAGCCCTTCCGGCGGATCGACAATCACACGCCGCGCCGCGATGTCGACCGCGACCACGATACCGGCGACGAGCGGAATCATCATGTGCTCGTCGACGACCAGGTAACTGCGATCGATCGATCCTTCCACGCCGGTGATGCGCCCCAGCCGGTTGCCGGTCGTCTGGTACGCCTCGCAGCCGACGAGGTCGTGCCGGTAGTACGTACCCGGCGGCAGCGGCCCGGCCTCCGACTCAGGGATCCACACCTCCGCGCCAGCCAGCGCCTCGGCGTCGTTCATCGTCTCGACGCCTGCCAACCCGACGATCGGCCGTCCCTGATGAAACCTGACGTCGCGGATTTCGTACTCGCGGACGCGATCCGCCGAACCTATCAGCAGCGCCTGCCCCGCCTTGAAGCGGTCTTCCACGAAGTCCGTTTCAGGGCTCACGATGATCTGCCCCCGAACACCGTGTGCGCGGGCCACCCGCCCCACCAGGAGGAGATCAGTGCGCAGAACCTTACTCGGCGTCGCGGAATTCCAGGGTGGCCTTCGTGCCCTCGAGCTCGGCGGTCGTGTTCACCAGCGTGCGCATCGCCGCGGCGGTGCGGCCCTGGCGTCCGATGACGCGTCCGAGATCTCCCGGCGCCATAAACAGTTCGACCAGCGTCTGCCCGCGGTGCTCCCGCTCGGTCACGCGCACCGCGTCCGGCTTGTCGGCCAGCACGCGCGCGACGACTTCGACGACGTCGCGGCAGCGGCTCACGATACCGGCTGATCCGCCGCCGCCGGCGCTTCGGCGGGTTCGGCGGGGGGCATACGGTCCACCAGCGTACGCACTGTGTCGGACGGGACCGCGCCCGCTTTGATCCAGTGCCCGAGCCGCTCGCGATCCAGCTTGAGTGTCTCCGGCTTCGTGCGCGGGTTGTAGAACCCGAGCACCTCGACGAAGCTGCTGTCGCGCGCCGTCCGCGAATCGGTCACCACGACACGGAAGAACGGACGCTTCTTGGACCCCGTACGCCTCAAACGAATCACTAGCATTTTGATCCTTTAGCTTTCAGCTATCAGCTCTCAGCTGTCAGCTCGCTGAAAGCTGAAGGCTGAGAGCTGGGAGCTGAGAGCTGTTACCTGTTCATCAACGACTTCATCATCCCGAGGCCGCCCTTCTTCTTCCCCAAGCCGGCCATGCCCCCCATCGCCTTGAGCATCTTCTTCATCTGCACGAACTGCTTCAAGAGGCGATTGATTTCTTCGACCGAGGTGCCGCTGCCCTTGGCGATACGCTTTCTCCGGCTGCCGTTGATCAACTGGTGATTGTTCCGCTCCTGCGGGGTCATCGAGTTGATCATGGCTTCGATGCGATCCAGCTGCTTGTCGTCGACCTTCTCCCGGTTCGCCGCGAGCTCCTTGAGGTTACCCATCCCCGGCAGCATCCCGACGATCTGTTCGAGCGGCCCCATCTTCTTGATGGTCCGGAGTTGATCGCGAAAATCCTCGAGTGTGAAGTCATCGAGCCGCAGCTTCTTCTCGAGCTTCGCGGCGTCCTCGAGCGATACGGCTTCTTCCGCTTTCTCGATGAGCGAGAGCACATCGCCCATGCCGAGCACACGCGAGACCACGCGGTCGGCATGAAACGGCTCCAGGTCCTGCAGCCGCTCGCCGCTCCCGACGAACGCAATCGGGACGCCGACCACACCCACCACCGAGAGCGCTGCGCCCCCGCGGGCGTCGCCGTCCATCTTCGACAGGACGACGCCGCTGATACCGATGCGGCGGTTGAACTCGCCGGCGCTTTTGATCGCGTCCTGCCCCGTCATGGCGTCCGCGACGTAGAGCCGGTCGGTCGGCGTAACCGCAGCCTGGATGGCCTGCAGCTCCTCCATCAACTCGTCGTCGATGTGCAGGCGTCCGGCGGTGTCGACGATCACGGTGTCGAATCCCGCATTCCGCGCCTCGGTCATCGCGCCCGCCGCGCGCCGGACCGGATCGAGATCGCCGGCCGGATCGTGCACGCGCACGTCGGCCTGCTTGCCGACGACGTTCAGCTGCTCGATCGCCGCAGGACGCCGCACGTCCGTCGAGACCAGAATCGGATGCTTGCCCTGCTTGACGAGCCACCGTCCGAGTTTGCCGGCGGTGGTCGTCTTCCCTGATCCTTGCAGGCCGAGCAGCAGGATCACCCGCGGATGCGCCTGTGACGGCGGCAGCCCTCCTGCGGTGTCCCCGAAGAGCGCCAGCATCTCGTCCCGCACGATCCGGACGACCTGCTGCGCCGGCGTCAGGCTCTTGAGAACCTCCTGGTCGACCGCCCGATCGCGCACCCGATCGATGAACGCCTTGACCACCTTGAAATTGACGTCCGCCTCGAGCAGCGCCATGCGGATCTCGCGGAGCGCGGCCTCGACGGTCGCTTCCGTCAACCGGGCTTCGCCTCGAAGGGACCGGAAAACTCCCTGAAGGCGGTCGCTGAGCGATTCAAACATGTGCGTTGGACGTGGCGGACTACGGGCCTAAGCGCCTGTAGCGCAAACCCTTATCGTAACAGAGCTACTCGTCTTTTGGCAATTCCCGCCGCCGGTGGGCGGGATCCAACAGCGTGAGCTTGTGGCCCAGCTTTTCCTTCTTCGTGGTCAGGTAGCGGCGGGTATGTTCGGAGGCGGGAACCTCCAACGGGATCCATTCGACGACGGAAAGGTGGTATCCCTCGATTCCAACAAGTTTCCGAGGATTATTCGAGAGGAGCCGCATCGATCTGACGCCGAGATCCTTCAGGATCTGCACCCCGATGCCGTAGTCGCGCTGGTCGGCCTTGAACCCGAGGCGCTCGTTCGCCTCGACCGTATCGAGCCCCTGGTCCTGCAGCTCATACGCGCGAATCTTGTTCGAGAGCC
>JBKPLP010000102.1:0-3967 GCA_046731735.1 Acidobacteriota bacterium
AGCAGCGCCGGGTAGCTGTCGATCGAGCTCTCGTCGAAATTGCCGCCGACGGTAATGCGGCACTTCCCGGCAACGCGCCGGACGTTGTCGATGATCTTGTCGAACGTGCCCTGGCCGCCGCGGAGCGGACGCATCCGGTTATGGGTGTCGTGGTCGCCGTCCAGCGTGATCTTGACGCCGTTCAATCCGAACGGCGCCAGCCGATCGACGACTTCCGGCGTCAACAGCAGCCCGTTCGTGATGACGTTGACCAGCATCCGGACGCCGCGCGCCGTGCAGGCATTCCACAGCCGCTCCGACAGGTAGTAGGCGACCGGCAGGTTCAGGAGGGGTTCACCGCCGAACAGCGTCAGCACGAAGCTCTCCGGCGCCACCGTGTCGAGCCGCTCCTCGATCCACTCGACGACGCGTCGGGCGGTCTCGAGCGTCATTTTCTCGGCGAACTTGTTGTAGTCGCCGTGGTCACCCTGGAAGCAGTAATCGCAGGCGAAATTGCACTGCAAGGTCGTCAGCACCGTGACGCGGAGTTGCTCGGTGTCCTCGCGCACATCGCGGAAGAACGCCTCGACCCGGCCGCGCTCGGTCTCGCGATCGCTGACCACGAAGCCGTGTTCGGAGAGGGTGGCGAGAGCGCTGCGCTCCTCAGACGTGAAGTCCGGCTCGGCACCCGACCCGAGGCGATCGAGCAGGCCCGCCACGTCGCGCGACACGATCACCTGCGCGTCCGTGAACGTGTTCATCAGGAAGACATCGTCGCCGCCGGCGGTTCCATCGAGCGGCACGCGGACGTTGAACATCGAGGGTTGCATGCGGATTCCTCTTTTTGGCAGCGCGGATCGGGTGTTGAACAGGGATTGCGCTCAACGCCTGGAATGCGTGCCGTGCGAAATAGCAACGGGTATTCCGGGGATGAGGTACCTGTCCAAATTGTCAGGTGGGAACAGGGTAATCCAAGGTCATCCCTATGAATACGGATCTGTTGGTGTGACTCTTTGGTACTGTCTGGAACGAGCGGATCAGGCACACAACGCCCCCGGGAGCGGTGACAATCGGCCAATTAATTGGCCGGTCAGGCCAAGAAACGGCCCGATTGTCACTGCGCCCGAGCGGCGTCGACTAGGCGCCGCGCAGCTTGCGGGCGATATCGCGCAGGTCGAGCCGGGCCATTTTGTGCTTCAACGTGCTGAGCGGGATACCGAGATAGCGGGCGGTTGCCGTGACGTTCCAGTCCGACTTTTCCAGCGCGCGCAGGATGAAGTTGCGCTCGAACGTATCGCACGCTTCCTGGAAAAGCGCGTCTCCCGTCGTCGGGCCGGAGTCGAGCTTGGCAAAATGGTACTCGAGCGGCAGATCTTCGTCGGTAATCCATTCCTTGTCGCTGACCGCCACCAGGCGCTCGATCAGGTTTTCGAGCTCGCGGATGTTCCCCGGCCACCAGTACGACGCCAGAATCTTGAGCGCCGAGCCCGAGATGCCGCGCACCGGCTTACGGAACTTCGTCTTGTAGCGATCGAGGAATAGCCGTGCGAGCTCCGGCAGATCCTCGATGCGATCCCGCAGCGGCGGCATCCGGATCGGAATGACGTTGATGCGGTAGTAGAGATCCTCGCGGAAACGTCCCTCTTTCACCGCTCGCTCGAGATCGACATTGGTTGCCACCACCAGCCGGAAATCGGTCCGGATCGGTTTGGTGCCGCCCACGCGCTCGATCTCCCCTTCCTGGATCGCGCGCAGCAGCTTCGCCTGCAGATCGAAGCGCAGGTCGCCGATTTCGTCGAGGAACAACGTCCCCCCTGCGGCCAGCTCGAATTTTCCGAGCTGCTGCTTGTGCGCGCCGGTGAAGGCGCCGCGCTCGTGACCGAACAGCGTGCTCTCGACGAGCTCGTGAGGGATGGCCGAGAGGTTCACCGCGATGAACGGCGCATCGCCTCGCCCCGATTCGCGATGGAGCAGGCGCGCGAGCAGCTCCTTGCCGGTGCCGCTCTCCCCGAGGATCAGCACGGTAGCCGACAACCTCGCGACCTTCTGCACGAGATCGACGATGTCGCGGATCTGGCGGCTGGGGCCGATGAGGAACTCGCGCTGGCTCTGCTCGGCAATCTGCGCGCTGAGCGTGATCACCTGCCGGTTGAGGTCCTGGCGCTCGCACGCGTTGCGCACCAGCGATCGCAGTTCGTCGTAATCGAAGTTCTTCGTGATGTAGTGATACGCGCCGTGCTTCATCGCCTGCACGGCGGTCTCGACCTCGTTGATCGCCGAGATCATGATGCACTCGACGAGGCTGTAGTTCTCCTTGACGATGCGCAGCACGTCGAAGCCGCTGATGCCAGGCAGGCGGACGTCGAGCAGGATCAGGTCGACGTCCTGCTCCTTGAGGAGGGCCAGCGCCGCCTCGCCGCTCGACACCGTGATCACGCGGTAATCGCGCTTCAGGATCGCGGCGATTGTGTCGCGCATTCCCTGATCGTCGTCGCAGATCAGAATCGTCTTCGCGGCAGCCATGGCGGCAGGATCGCTTCGGATTGTAGCGCGTTTCCGCTGTCGCTTCGCGCTTGTCGCTTTCGACGTTTCTTTGTAACTTACAGCGTTGTGCTTTCGCAGGTCGTTGCCGGCCTTGGGGTGCTGCTCGCGCTCGTGGCCATCGCGTGGCTGCGGCGGGTGACCCGGCGGCTCGAGACGCTGACGCAGTCCTACTGGGAGCTGCGCTACGACTACACCCGCCTGCGATCGCAACTGTCGAGGCTCGATCCCGAGCAGGCGGCGGAACCCGACCCGTCGCCCGTGCCGCCTCCGTCAGTGTCCTTCGTGCCCCTCTCGACGATCAGGAAGAAAGACAGGTAAATGGCGAACGAATACGACATAGTGGTGATCGGCTCCGGTACGGGCGGCTACGTGGCCGCCATCCGTGCCGCCCAGCTCGGCCTCAGCACCGCCTGCATCGAACGGGCCCCCGTGCTCGGTGGCACCTGCCTCAACTGGGGCTGCATCCCCACCAAGGCGCTGCTCGAGCACGCCCACGCGCTGAAGATCGCCCAGGACTGGAAGGAGTGGGGACTGACGCTCGGCCAGGCGGCCGTGTCGATCGACATGGCTCAGGTGCATGCGCGGAAGGACAAGATCGTCAAGGGGCTGACCGGCGGCGTCGAATTCCTGTTCAAGAAGAACAAGATCGACTGGATCAAGGGGAGCGGCCGGCTCGCGGGCGGCGGCAAGGTCGAGATCACCGACGGCCAGAAGCAGACGATCACCGCGCGCAAGGAGATTATCGTCGCCACCGGATCGCAGCCGCGCAGCGTGCCGGGGATCGAGCTCGATCGCCGGCGCATCATCACCAGCGACGAGGCGATGAACCTCAAGGAGATTCCGAAGTCGATCGCGATTATGGGCAGCGGCGCGGTCGGCGTCGAGTTCGCATCGATCTTCCGCCGCTTCGGCAGCGACGTGACGATCATCGAGCTCCTGCCGGCGATCGTCCCGGTTGAAGATGAAGCGGTGTCCGCGGAGCTCGAACGGTCGTTCCGGAAACAGGGCATCAAGGTGCTGGCGGGAACGAAGGTGACGAAGGCGACCGCCGGCGCTGACGGCGTCGACATCGAAGCGCAGACCGCGGATGACAAGACCGCGAAGGTCAAGGCGCAGTATCTGCTCGTCGCGACCGGCCGCGGGCCGGTGACCTCGGGCCTGGGAGCCGAGGAGGCCGGCCTGCGGCTGGAGCGCGGCTACATTCATGTCGACAGCGACTACCGCACGAACATTCCGGGGATTTCCGCGATCGGCGACGTGATCACCTTCGACACGCCGGGTCATCCCCAGCTCGCGCACCTGTCGTCGGCCGAGGGGATTGTCGTCGCCGAGCGAATCGCGGGCAGAACGCACGCGCGCATCAACTACGACCAGGTGCCGGGCTGCACCTACTGCGATCCGGAAATCGGCAGTGTCGGCCTGACGGAAAAGAAAGCGAAGGAAC
>JBKPLP010000103.1:0-9810 GCA_046731735.1 Acidobacteriota bacterium
CTCGACGTGCTCTGCATCCTGTTCATTTTTGCCGGCCTGGTGCTCGGCGGCCACATGAGCGCGCTGATGGGCGGAGGATTCCTCCTGGCCTATTACCTCCTCATGATCGAGATCGCGCTGGCGACCCACGCGGTGGGAATGTTCCGGATTTCGTTTTGGAAGTTCGGTCCGACGGAGCTGCGCATCCTGCTCGCGCTCGGCACGCTTCGACTGATGCACTCGGACTACGTGCGCATTGCGGGGTCGCAATACCGCCTCTTCGACATCGGCGGCGCCGTGGCCATTGCGGGACTGGCCATCACGTTCATCGCATCCGCCGCCATGAACACGCGGGCGTTGTACCGGGCGGAGCCGCTGCCGCGTCGAACGGCGGGGTCTAACCAGCCTCCGCTAAAGCTACGGCGGTCCGCCGGAGCCTCGGCGTAGGCGGAAGACCCCGCCCTACGTGTAGGGCGCGGTCTTCAGACCGCGCCACGGGATATCATCGGAGCATGATTCTCGCCGCGGTGGACGACCTCCTCTTCAGCTCCAAGATTCGGACGACGGCGAAACAAGCGGGCATCGACCTGACCTTTGCCCGCACACCTCCCGAAATCCTCGAACAGTCGCGCACACTCAAACCTGCACTGGTGATCTTCGATCTCAACAGCACCAAAGCGGCCCCAATTGAGACGATCGCCGCGATGAAGAAGGACCCCGATCTGGCATCGATCAGGACACTCGGGTTCGTGTCGCACGTACACACCGGCCTGATCGAATCGGCGCGAGCCGCCGGGATCGACGACGTCATGGCCCGGTCGGCGTTTGCGGGAAACCTCGTGCAGATCCTCACTGAGCGCGGCTGAATTCCCAATCGGCAATCACCACCCGCCAGCCGCCAGCCGCCAACTAGAGCAACGCCTTCAACTTCTCCACATCGATGTTGGCACCAGAGAGGATGACCGCCACGCGCCCGGCCCCGGAGCCATGCGCCAGGACCGCGGCCGTCGCGGCGGCGCCTGCGCCTTCCGCGATCAGCTTTTCCTCTCTCGCCAGCCCGGAGATGGCCTGAACGAGGTGCCGGTCGGTGACGATGTCGATGCCGTCGACCATCGAGCGCACGATGTCGAACGTGATGGTGTCGGGATCGAGATTACCGCTCAGGCCGTCGGCCAGTGTCTCACCGACCGGGATCTTCACGATGTGCCCGGCGGCGAGTGCGTGGGTGAACGGAGTCGATGCCTCGACTTCGACACCGTGGACCTGGCACGAAGTGGAAGACTGCTTTACCGCGATCGCAATACCGCTGATCAATCCTCCACCGCCAATCGGTACCACGACGCGATTGATCTGCGGCTGGTCTGACAGGATCTCGAGTCCGATCGTGCCGGCGCCGGCGATCACGTCAGGATGAGCGTAGGGAGAGATGTATGTCGCCCGACCAGCTTCGGCATGCTGCTTCGCGCGGATCTCCGCCTCGTCGTAGTCGCGACAGGTTTCCAGAATGGCGCCGCTCGCACGGATCGCGTCGAGCTTTGTGCGCGGAGCATTTTCAGGGGCGTAGACGGTCAACGGCATCCTCAACACGCTGGCCGCGTGCGCCAGCGCGCGCCCGTGATTACCGGCCGACGCAGTCACCAGCGGCGGCCCCGACGTTCCGTACTTCTCAATCAATGCCAGCGCCGCGTTGAACGCGCCGCGCACTTTGTAGGAGAACGTCGGCTGGAGCGTCTCGATCTTCAGGTACACGTCCGCCCCGGAACGTGCCGACAGCCACGGCGAGTACCGGAGCGGCGTCCGTAACACGCGGCTTTCGATCCGCCGCGCTGCCGCCCGGATGTCATTGAGCGCCACGGGAAATTGGCTTCGGGGCTTCACGGCTTCGGGGCTTCAAGGCTTCAGGGCTTCGGGGCTACAAGGCTTCAAGGCTTCAGGGCTTCGGGGCTTCACGGCTTCACGGCTTCACGGCTTCAGCGATTCGCGGATTCACGGATTCACGGATTCACGGATTAGGGATTCGCGATCAGGGATTAGGGATTTCCGTGGCCAAAGTACCACCAGATGCCCAGCCCCAGCCCGACGAGCAGAAGGAGCGGCAGCCACCACCGGCTTGTCGGCTCATCGTCGATCGGAAGCAGCTCCGTGCGGGGCACCTCGCCGGCACGGATGTCGAGGCTGGCGCCGATCGCGCGAAGCGATGCCGCGAAAGTGGCCGCGGTCTGCGGCCGTGCGGCGATTTCCTTTGACATGCCGCTCAGCACCAGCGACACCAGTTCCTCCGATCCTCCCTCGACGTTCGGGGACGGCGGCGCGACCGTATGAATATTGTCCACGGTCGCACGCGGCGTCGCCGCCGCAAACGGGTTGCCGCCGGTCAGCAGCTCGTAGAGGACAACGGCGAGGCAGTAGATGTCGCTGCGCTGATCGCTGACGCCGAGGGTCTGCTCGGGAGACATGTAGCTGATGACCGACACCGCGTCGGCGCCGAGCGCATCAGGATTGGCAGCCGCGCGTTCGCGGATGCGCCCGCCAGTCGTCCAACGCGCCATCCCGAGCTCGAGCAGCTTTCCGCTCCCCTTGTGCGTGACGAAAATGGTTTCGGGACGAATGTCCGCGTGCACGAGCCCGTGCGCGTGGCCTTCGGCGAGCGCATCGGCAATGTGGACCGTGAGCTCGACCGCGCGGCGGGGATTCACGGGCCGTCCCGCGCTCTCGTGGCGCAGGTTCACACCAGCGGCGAACTCGTAGGCGAGGTAGCAGCCTCCCTCGTACTCGCCGACGTCGAACAGCGTGGTGATGTTCGGGTGGGACAGCAGCGCGGCGGCGCGCGCGTCGTCCAGGAACGCCGCGCGCATGTGCCCCTCCGTGAACGCTTCGTCGCGAATCAGCCGCAGCGCGACGGTGCGGCCGAACCGGGTGTCGCGGGCGCGGTAAATCTCGCTGAACGCCCCCTCGCCGAGGCGCTGCAGCAGGTTGTAGTGGGCAACTGCAGTCAATGACGCTTCAGCGCTTTGCCGGCCGCGACGGTCGGAGCTCGACGCGGCTTGGAAGGCTCCTCGCCGGATGCCCGAGCAGATCGACAACGGCCTGCGCGACATCGTCGGGCGAAAGCTTCCAGTCCTCCGCGGGCCCGCTCGGAGAGGTCCCGCGCGCGAATCCCGTCGCCACCGAGCCGGGCATGACGTAACTCACCCGGATGTTGTCGTAGCGGACCTCCTGCATCAGCGCTTCGCTGAACGCGTTCAGCCCTGCCTTGGACGCGCAATACGCCGCACCGGAGGTGAACGCATTCTTGCCCGCGAGACTGCTGATGTTGATGATCCAGCCGCCGCCGCGCGCACGCATATGAGGAATCGCCGCATGGCAGCAGAAGAACACGCCGCTGAGATTCGTCTCGATGACGTCGTGCCACTGCCGAACGTCCATGTCGGCGACGGGCGCGAAAACTCCGACGCCGGCGTTGTTGATCAGGATGTCCAGCCCGTTGAACCGTCTTGCGCACGCTTCGATCGCCTTCGCCGCATCGTCCGGGTCGCGCACATCGGCGCGCACGCCGTGTACGCGTTCGCCCCAGTGCTTCGCCAGCTCCTTCGTGGCGGCGTCGAGGTGCGAGTCGTCACGGCCGGTGATTACCACCGACGCTCCGCGCGACAGGCAGGCGCCGGCAATCGCAAGACCAATCCCGCGCGAGCCGCCGGTGACGAGCGCGGCTCTTCCCGCCAGGCTTTGGGACGCTGCATTCATGTCCCATAGAATACATTTGATGTCTTTTGTGGCGATCGTTGGTGCTGGACCGCTCGGCGGCGCGCTCGCGCACGCACTGGCCGAGCGCGACCGGGTGAGCGAGATTCGCCTCATCGACGCTGAAGAGCGGATTGCAACGGGAAAGGCGCTCGACATCCTCCAATCGTCGCCGATTGAGCACTTCAGTACGCGGGTCAGCGCCTCGGGCGCACTCGCGGCGGCCGCGGGCGCGGCGGCCGTCGTGATCGCCGATTCGGCAGTGGGACAGGGTGAACATGGCGGAGAAAGCGGACTTGCTCTGCTTCGGCAGCTGAAGGCGATCGAGGATCGCGCACCCATCGTATGCGCTGGCGGAAGACAGCGCGAGTTGATCGGACGCGCTGTCGCCGAGCTGCACATCTCGCCGTCGCGAATTCTCGGCTCCGCCCCATATGCGCTCGAGTCCGCCGTGCGGGCGCTCGCAGGGCTGGCCATCGACGCGTCCGGCGTCGAGGTCGCGCTGCGCGTCGTTGGTATCCCGCCGCATGCCGCGGTCGTCGCATGGGAAGAAGCGTCGGCGTTCGGTCAGCCGATGTCCGCGCATCTCATACCGCACGAGATTGCCGCGCTCAACGCGCGCCTGCCTGAACTCTGGCCACCCGCACCCTACGCGCTGGCGTCAGCCGCGACACGAGTGATTGAAGCGATCGTGGGGGGATCGAGACGCCGCTTCTCGTGTTTCGTGTCGCTGCCGCACCGGAACGTCGTCGCCATGCCGGTGGCACTTGACGAGGATGGCGTCCGTCGCGTCATCGAACCGGCATTGACGCGGCAGGAGCGAACGAGGCTGGAGAATGCAATCGGGAGTTAACGGAGGGATTCGGAGGGAACGGAGAAAGGCGCTACGCTAACCACGGAGCAACGGAGCAAACAGACCATCATTTTTTGGGAGAAAATCTTTTCAGAAGGCCTCTCGAATTTTGAACGACTCTTAAAAAGAGTCCTCCGTTAGCTCCGTTACTCCGTGTGAGCGCGAGCGCTTGTCCCCGTTACCTCCGTAACCTCCGTTCGCTCCCTCAAGCCGCTTCCCGCGCGTGCAGGGCGATTCCGCCGGCGAACTCGCCGAGGTGCTGCCTCAGGATCAGACGTCCGCGGTGCAGGCGCGACTTCAGCGTCTGCGGCTTCACGTGAAGGATCGCGCTCGCTTCCTCGGTCGACAGGCCCTGGATGTCGCGCAGGATCACCGGCACGCGATACACCTGCGGCAGGTGAGTGAGCGCTCCAATGAGCCGGTTGCGCATCTCGGCGCGCATCACCTGGTCGTCGGCAAGCGATGACCAGTCAGCCGGTTCCATTTCACCGCGCTCGCCCGCGTCGCCAGGCTGCGAAACCTCGTGTGGACGGCTGAAACGGCCGTTGCGCAGCCGCGACATCGCCGTGTTGAAAGTAATCCGATAGATCCACGAAGAGAGCGCCGAGTCCCCCCGGAACGCGTCGATCTTTCGATGGACCTTCATCAGAACATCCTGGGTCACCTCTTCGGCATCTTCCCAGTTCTTCAGATATCGGAACGCAAGCTGGTGGATTCGCGGTCCGTAGGTCGAGGCAAGTTCGGTAACGGCCGTGCTGTCCCCCGCCTGCATCCGGCCAATCAGTTCCTGCTCTGCCGGTTGACGCATCTGGGGCCTCCGTAGGTAGAAGAACACCCTGCTGGCGCGTATTATTCCAGCGCAGATAGAAAGTTGTAAGCGACTTATTTTAAGTGAGTTGCGAGCACCCGTCTCTGGAAGACGGCGCAGAAGGCATCGACGACGGCGTCCTCGACGCTCGCCATCGGCACCTGGCGGGTCAGCAGCTTCTCCAGCGAAGTCACCCCTTTATCGCTGATGCCGCAGGGAACGATCAGTCCAAAGTGAGAAAGGTTCGTGCTGACGTTGAGCGCGAACCCGTGGCTCGTGATCCATCGGGCGATTCGCACGCCGATTGCGGCGAGCTTTTCCTCTCCGACCCACGCGCCGGTCAGGCCTTCCGAGCGGCGCGCGACGATGCCGAATGCGGCCGACGTACGAATGAGTACCTCTTCGAGATCCCGGACATACCGATGCACGTCGCAGCGATCGGGACGAAGATCGATGATCGGGTAAGCCACGAGCTGCCCCGGCCCGTGGTAGGTCACGTCGCCACCGCGGCCGCTTTCGAAAACTTCGACGCCTTCTTCCTCGAGGCTCTCCACCGTCGCGACGACATGCGAACGATCGTTTCGCGTCTTGACGCCGAGCGTGATGACCGGAGGATGTTCAAGGAGAAGAAGCTGGTCGGGAATCTGGTCAGCCTTGCGGCGGCCGACCAGATCCCGCTGCAACTCCAGACCGTCGGCGTACGGAACGACGCCGAGCCGGCGAATCTCGATTTCCCTGGTTACGTCCATGCCTCTTCGAAGTTCTCCAGCCGCTCCTTGAGGAATGACAGGAATCGTCCGGCGTCGGCGCCGTCGACCAGTCGATGGTCGTAGCCCAGCGTGATGTGGCAGACAGGACGGACTGCAATGCCGTCGCCGATGACCACCGCGCGCTTGTCGATGGCGCCGACCCCGAGAATCGCCGCCTGCGGCTGGTTGATCAGAGGTAACCCGTAGAGCGCGCCGAAAATTCCGGGGTTCGTGATCGTGAACGTCCCGCCTTGCACTTCGTCCGGGTTCAGCTTTTTCGCGCGCGCGCGGTTTGCCACGTCGTTGATTGCCCGGCTCAACCCGAGCAGGTTCTTCTCGTCGGCATTTTTGATGACCGGCACGATCAGCCCGTTGTCGAGCGCCACCGCGATGCCGAGGTTGATGTCCTTCTTGTAGACGATGTTGTCGCTGTCGACCGACGCGTTGACGATGGGGAACTGGCGCAGCGCATCGATCGCGGCCTTCGCGATGAACGCCGTGAACGTGAGCTTCGCGCCGGCGGCTTCATACGCCGCCTTCTTCTTCTCCCGCAGCGCGTTGACGCTGCCGAAGTTCACTTCGTATACGGAGTACACGTGCGGCGAAGTGTGCGCGCTCAGCACCATGTGCTCGGCGATCTTCTTGCGCATCACGCTCATCGGCACCACGTGGACGCGCTCCCCTGGCTTGAACACCGGTCCGCCCGGCGCGGGGGAAGGAGGTAGCTCCGGCTGGCGGCTCACGGGTTCCGGCTGCCGGGTCGCAGGTTCGGGCTGGCGGGTCGCAGGTTCCGCCGGACGGGTTGCGGATTCCGGCTGCTGGGCGGCAGGTTCGGGCTGACGGGTTGCGGGTTCCGCTTCGCGTGCCGGAGGCGCAGCGCCCGACTCGATGAACTTGAGGATGTCCTCCTTGGTAACGCGGCCACTCAAGCCCGTTCCCTGAATCTGCGAGATATCGACGCCGTGCTCCGCCGCGATTTTTCGGACGAGCGGTGACGATTTCTGGCGGCGCAAGTCTTCGCGAGACTCCTCCGCCGCCGGGACGGGAGCCGCAGCCTCCGAGCTTCCATTCGGCGGGCCGAACCCGGCCGCGATCGAAGTCGCGCGCGCGGGCTCGGGTTGTCCGGCCGCAGCTTCGGGCAGAGCGCCGGTATCCGACTTGACCTCGTTCGCCGATCCGATCGTCGCGACCACGCTGTTCACGGCAACCGTCTCCCCTTCCTTCACCTTGATCTCGGTCAGGATCCCTGCCGCGGGCGACGGTATCTCCGCGTCGACCTTGTCCGTCGAGATCTCGAACAGCGGCTCATCGCGGTCGATCCGATCGCCCACCTTCTTGATCCACCGGACGATGGTCCCTTCGGCGATCGATTCCCCCATCTGGGGCATCACAACGTTGGTCATGGTTTGTCCTGTCGCTCACTGCGGGTTTCGCCCGCCTTCGCCGCTACCGCGGCTTCGGCGCGGCAGGCCGGCCTGCTCGTCGCCGTATCGCGTGTCGCCGGTCGCTGCTGCGTCAGTAGTCCACCAGCCGCCTGGCGGCCGACACTACCTTGTCGACGTTCGGAAGAAAAGCCGCTTCGAGCGGCGGCGCGTATGGCACTGGCGTGTCCGCCGACGCGACCCGCACGACGGGAGCGTCGAGGTGGTTGAACGCCTCTTCCGCGATGATCGCGGCGAGCTCGCCGCCGATTCCGCCGGTTCGTGTCGCCTCGTGCAGCAACAGCGCACGGCTCGTTTTGGCCACCGTCGCGAGCACCGCCTCACGATCGAGCGGCGCGAGGCTTCTCAGGTCCAGCACCTCTGCCTCGACCCCGTCGCGGGCGAGCGCGGTGGCGGCGTCGAGCGCCGTGTAAACCATCGCACCGAACGTGATGATCGACAGGTCGCGTCCCTCCCGCCGCAGCGCCGCCTTGCCGATCGGCACGACGTAATCTTCGTCCGGAACCTCGTCCTTGATGCGGCGATACAGATACTTGTGCTCGAAGTACAGCACGGGATCGTCGTCGCGGATCGCCGCTTTGAGCAATCCCTTGGCATCATAGGCAGTGGACGGTTCCACCATTTTCAACCCGGGAGTGTTCAGAAAGAAAGACTCGGCATTCAAGGAGTGAAAGGGCCCGCCGTTGACCCCACCGCCGCACGGCCCGCGGACGACGAGGGGTACTCCGGCGCCGTTCCGATATCGGCTCGTCGCGGCAAAATTCGTCAGCATGTCGAAGCAGCAGGCGATGAAGTCGATGAACTGGAGTTCGCACACCGGGCGCAGGCCCATGTAGGACGCTCCGATCGCCGAACCGACAATCGCGGCTTCAGAAATCGGCGTATCGACGACGCGCTGCTCGCCGTATTTATCGAGCAGCCCTTCGGTGACCTTGAACGCGCCACCGTACGCGCCGATGTCCTCGCCCATGACGAATACGCGCTCGTCACGCGCCATTTCGTCGAAGAGCGCCTGGCGGATCGCCTCGAGATAACTAATGACAGCCATAAGAACCTGCCGGGCCATAAAGGCCCGGCCTACGTAGGGCGGCGCTTTATGGGCCGCCAGCCGGCGCGGCCCTTTATGGGCCGCCTGCCGTTCCTACAGATTACGAACGAAACGGCGAGGCCATGAATTCGAGCTTCGGAAGAGCGAAATCGTCGCCGGCGTACACCCCCCGAGTCAGCGTAGCTGCATCGGGCGGCGGATCATCAACCGCCAGGTCCGCTTCCTTTGCCGCCAGCTCCTTCGCCATGCGGTCGATGTCGTCGAGCTGCTTGTTCTTCACCGTCCCCTTCTCGATCAGCGTGTGACGGAACCGCGGCAACGGATCCCTCTTCGTCCATTCCTCGAGCATCGCGCCCGGCACGTACCGTGCGTCGTCGTGCTGCGCGTGCCCCTGCAGGCGCATGGTATCGACCCCGAGCAGCGATGTGCCCTCACCCGCGCGTGCACGGTCGACCATCCGCTTGGCGGCATCGTATACCGCGAGCATATCGTTGCCGTCGACGAGATCGTGGGGGATGCCGTACGACGCGGCGCGCTCGTCGATGCGCGTGATCGCCATCTGCTTCGCGATCGGCGTCGAGTACGCGTACTTGTTGTCCTCGACCACGATCACGAGCGGCGCCTTCTGGACGGCGGCGAAGTTCAATCCCTCGTGAAAGGGGCCGGTGCTCGTCGCGCCGTCGCCGATCCACGCCATCGCCACGAGATCACGGCCCCTCATGCGGGCGCCGATCGCGATGCCAGCGGCCACCGGGACGGAATCCCCCAGCATGCTGATCGGACCGACGATCACCGGCTCGTTCGCGCCCTCGCCGGGCAGGTTGACGATGTGGATATTGAGATCCCGGCCGCGTGAATTCGAGGTGCCCTTGGCCATGTACTGGCGGAAGATCTCGCGCGGGCGTACCCCCATGGTGGTGAGCGCGCCCATGTTCCTGATGAGCGGCAGCACTGCGTCGGTGCGCTTCAGCGCATACGCGGTCGCCACCGATTCCCCTTCCTGGCCGAGGCTGCGATACAGGCCGCCCACGACCTTGCTCTGGCGGAACAGGATCACGAGACGCTCCTCGATCTCGCGCGCGAGGCGCGCGAAGTAATACATCTCGAGGAGCTGGTTGTCGGTCAACCACTCGGAGGCCGTGCTCGGACGATTACGCATGGATCGCGGCACCGTGAGCCGCGTGCGCCGC
>JBKPLP010000104.1:0-6687 GCA_046731735.1 Acidobacteriota bacterium
AAGCGCGGACTGTGTCAGGGCCGCGGGTCCAAGATCACGTGGACCCAGGTGGAAACCGGCTCGGCGATCACGTGGAAGTATCCCGGCTGCATCCTCCAGGGAGACAACTCGATCGGCGAGTTCTACTCCGTGGCGACGACCAACAACTGGCAGCAGGCCGACACCGGCACGAAGATGATCCACCTGGGCAAGAACACCCGCAGCACGATCGTCTCGAAGGGCATTTCAGCCGGACACGGGCAGAACACGTATCGCGGGCTCGTGCGGGTCGGGAAGAACGCCAAGAACGCGCGCAACTACTCGCAGTGCGACTCGCTGCTCATCGGCGACAAGTGCGGCGCCCACACCTTCCCGTACCTCGAGATCAAGAACACCTCGGCGCGCGTGGAACACGAGGCGTCCACGTCGAAGATCGGCGAGGACCAGATCTTCTATTGCCGTCAGCGCGGGCTGACGACGGAAGACGCGGTGAACATGATCGTCAGCGGCTTCTGCAAGGAAGTGTTCCGCGAGCTTCCCATGGAGTTTGCCGTGGAAGCGCAGAAGCTGCTGAGCGTGAGCCTCGAGGGATCGGTGGGGTAACTTGTGGCGGGGTCTAAAGACCCCGCCCTACGGGGAGAGGATAACTCGAGGGATCGGTGGGGTAACTTTGTGGCGGGGTCTAAAGACCCCGCCCTACAGGAGAGACATACGGCCCTACATGCCGTAGGGCGGGGTTTTCAAACCCCGCCATCAACCAACATGCTTGATATCAAGAATCTGCAGGTCAAGGCCGAAGGGAAGCAGATCCTCAAGGGGATCGATCTTCATGTGAATGCCGGCGAGGTGCACGCCATCATGGGACCGAATGGTTCTGGCAAGAGCACGCTCGCCCGCGCGTTGTCGGGACACCCGGAATACGAGGTCACCGGCGGCGAGGTGCGGTACGAGGGCAAGGACCTGCTCGACATGGATCCGGATGAACGGGCCCGCGAAGGCGTGTTCATGGCGTTCCAGTACCCCGTCGAGATCGCCGGGGTGAACAACGCCTACTTTCTGAAAGCCGCGCTCAACGCAAAGCGCAAGCACCACGGCGAGCCCGAGCTCGACGCGATGGAGTTCATGCAGTTGATCAAGGAGAAGTCCGCGCTCCTGGAGATCGATCAGAGCATGCTCAGCCGCGCGGTCAACGAAGGCTTCTCCGGCGGGGAGAAGAAACGCAACGAGATCTTCCAGATGGCGCTGCTCGAGCCGAAGCTGGCGATTCTGGATGAAACCGACTCCGGCCTCGACATCGATGCGCTCAAGCTCGTGGCCAAAGGCGTGAACGCCATGCGCGCGCCGAACCGCGCCATCATCGTCGTGACCCACTACCAGCGGCTGCTCGACTACATCGTGCCGGATTTCGTGCACGTCCTGAGCGGCGGACGCATCGTCAAATCGGGCGGCAAGGAGCTCGCACTGGAGCTCGAGAAGAGAGGCTACAGCTGGATTGAGGCCGGCGCGCAGCCGGTGGGAGCGCAGTAGCCGTGACGCAGGTGGCGGAAAAGCTTCAGCCGTGGGTGGCGGCAATCGATCAGCGTCCGCAGGGTGGTCCGCGGTGGCTGCAGGACCTTCGGGACCGCGCCGCAGCGCGCTTCGTGGCGCTCGGGTTCCCGACCGTCCGTGAAGAGGAGTGGCGGTTCACGAACGTTGCGCCGATTGCGGCGGCGGAGTTCAGGCCGACCGGCGCGGACGCGACCCAGGCGAACGAGCAGGAGATCGCGAATTACCTGTACAGCGATGCCGAATATCGCCTTCTGATCGTGAACGGCAGGTTCGTGCCCGGACTGTCGCGCACGGACGGGCTGCCGGCGGGCGTGCGGGTCGGCTCGCTGGCGGCCGCCGTCACCGAGCACGCCGACGTCGTGCAGCGCTATCTGGGCCAGCTCGCGGATTTCGGCACGAAGGGGTTCACGGCGCTCAACACCGCGCTCGCCGTCGATGGCGCGTATGTCTACATCCCCGACGGGGTGATCCTGGAGCAGCCGCTTCATCTGCTCTTCGTGACGACGACTTCCGCGGCGTCTGGTCCCATCATGACCAACGCGCGGGCGCTCGTTGTCGCCGGCGACCGCACCCAGGCGCGCATCGTGGAAACCTACGCAGGACCTCAGGGCGCCGCGTACTTCACGAACGCCGTCACCGAGATCTTCGCCGGCGAGAACGCCGTCATCGATCATTACAAGGTGCAGGAGGAGAGCTTCGAGGCGTTCCACATCGCCAGCATGCATGTGCATGCCGGGCGGAGCGCAAACGTGTCGTCGCATTCCTTCTCGCTCGGCGGAAAGCTGGTTCGCAACGACGCGAATGCCCTGCTCGACGGCGACGGAGCGGAATGCACGCTGAACGGCTTGTATCTGGCCGACGGCGAGCGTCTGGTCGACAACCACACCTTGATCGACCATGCCAAAGCGCACTGTCCAAGCCACGAGATCTACAAAGGGATCCTGGGCGGCAAGGCGCGCGCGATCTTCAACGGCAAGATCATCGTGCGTCAGGACGCGCAGAAGACCGACGCCAAGCAGACCAATCGCGCCCTGTTGCTCTCCGACAATGCGTCCATCAACACCAAGCCGCAGCTCGAGATCTTCGCCGACGACGTCAAGTGCACGCACGGCGCGGCGATCGGACAGCTGGACGACGATGCGATCTTCTACCTTCGCACCCGCGGCCTGACCTACTTCGAGGCGCGTGACATGCTGATCCATGCATTCGCCGGAGACATTCTCGACCGCGTCAAGATCGCCTCGCTGAAGACCGCGCTCGAAGGCGAGCTCTATGCGCAGCTCGCGAAGGATCTCGCGGAGATCGACGCGGCATGACTCCGACGACGGCGACCGTCGCGCGTCCGGCCTTCGATGTGCTGAAGGTGCGGGCCGAGTTTCCGATTCTGTCGGAGCGCGTCCACGGCAAGCCGCTCGTCTATCTCGACAGCGCGAACACCAGCCAGAAGCCGCTGTCCGTCATCGCCGCGATGGACAGCTACTACCGGCACGCCAACGCCAACATCCATCGCGCGACCCATCTGCTGAGCGAGCGGGCGACGTCACTCTACGAAGGAGCGCGAAAGAAGGCGGCGGCGTTCATCAACGCGGCCGATGCGCACGAGATCGTGCTCACGAAGGGCACGACCGACGGCATCAATCTCGTGGCGCAGAGCTACGGACGGTCAATGCTCCGCGCCGGCGACGAAATCCTGATCTCGTGGCTCGAGCACCACTCGAACATCGTGCCGTGGCAGCTGCTGTGCGAGCAGACCGGCGCGGTGCTGCGCGTCGCGCCGATCAACGAGGTCGGCGAGATCGACGCAGCGGCACTGAGCGCGCTGCTGTCACCGCGGACGCGCATCGTCTCGGTCAGCCACGTGTCGAATTCGCTCGGCACGATCAATCCGATCCGCGACATCATCGGGCAGGCGCACGCCGCCGGAGCCGTCGTCCTGATCGACGGGGCGCAGGCGGTGCCGCATCTCACGGTCGACGTGCAGGCACTCGATTGCGACTTCTACGCGTTCTCGAGCCACAAGATGTTCGGGCCGACCGGCGTCGGCGTCCTCTACGGCCGCCGTCAGCTGCTCGACGCGATGCCTCCCTACCAGGGGGGCGGCGATATGATCGCGTCGGTCACGTTCGAAAAGACCGAGTACAACGTCGTCCCGTACAAGTTCGAGGCGGGCACGCCGAACATCGGCGGCGTGGTCGGATTCGGCGCGGCGGTCGATTATCTGATGGGAATCGATCGCGAGGCGGCGCTCGCGCACGAGGACGCGCTGCTCGGGTACGCGACGACGCGCGTCCGCCAGATCCCGGGCACGCGCATCATCGGCGAGGCGCGCCAGAAGACGGGCGTGCTGTCGTTTCTGCTGGAGAACGTCCACCCGCACGATGCGGGGACGATCCTCGACAGCCAGGGGGTCGCGGTGAGGACGGGGCAGCACTGCGCGCAGCCGGTGATGGATCGTTACGGGGTGACGGCGACGATTCGCGCCTCGCTGGGCATCTACAACACGCGGGAGGACATCGACGCGCTGATCCACGCGCTCGGCAAGGTGCGCGAGGTGTTCGGTTGATGTCCGACCTGAGCGAGCTGTACCAGGAGGTCATCCTCGATCACAACCGGCGGCCGAGGAACTACCGCACGATCGAGGGAGCGAGCCATCACGCGGAGGGCTACAACCCGCTGTGCGGCGATCGGCTGAATCTCTACGTGCAGGTTGACGGCGACGTGATCAGCGACGTCGCATTCCAAGGCTCCGGCTGTGCGATTTCGAAGGCGTCGGCGTCGCTCATGACCGACGCAGTCAAGGGTCACACCGTCGCGGAAGCGCGGTCGCTCTTCGAGCGCTTTCATCACGTGGTCACCACCCCGCCGGATCGGCCGGTCGAGGATCTGGGAAAGCTGTCAGTGCTCGCAGGCGTCCGCGAGTTTCCAGTGCGCGTGAAGTGCGCCAGCCTCGCATGGCACACGCTCAAGGCGGCGCTCGAGCGCCACGAACGGACGACGACGGAATAGAAAGAATTGCCAGAATCGTCGGAATTGCCAGAATTGCCAGAATTTCGTTCCCTGAATTCTGGCCACCTCAATTCCATCGGTTCTGCCAATTGTGGCAATTTTGGCAATTCTGGCAATTTTGGCAATTACATGAAGCCCTTGCCGATGATCCCGGAACCGACGCAGCCGCTGCCCGAATCGACCCGAACGCCGTTCACGGCGGATCCGCAGAAGACGGACGAGCTGAAGCCGGCGATCGTCGCGGCGATCGCGACGGTGTACGACCCGGAAATCCCAGTCAATATCTGGGAGCTGGGCCTGATCTACGAGGTGGCGGTGGACGCCGCCGGCGGCGCGCTTGTTACAATGACCTTGACGGCTCCCGGGTGCCCGGCGGCGCAGTCGCTCCCCTCCGAAGTCGAGCGCAAGGTCAGAGAGGTTTCCGGGGTGACGGACGCGAAGGTGGATGTCGTGTGGGAGCCTGGCTGGACGAAAGACCGGATGTCTGACGCAGCGAAGCTCCAACTCGGACTCTGGTAATTCATATGCTCCGCCTGTCGAAGAAAGCCGACTACGCGCTGATCGCGATGAAGCATCTCGCGACCCGGACCGACCTCGCGTCCGCGAGCGCACGGGAGATCGCGGAGCAGTACGACATTCCCGTCGAGCTGATGGCCAAGGTGCTGCAGCGCCTCGCGCGCCGCGGCCTGCTGACCTCGCACCAGGGCACGCGCGGCGGCTACCGGCTCGCGCGGGGCGCGAGCGCGATTTCGGTCGCCGACATCATTCAGGCGATCGACGGCCCGCTGACCGTCACCGCGTGCTCGACGGGCGACGAAAACTGCGGCCAGTACGCCAAGTGCAGCGTGCGCGATCCGCTGTGGCGCATCAAGGATCGCATTCTTTCGGCGCTCGCCACCTGCTCGCTGCAGGAGGTCTCGACGGACCCGCCGGCAGACGAGCCGCCGATCCCGATGGCCTTCGGGAAAGTCTCGCGCCACTGACGATGGCGCGTCCCGTCTACCTCGATTTCCACGCCACGACCCCGGTCGATCCGCGCGTGCTCGACGTGATGCTGCCGTATTTCTCGGACCGGTTCGGCAACGCCGCGAGCCGCCAGCACGAGTACGGCTGGGACGCGCAGAAGGCGGTCGACGCGGCGCGATCGCAGATTGCCAATCTGATTGGCGCGAGCGCCAACGAGATCGTCTTCACGAGCGGCGCCAGCGAGTCGAACAATCTGGCGATCAAGGGGGTCGTGCACGCGAACCGCGAGCGCGGCGATCACGTGATCACGGCCGCGACCGAGCACAAGTCGGTACTCGATTCCTGCCAGTGCCTGACCCACGACGGGGTCCGGGTGACAACGCTCGGCGTCGACCGCCAGGGGTTCGTCGACCTCGACGAGCTGCGCGCGGCGATCACCGATCGCACGCTGCTCATCTCGATCATGGCGGCAAACAACGAGATCGGCGTGATCCAGCCGCTCGCCGAGATCGGCGCGATCGCACGCGAACGCGGCGTGCTCTTTCACAGCGACGCGGCGCAGGCCGCGGGGAAGATCCCGATCGACGTCGCGCGAATGAACGTCGACCTGCTCTCGCTCACCGGGCACAAGTATTACGGACCCAAGGGAGCGGGCGCACTGTTCGTGCGCCGCCGCAAGCCCAAGATCGAGCTGGCGTGCCAGATCGACGGCGGCGGACACGAGGGGGGCGTTCGATCGGGGACGCTCAATACGCCGGGCATCGTCGGCCTGGGCCGGGCGGCAGAGATTTGCCGCGAGGAGATGCCAACGGAGTCAGCTCGCCTTGCCGCGATGCGCGATCGGCTGCTGTCGGGACTTCGACACCATCTCGACGCGCTGCGCGTCAACGGACCGCTCGACTCACGCCGGCTCCCGCACAACCTGCATATCAGCATCGATGACGTGGAAGGCGAGGCATTGCTGATGGCGCTCGGCGACATCGCGGTGTCGACCGGCTCGGCGTGCAGCTCGGGCAGCCAGGCGCCGTCGCACGTGCTGCAGGCAATCGGCGCCGTGAGCGACCGCGGCGGCGCGTCGATTCGATTCGGCCTGGGACGTCCGACGACCGATCAGGACATCGATTACGCCATCGAGCGGGTCACGGCGGTCGTCAAGAGCCTGCGCGCTGCGCGCATACGCGTCTGAAA
>JBKPLP010000105.1:0-4235 GCA_046731735.1 Acidobacteriota bacterium
GCCGATTCGCTCGCGATGCTGCCGGCGAGCTTCAACGCCGGACCGTAGCGCGTGGCGCCCGAACCCGGCTTTCCGACGTTCACCGCCGCGTTCAGCCGGCCGCGATCCGGGGTCGACCGCAGCGCCACCTCCGCCCCTGACGAGAAGAAGACGACCGAGGCACGGTCCGTCGGCCCGACCTTTCCGATCTGATCGTGCGCCCTGGCGACCGCGCGCGACCAGCGATCGCCGTAGGCCATGCTGTACGACTTGTCGATCAGCACGATGACCTCCCGCGCCCCCTGCGCCGCGGCCTGTGCCAACTCGGCACGCCGGAAGAACGGCCGCGCGAACGCCGCCACGATCAACGCGAGCGCCGCCAGCCGCAGCAGCAGCAGCGGCCAGTTCCGAATCCGGCGCCGTTGCACGGACTGATACGGAATGCGCTGAAGGAACATCAGCGACGGGAAGTGCACGACGTTTTTCCGCTCCCGCTGGATCAGGTGGATGATCACGGGAATCGCGAGTCCCGCGAGGCCGACGAGAAACAGCGGTGTTAGGAACGACATATCACCGAACCCTGGTCAACCGCTCGCGCGTCGTCAGATAGCTGAACAGCGCGTGGTCGAGCGGCTGCGACGTATTGACAACCGTGTAATCGATTCGATTCGCCGAGAAGCGCTCCTGCAGTCCGTCGATGTGCGCGCGGACGAGCGAGCGATACTGATCCGCGAGCGCCTCCGGCACGATTGGAATCTGCTCTCCCGTCTCGAGATCCTCGAACGCCGACGGCGAGTCGAACGTGAAATCGAGCTCCGCCGGGTCGAGGACATGGAATACGACGATGTCGTTGCCCCGGAAGCGCAGCGGTCCAATCGCCTCGAGTACCGCATCCGGCTCCTCGTAGAGATCCGAGATGAGCACGAGCAGCCCGCGGCGGCCGAAGTGCTCCGCCATCTTGTGCAGCGGCGCGCGCAGGCTGCCCGGCGCTGACGGCTTCAGCTTGTCGAGCGTGTGCAGCACCACGTCCATGTGCTTCGCGGACGGGGGCACGTGCTCGACGACATCCGAATCGAAGGCCACCAGGCCGACGCGATCGCGCTGCTTGTGCACGAGATAGGTCAGGCAGCCGGCCAGCATCTTCGCGTAGTCCAGTTTGGTGATGCCGCGGCTGCCGAAACCCATCGACCTCGAGACGTCCATCAGGGTCGAGAAATTGGAATTGGTGTCCGCCTCGTACTCCTTGATGTAGAACCGATCCGTGCGCGCGTAGAGCCGCCAGTCCACGCGGCGGATATCGTCGCCGGCGACGTAGCCGCGGTGTTCCGCGAAGTCGACGGAGGCGCCGAAGTACGGCGACCGGTGCATGCCGTTGATGAACCCGTCCACGACGTACCGCGCAACCAGCTCCAGGTTGCCGATCCGCGAGAGAACGACCGGATCAACGAAACGCGCGCCGGGGATCGTCGAGGTCGTCAGCATCACATACCTGAACGCGGCACGGAGACGCTCTCGAGCAGCCGATCGATCAGCGTGTCGGTCGTCATCCCTTCCGACTGCGCGTGGAAGTTCGTCAGCACCCGGTGCCGCAGCACCGGGTGGGCCATGGCGCGAATGTCGTCGAAGCTCACGTGATACCGCCCTGCCGTCAAGGCGCGCGCCTTCGCGCCGAGCACGAGATACTGCGCCGCGCGGACGCTGCCGCCGAACGCCACCCACTTCTTCACGTTCTCCGGGCAGGAGGGGTTCTTCGGGCGGCTCGCGCGGACCAGGTTCAGCGCATACCGCATCACCGGCTCGGCGACCGGCACGCGCCGGACCAGGCGCTGAAACGCAATCAGGTCCTCGCCGGTGACGGTCCGCTCGAACTTCGGATCGATAATCGCCGTCGTCGTCCGCACCACCTCGAACTCCTCGTCCTCGGGCGGATGGTCGATGACGATGTGGAACATGAAGCGATCGAGCTGGGCTTCCGGAAGCGGGTAGGTGCCTTCGAGCTCGATCGGGTTCTGGGTCGCGAACACGTAGAACGGCTCTTCGAGCTTGTAGGTGCGCCCCTGGATGGTGACGCGGTGCTCCTGCATCGCCTCGAGCAGCGCCGACTGCGTCTTCGGCGGCGTGCGGTTGATTTCGTCGGCGAGCACGATATTCGCGAAGATCGGTCCCGGCGCGAACACCATCTGCCGCTTCCCGGTCGTCGTGTCCTCCTGGATGATGTCGGTGCCCGTGATGTCGGACGGCATCAGGTCCGGCGTGAACTGGATGCGATTGAACTTGAGGTCGAGCACGCGCGCCAGCGAATGAATGAGGAGGGTCTTGGCCAGACCCGGGACGCCGACGATCAGGCTGTTGCCGCCCACGAACAGCGTCAGCAGCACTTCGTTGACGACATCCTCCTGGCCGACGATCAGCTTGCGCAGCTCGCTGATGATGCGGTCGCGGCCTTCTTTCATTCGCTCCGCCAGCGCTACGTCGTCGGATTCGAGCTCGATGGTATCGGTCACGGAGCGATTCAACACAAAACCTCCAGTTGTTCTCTACCGATCCGGGATGCGGGATCCGGGATCCGATCCTCGCCGCGAACCGCGAATCGCGTGCCGCCAGTCGTTCTTACTTCCAGTAGGGCGGGGTCTTAAGACCCCGCCCTACTAATGCGTTAGTCCGTAGATCACGTAGTTGACGCCAAACTTATACGCCTCGTTCGAGAGATCGACGATATAGACGCCCTGGTCCGAGACTTCCCAGTACTCGCTGATGTCGTTGTTCACGTTTGCGATCGCCATGAGCCGCTTGTTCGGGTTGTTCTGCTCGAACAATCCCCAATAGGAAGCTGGTTCGCCGCCATACGGCGGAGCCAGGTCCTCCGGACGATCGATCTCGAAGAACGCGTGAAAGATCTTCGAGGTGCCGTCGAGCTGAATCCAGTGGGCGTCCGGAAGCACGACCCGCATCTGATCCTGCAGGTTGTTCCAGTCCCACCCGCGAAAGTCGTCGAAGATGACGAAGCCCCCCTTGAGGAGATACGCGCGAAACGCTTTCGCCTCCTCCGGCGTGGCGGCCCAGAATCCGGGTTCCGCCATGTACGCCACCGGATAGTTGAACAACTCCGGATCGTCGAGCGACAGGATGTTCGACCCATCGTCGCGGCAGCGCAGCAACGAGATGTCTTCGAGAATCTTCGAGAAGTGCACTTCGCCTTCCGGGTAGTCGTGCGACCACGGGATCCCGCCGTTGCCGAGCCAGTTGCCGCCGCGCATGAACCCGCTGTGATATCGCAAACGCACGAACGTGAACCGGCCGTCGTACGGCGTATTGCCCTGCACCTCCACCCCGAGATCGGGACGCCGGTTGCGTCCGCGGCCGCCAAACTGCGCGAACGCGGCGCCGCTGGCGATGCACACGATGAGCACGGCGAGCAGAATCCGGCGGACGCGGGACCCATTCACTTCTTACCCTCGAGATCGCGGATCTCTTTGCTCTTCACGGCGAGCGCGGTGAGGAGCTTCTCGAGCTCGGAGGCGTATCGCGCCGGCTCCATGCCGCTCTTCATCAGCTTCAGCCCTTCGACGCGCCGCTCCAGATCCCGGCGCTCGTCGTACAGCGCGCGCATCTTCGGATCCGCCGGCAGCGCTTCCGCCGACTGCGGCGTGCCGAGCGACAGAATCGCCGCGACCCGGCCAATCTTGCCGTCAGCCTTCGGGTCTCCGACCCCCTTGCCATCGCCGCTGTCGTCGAGCAGCGGGTGCTCCGTGAGCATGATCCCTTCCTGCTCGTAGGCACGCGCCACCCCGAGTTTGGCGGCATCGAACGCCTCGAGCACGGAGATGCGGCGGTTCTTGTCCGCATCGGCCGTCTCGCTGAACAGTGCGTCGACGAAGTAGCCCCCGAACAAGGTGGCAAACCGTTCGGCGCCCGTCCGCGTCGCCGTCACGACCGTCCGGCCCGGTCCCGCGAGATCCTCGAGGAACGGCCCGCTCGAGCTCGCGGTGTTGACGAACACAACGTGCTTCGACGGCAGGGTCTTGAGCAGCGGCGCGAAGTCCGCGGGCGTCATATCAGGTCCCGGAAGATTGAACTTCGCCACCTTGCCGTCGAACGTCCCGTGGCCGATGAGGACCACGAACACGACGTCGTCCTCCTTTGCGCTCTTCGCAATCGTCGCGAAGGCTTTCTGAATCTCCTGCTGCGACGATTTGCCCGACGTTCGCTTCGCGTCTTTCTCCGGCTGATCGGACAAGTACACGATGTGATCGGGT
>JBKPLP010000106.1:0-56911 GCA_046731735.1 Acidobacteriota bacterium
GCAGGTAGTAGCTCGGATCGCGCTGCAGCACGCGCCCGGCGAACTCCGCGATGAGAATGCCGCCGATACCCCCCATGAACCCGCCGAACCCGACGACGGTGCCGACCGCGCGACGCGGGAACATGTCGGACGACAGCGTGAACAGATTCGCCGACCATGCCTGATGGCAGGCGGTGGCGACGGCGATCAGGCCAACCGCGAGCCAGGCGCTGCGGGTCTGAGTCGCCACGATCACGCTCGGCACGATCGCCGCGAAGATTCCCATCGCGGTCTTGCGCGCGCGATTCACCGTCCACCCGTGCTTGATCAACCTCGACGACACGTAGCCGCCGAGCACCGAGCCCACATCCGCGACGAGGTACACGGTTGTCAGGTACGGGATGAGCGCGACACCCCGAATATTGTGCTCCTGTGCGAGGAACTTCGGCAGCCAGAACAGGAAGAACCACCACACCGGATCGGTCAGAAGTTTGCCGATTGAAAACGCCCACAGCTGGCGGTACTCCAGCACCTGGGCCAGCGGAACCTTCGCCGTGATCGGCTCGTCGGCGCCGTCGCGGATGTACTGGCGCTCCGCGTCGTTGACGCCAGGATGGACGTCGAGTCCGTAATAAAAAAACCACCAAGCCACGACCCACACGAACCCGATCGCGCCGGTGGCGATGAACGCCGCTTGCCACCCCCAGGCCGCGGCCATCAGCGGAACCGTGAGCGGAGCGACAACCGCGCCGATGTTCGTACCGGAGTTGAAAATGCCGGTCGCAAAGGCCCGCTCGCTTTTCGGAAACCACTCGGCGACGGTCTTGATCGACGCGGGAAAGTTCGCTGCTTCGCCGACGCCGAGCAGGAACCGCGCGGCACCGAACGCCGCGGCGGAACGCGCGAGGGCAGTACCCATCGCCGCCAGCGACCACCAGACCACCGCGATCGCGAAGCCGACCTTGGTGCCGATGGTGTCGAGAAGTCTGCCCCACACGAGCATCATCACCGCATAGGCAACCTGGAACGCGATCACGATGCGGCCGTAGTCGAGTTCCGTCCAGCCGATCTCCTTCTGAAGATCGGGCGCGAGGATCCCGAGCACCTGCCGATCGATGTAGTTGATGGTCGCCGCGAAGAACAGCAGGGCGCAGATGATCCAGCGCACCCGCCCCCTTCTCACGGGTCCGACCGTGGCGATGGGTGGGGCGGACTGGATGGGAATCGCCACGTTCGCGCTCAGAAAGTCGGGTTGCGGCGATGAATGGCGAACTCGCGATGTTCCAAGCGCTCGGTCGCCGTCGTCTTGCCGGAGCAGACCTGGAGTACTTCGGTCAGCAGTCGATGGCCAGCGTCGTCCAACGTCTCGCGCCCGTCGAGGATGCCGCTCACGTCGAGATCGAGATTGTCGGCCATCGACTGCGCCGTCTGGGCATTGCCCGTGATCTTGATCACCGGGGCGATGGGGTTGCCGGTTGGCGTCCCCAGGCCGGTCGTGAACACGACTACCTGCGCCCCGCCGCCAACCATCCCGGTCACGGCCTCGACGTCGAGCCCCGGTGTATCCATCACCGTGAGGCCGCGCTTCGTGATCGGCGCGGAGTACGCGACGACGTCGGTGAGCGGGGTGTGCTCGCCCCCCTTGTGCGTCGCGCCGAGCGACTTCTCTTCGATGGTGGTGAGCCCGCCGCGGATGTTGCCGGGCGACGGTTGTGTGCCTCGGATGTCGAGCCCGAGCGCGATCGCTTCGGCTTCGACGCGGCTGACCACGCGGAGGAGCTGCGCGGCGGGTTCCGGCGATGCGGCGCGCGCGGCGAGCAGATGTTCCGCCCCCATGATCTCCGCGATCTCGCCGAGCACCGCCGAGCCGCCCGCGTCAACGAGGCGATCGGCGACGCGGCCGAGCGCCGGGTTCGCCGCGAGACCCGACGTGTAATCGGAGCCGCCGCACTTCACGCACAGAATCAGCGACGAGAGGTCGCAGGGTTGCCGCTCCTGCCGTTCGAGATCCGCGGCCATGGCGCGCGCGATCTCTATCCCGCGCTCCGTCGTCCGGACGGTGCCGCCTACTGCCTGGATGGCGATCACCTGCGCGGGTTTGCCCGCCCTGCGGGCCGCGTCGGCGAGCTGCTGCGCGATGACTTGCTCGCAGCCGAGCGCGACGACCAGCACCGCGCCGACGTTTGGATGCCCGCAGTACGCGGCTAAGGTTTCGTGCGTGACGCGGCGATCGGGTCCGAGCTGTCCGCAGCCCGCCAGGTGCGGCAGCGCGGCGCCGTTCGGGACAGCCGCCGCGATGCGCTCGGCGACCACCGCGGCGCAGATCACGGTCGGCACGACGAGGACGTGATTGCGCACGCCGACGCGTCCATCAGGACGGATGTATCCAAAGAACTGGGCCATTGCCAAAATTGCCAAATTGCCAGAATCGCCGAAATTGCCAGGATCGCCGGAATTGCCAGAATTGCAGCAAGCCGCTCTTCAATTATGGCAATTCTGGCAATTGTGGCATTTACGGCGATGCATGCGTCGATTACGGCGATGCATGAGCCGCGTCTCCCCGGCCGCGCCTGCTCTCGACGTTGTGCGTGTGGACGTGCGTTCCGGGCGCGATGTCGGCCGTCGCCGTCCCGATCGGGCTGCCGTACTTGATGACCGCTTCGCCGGCACGGATCGCGCGCAGCGCGATCTTATGACCGCGCGGGATTGGTGCGCCGACCGTGACCTGCTGGCCGGCAATTTCGAGCACGCGGCCGGGCTCGAGTGCCTCGAGCGCCGTCGCCACATTGTCCTGATCGCTGATCGCGATCGCCGGGTTCATTGGTTGACTCCGCTGGCGAGGAATCCGCCGTCGACGGCGATGACCTGGCCGGTGACGAACGTGGAGGCATCGGACGACAGGTACACGGCGGCGCCAACCAGCTCTTCGAGTTTGCCGAAGCGCTGCATCGGCGTGCGGACCAGGAACTCGCGTCCGCGCGGGCCGTCGAGCAGCGCCGTGTTCAGATCCGTGCGGAAGACGCCCGGCGCGATGGCGTTCACGTTCACGCCGTACGGCGCCCATTCAACCGCGAGCGCACGCGTCAGCCCCGCGATCCCCGACTTCGATGCCGTATACGCCGCGACCTCGTGGAGCCCGACGAACGAGGACAGCGAGGCGATGCCGATGAGCCGTCCGGCCTTCCGTTCGATCATCGGCCGCGCGAAAACCTGGTAGGTGCGCACCGCGCCGGTGAGGTTGGTGTCGATGATGCGCTGCCAGTCGTCGTCGGACATGTCCAGCGTCGGGACGCGCTTGGTGGTGCCGGCCGCGTACACGACCACGTCGATCCGCCCGAACGCCCTCAGGATCGCGCTTGCGCTGACGGCCAGCGCCTGGCGATCGAGCACGTCGGTCGCCAGACGCAACGTGCGGCGGCCGCGCCGCTCAATTTCCGCCGCCACTTCGTCGACGAGCTGCGCCCGCCGCGCCGTCGCAATCACGTGCGCGCCTGCGTCGGCGAGGCCGAGCGCGAGCACACGGCCGATGCCGCTGGTGCCGCCGACGACCACGGCGACGCGGCCGTCGAGATCGAACAGGGATCGCGACATCGTTCCAGCCATTCGCACCATCATAGTCGGGAAAAACGAATCGAATCCCTAATCCCTCATCGAGCATCCCTAATCGCTCGAATCCCCCAGTCGCGAACTGCGAACCGCGAATTAGAACGTTGAATCCCATCCCCAGCTGGATGTCCCGAGAAGGACTTTTGCCATAACGCCACGGCAGGGTAGCATGGCCCCGATGCTGACCGACACGCTCTATCGCAAGCCGCGCGTCGAGGGCGTTCAGCCGCTGCAGCGCCGAGGCGACGGCGACGCGCGCGAGTTGAGCACCTGGCGGTTGCGCGCGCCCGCGGGCGGAGAGGAACGGTACGCGGTGCCCGGCGAAGAGAGCGTCCTCGTGGTGCACACGGGTGCCGCGACCATCAGGGCTGCCGGGCAGCAGTTCTCCGTCAGCCGCAAAGGCGTATTCGAGGAGCGCGCGACCGCGATCTATGTGCCTCCAGGCGCCGAGGTGCTCGTGCTGCCGTCCACCGATTTCGAAGCCATTCTCTTTTCGACCCCGGCAAAGGTCGATGCCGCGCCCGCGCTCGTGCAGCCGTCCGACGTGCGCGTGAACGCGCGGGGCAGGGATCTCTACGCGCGGGAAGTGCACGACCTGTTCGTCACCGACGATCGTGTGTCACGGCTGATGGTCGGGGAGACGTTCAGTCCTCCCGGTCACTGGAGCAGTTTCCCGCCGCACAAACACGATGGCCGCGACGGGGAGCCGGTTCTCGAAGAGGTGTACTACTTCCGGATCTCGCCGCCGCAGGGATTCGGGCAGCAGATGCTCTACACCCAAGACGGCGAGTGCGTCGCGCACGTCGTCCGTGACGGCGATACCGTGCTGCTGCCGTACGGGTATCACCCCGTCGCGGCCGCACCGGGGTATCGCCTGTATTACCTCTGGGGGATGGCCGGGCAGCAGCGGAAGCTCGCATTGCACGAAGATCCTACCCACACCTGGATTCATACGTCATGAGACAAGTGAAGCTCGATCGGGCCGAGATCGTTCGTCAGATAGAACAGCTGGGTGTCGTCGCCGTCATCCGTCTGCGCGATCCCGGAAAGCTTCGCGCGGTGGTGGATGCCCTGATGGCGGGTGGCGTCAAGGCGCTCGAGGTCACGATGACGGTGCCTGGCGCCGTGGATCTGATTCGCGGACTCGCGCCCACTTTACCCGAAGGCTTCCTCCTCGGGGCTGGCACCGTCCTCAATGCGACCATCGCGCACGCGGTCATCGGCGCCGGGGCGCAGTTCGTCATCTCTCCCGTGTTCCGCCGCGACATGATTGGCGCCTGCCACGACCACGATGTGCCGGCGCTGCCGGGCTGTTTCACGCCGACGGAGATCCTCGAAGCGCACGATGCGGGCGCCGATATCGTCAAGGTGTTCCCGGCGACGACGCTCGGACCGCAATACATAAAGGATGTGCGGGCGCCGCTGCCGCAGGTGAAGCTGATGCCGACCGGCGGGGTGTCACCGGAGAACGCCGGCGAATGGATTCGGGCGGGCGCCGTCGCCGTGGCAGCGGGTTCCCAGGTGCTCGATGCCAAAGCGATCGAGAGCGGCCGGTTCGAAGTGATTACGGAGAACGCGCGGCGGATCGTCGCGAACGTCGCGCGGGCGAGAGACGCACAGTGACCGCGAAAGTGATCACGTTCGGCGAGCTGATGCTCCGTCTCGGCCCGCCGGGATTCGAGCGGCTGCTGCAGTCGCCCATGCTGGTGGCCACGTTCGGCGGCGGCGAGGCGAACGTCGCGGTCAGCCTGGCGCAGTTCGGGGTCGACAGCCACTACGTCACGCGCCTGCCGCAGAATGCGATCGGCGACGCCGCTGTCCGGGCGCTGCGTGCCGAAGGAGTGGCGACCGATCTGATCGTGCGTGGCGGCAGCCGCATGGGAATCTACTTCACCGAGACCGGCGCCAGCCAGCGCGCATCGACCGTGTTGTACGACCGCGCCAATTCGGCGATCAGCGAGATTCCCGCGGATGCAGTCGATTGGGCTCGCGTCATGAGCGGAGCCGCGTGGTTCCACGTCACCGGGATCACCCCGGCACTCGGGGAGAAGGGGACCGCAGCGACGGCCGCGGCGGTCGCCGCCGCGAAGCGCGCCGGGGCCCGTATCAGCGTCGATCTCAATTACCGCAAGAAACTCTGGACGCAGTCACAGGCCCAGAAGACGATGCGTCCGCTGATGCGTGATGTGGACGTGGTGATCGCGAACGAGGAAGACCTGCAGTGCGTGCTGGGCATCGAAGTGGCCGGCGCCGACGTCACGTCCGGGACGCTCGACGTCGACGCGTACCGCGATGCCGCGGCGCGCGTCACCACCGAGCTCGGCCCGTCGACGGTCGCGATCACCCTTCGCGAGAGTCTGTCGGCGAGCGATAACGGCTGGAGTGCCGTGCTGTGGGATGGCACCACGCTGCATCAGAGTCAGCGATACGTGGTCCGGCTCGTCGACCGGATCGGTGGCGGCGACAGTTTCGCCGCCGGGCTGATCTACGGCTTGCTGAGCGGCCGGCCGCACGACGCCGCGCTGCGTTTTGCCGTGGCGGCAAGCGCGCTGAAGCAGACCATTCCCGGCGATTTCAATCGCGCGACCGTTGCGGAGGTCGACGCGCTCGCCGGCGGCGACGCCTCCGGTCGCGTGCAGCGGTGACCGAGCTCAGAGAGCAGTTCGGCGACATCGATATCTACCTGTTCGACCAGCTGCTCCGCGGGCGGATTGCGCCGCCGATGCGCGTCATCGACGCGGGCTGCGGCGGCGGTCGCAACCTGGTTTACTTTCTCCGCAACGGCTTCGATGTCGCCGCGTGCGATCGCGATCCGATCGCCGTGGAGTCGGTGCGCGCGTTGGCGTCGCGGCTGGCGCCCCATCTTCCCGATGCGAGCTTCCGCGTCGAAGCCGTCGAGGCGATGAGCTTCCCTGACGCGTCAGCGGACGTCGTGATCGCCAGTGCGGTGCTGCACTTCGCAGAAAACGACGCCCAGTTCGACGCGATGGTGCGCAGCACCTGGCGGGTGTTGAAGCCCGGCGGCATGTTCTTCGCGCGGCTGGCATCGTCTATCGGGATCGAACACCAGGTGCAGCGCATCGACGGACGCCGCCATCGTCTTCCGGACGGCAGCGACCGGTATCTTGTCGACGCGCCGATGCTGTCGGCGATGACGTCGCGGCTCGGCGGCGAGCTCCTCGATCCGATCAAAACGACCGTGGTTCAAGATCAGCGATCGATGACGACATGGGTCATGCGGAAGGTTCAATGATGGAAGACAGGGCACGCGGACTGCTCAGACACACGCTGGCAACCGTCGCCTACCGCGGCGCCAAGGCCATTCGCGGCGCGCCCGCGTCCTTCGCCGCCTTTCGCGTCGCGGAGGGAACGCGCACACCGGCGGAGATTCTGGCCCACATCGGCGATCTGTTCGACTGGGCGCTCTCGCTGGCGGACGGGCGGCAGGTGTGGCACGACTCGACCCCCTTGCCGTGGGCGGACGAGTCGGCGCGCTTTTTCGCTGCGCTCGAACGCCTCGACGACCGCCTCGCATCGGACACGCCGCTCGGTTGCACGGCCGAGAAGCTCTTTCAGGGACCGGTGGCAGATGCGCTGACGCACGTCGGTCAATTGACGATGCTGCGCCGGCTCGCGAAGACACCGATCAAAGGCGAGAACTACTACCAGGCGGATATCTCCGCGGGGCGGGTCGGCGCGGAACAGAGCCCATCCAGGCAGGAATTCGATTAAAAAGGATCTCCAATCCCTAATCCCTAATCACGAATCCCTGATCATGAATCCCTGATCATGAATCCCTGATCCTGGAATCCTGGAATCGCGGATCCACGGATCCCGGAGTCGGATTCGGCGATTCACGGATTTGGCGATTCGCAGATTCGGCGATTCCCGGATTCGCGGATGAGGGATTCATCGATTAGGGATTAGGGATTCAGATCTCGATCTGCCCTCTTCCCACGATCACCGACTGCCCACCCACCCGGACGCGCGTGATCGACTCCTGACTCGTGTCGATCGCGATGTGGATGCGGCTCGGCCTGCGCATCGCGACGCCCTGCAGGCTGACGATGTTCTGCGCGTCGGCCGCGGAGACGATGCCGTGGTGGACGAGGTAGCAGCCGAGCGGGCCGCTCGCGCCGCCGGTGGCCGGGTCTTCGGTGATGCCGAAACCGGGCGCCAGCATGCGGCTGTAGACCGTTCGCGCGGCGCCCGGATGCGCTTCGCCATCGGTCGTGAAGAAGAAGATTCCCAGTTCGTCGAGTCCTGCGTCGCGGCAGCAGCGCCCCACGGCACGGCGATCGACGGTGGCGCGATCCACCGCGTCGCGCGTTGCCAGCGGAACGAACAGGAACGGCACGCCGCACGAGACCCTTTGGATTGGCACGCCGGCGACGAAATCCGACTGGTCGAGGCCCGTCGCCGCGGCGAATGACGCGCGATCGGAGATCGCGCCGCCGAACGACGGCAGCAGCTGGGTCATCCACGCGAACGACAGTTTCCCGCCGTCCCACACCAGCGAAACCGGGATCGGTCCGACGCCAAGCTCGAACACGAAGTCACGCTGATTCGGTTTGATGACGCCCTCGGCCGCGAGCGCGAATGTGCTGCCGATCGTCGGGTGCCCCGCCATCGGCAGCTCTTCGCCGGGCGTGAAAATCCGCATCCGCACGTCGCCGCGCGACTCCGCGGGCAGGATGAACGTCGACTCCGAGAAGTTCATCTCGCGCGCGATCGCCTGCATCGTCTCCGGTGTCATCGATCCTGGTTGCGGAAAGACCGCGAGCTGATTTCCCTCGAGCGCACGATCGGTGAACACGTCCAGATGCAGGTAGCGCATGACCCCAACATTTCAGACTTCGGCCGGCCGCGCAAGGTGCATTCGAGCAATGGCCATGCGGATGCGGCGCCGCTTAGATGAATCAACAACTTCCACCGCCAGGATCAAACAGGAGGAGGGAGAAGAGAGATATAAAAGTATTCTCTCTTTCTCCCTTCCTCCTTTGATCTTCGCAAGCGACTGTCGTTGATTACGCTCATCGAGGTTAAGATCACCCGAACACAATCCGGAGGATCCACAACGTGGCGAAACGCGGGAAGAAGGAACCATCGCTGTTTGACGACGGCGGCGGAGCGATTGTCGATACACGCGGTCCGGGCGGACCGACGGAGCCTGAGGGTGTCGCGCTGCACGAGGCGGCGCAGGTGCGCTACCTCAATTACGCGCTGTCGGTCATCACGTCACGCGCACTGCCCGACGTGCGCGACGGACTAAAACCCGTTCAGCGGCGGATTCTCTACACGATGTGGCAACAGAATCTGACCGCCGATGCGAAGCACCGCAAGTGCGCGAAGGTCGTCGGCGACGTCATGGGCAACTACCATCCGCACGGCGACGCGGCGTTGTACGAAACGCTCGTGCGGATGGCCCAGCCCTTCTCGCTGCGCTACCCGCTCGTCGACGGATCCGGCAACTTCGGCTCGCTCGACGGCGACAGCGCGGCGGCGATGCGCTACACCGAATGCCGGCTGGCGCGCCTGAGCGACGAGTTGTTGACCGAGATCGATCAAACGACCGTGCCCTTCCGGCCGAATTACGACGGCACCCGGACTGAACCGGTCGTGCTGCCGTCGCGAATTCCCAACCTGCTGATCAACGGCGCGACCGGCATCGCCGTCGGGATGGCGACGAATATCCCGCCGCACAACCTCGGCGAGATCTGTACCGCGCTGATCAAGCTCCTCGCGGATCCGGATTTGAGCAGCGTCCGCCTGTGCCGCTACGTCAAGGGACCGGATTTCCCGACCGGCGGCCAGATGCTCAATTCACCCGAGGAACTGAAGGAGATTTACAAGACCGGGTCCGGAGCCATCCGCCTGCGCGCCACGTGGGAGGAAGGCCCGGTCACCCGCGGCGGGAAGACGATTTACGTCACCAGCGTGCCTTACACCGTGAACAAGGCGACGCTCGTCGAGCGGATCGCCGAAGTGGCGCTGAGCCGCAAGCTGCCGCCGCTCGTCGACGTCAAGGATCTGTCGACCGACGATGTGCGAATCGCGCTCGAGTTGAAGCGAGACGCCGACGAAAAGATGGTGATGGCGTATCTCTTCAAGCACACGCCGCTCCAAACCAGCTTCATCGTCAACCTCACGTGTCTGATCCCCACCGAGAATCCGGAGGTCGGCCGTCCCGAGCGTCTCGATCTCCACGCGATGCTCTGGCATTTCCTGCACTTCCGACTCGACGTCGTCACGAAGCGTCTCGAGCACGAGCTCGCCGCCATCAAGAAGCGCGTGCACATCCTCGAAGGCTTCGAGAAAGTCTTCGACGCGCTCGACGAGATCCTGAAGATCGTGCGCAAGTCCGAGGGCAAGGCCGACGCCGCGCAGGCGATCATCAAGCGGTTTGGCCTCGACGCCGAGCAGACGGACGCAATCCTCGAATTGAAGATCTACCGGCTCGCGCGGCTCGAGATTCTGATCATCCGCAAAGAGCTCGAGGATCGGCGCCGCCGGATGCGTCAAATCAACACGCTGCTCAAGGATGAAGAAAGCCGCTGGGATATCGTCCGCGTCGAGATCGAGGAAATTCAGAAGAAATACGGCGACCCGCGGCGCACCAGCATCGCGACCGACGAGGGGGAGGCCGAATACACCGCCGAAGACTTCATCGTCGAAGAGGACAATGTCATCGTCGTATCGCGCGACGGCTGGGTGAAGCGGCAGAAGGAGGTGAAGGACGTCGCGTCGACGCGCGTGAGGGAGGGGGACGCCGTGATGGGGGTGTTGTCAGGCAGCACGCGATCGTCGGTGGTGTTCTTCAGCAATTTCGGCGTCGCCTACACCTCGCGTATCGCCGATATTCCGGCGTCGACCGGCTATGGAGAACCGATCCAGCGGTTCTTCAAACTGAAGGACGGCGAGCGCATCGTCGGTGCCTTGAGCCTCGATCCGCGTGCGATCGGAAACATCACGCCGAAGAAGGAGGGGGATGTGCCGCCCGTGCACGCGGTCGCGGTGTCGAGCGACGGATACAGCATGCGTTTCAGCCTGGAGTCCTTCGTCGAGCCGAGTACGCGCGCCGGCCGCCGTTACGCCCGAGCCGCCGACGGCGCGGAGCTCGTCGGGGTGGCCCGTGTCACCGGTGACGAGATCCTGATCGCCGCCACGCACGACGCGCGGGCGATGCTCACGAATGTCGAAGAAGTGAACTTCCTCTCCGGTCCGGGGCGCGGGGTCATCCTGATCAAGCTGACGTCCGACGAGGACCGCGTCCTCGGCTTCATCGCCTCGTCCGGCGATCGCGATCTCCTGACGGTTGAAACGACCCGTGGCGCGGAGCAGACGATCAGCACGGCGAAGTACGAAGTAACCGGCCGTGGCGGGAAGGGACGGGAACTCCTGCAGAGAGGCCAGTTTACGAAGATCGTCTGGCCGGTTCCGGAGGCGCCGCAGCCGCTGTCCGAGTAAGATTAATAGGCTATGGCAGGGTGGCAGGAGTTCACCGGGCTCAATCGAGGCTACGTTCTCGAGCTCTACGACAAGTACCGCCAGGATCCCAACTCCGTCGATCCCGAAGCGCGGGCCCTCTTCGATCAATGGACGCCGCCGGGTGAGTCCGTTCCGGTCGCCGCCGGTGTGCCCTACGACAAGATCGTCGGCGCCGCGAATCTGGCGCAGGCGATCCGGCGCTACGGACACCTCGCGGCACATCTCGATCCGCTCGCGATGCGCCAGCCGATCGGCGATCCGTCGCTCCGGCCCGAGACGCACGGCGTCACCGAAGACGATCTGCGCGCGCTTCCCGCGAACCTGCTGCCGTCGCCGGTCTGCGAACGCACGGCGAACATGCTCGAGGCGATCGCCGCGTTCCGCACCATCTACTGCTCGACAACGGGCTACGACTACGCGCACGTGTTCGTCCCCGAAGAGCGGCATTGGCTGCGCCAGGCGGCGGAGTGCGGACGCTTTCGCGCGCCATCGGATCCGATCAGTCCGGGGGCGCTGCTCGAACGGCTGACACAGGTCGAAGTGTTCGAGCGGTTCCTGCACCGCGCGTTCCCCGGCAAGACGCGGTTCTCGATCGAGGGACTCGACATGCTGGTGCCGATCCTCGACGAAGTGATCGGCGAAGCGGCGGAGTCCGGCATCCGTAACATCCTCATCGGCATGGCGCACCGCGGCCGTCTGAACGTGATGGCGCACGTCCTGAACAAGCCGTACGCGCAGATTCTCGCGGAGTTCAAGGAGCCGGTCTCGTCGCGTGTGTTCCGTGAGGACATGGCGTGGACGGGCGACGTGAAGTATCACGCGGGGGCCCACCGCGCGATCAAGGGCGGGCGCGAAATGGATCTCGTCGTCTCGATGCCGCCCAACCCGAGCCACCTCGAGGCGATCGACCCCATCGTCGAGGGCATGGCGCGCGCGGCCGGGACGATTGCCGATACGCCGGGTGCGCCGGTTTTCGATCCGACACGCGGTCTGCCGATCCTGATTCACGGCGACGCGGCCTTCCCCGGGCAGGGGATCGTGGCGGAGACGCTGAATCTCAGCCGGTTGCCGGGGTACCACACCGGCGGCACGATCCACATCATCGTCAACAACCAGCTCGGGTTCACGACCGGTCCGGAAGACGAATACAGCACGTCGTATGCGAGCGGGCTCGCGCGAGGTTTCAAGATTCCCATCGTCCACGTCAACGCGGACGATCCGGAGGCCTGCGTCGAAGCCGCGCGGCTCGCCTTTGCCTACCGCGAGAGGTTCCAGCGCGACTTTCTGATCGATCTGATCGGCTACCGGCGTTACGGACACAACGAGGGGGACGAGCCCGCGTTCACGCAGCCCTTGATGTATCAGAGGATCACGTCGCATCCGACGGTGCGCGAGATCTGGGCGCGGACGCTGGAGGAGCGCGGCGAAATCCAGCCCGGGTCGGCCGACCAGCTGGTGAAGAAATACGCCGACGAGCTGCAGGGAGTCATGGATGCGCTGCAGCCGGAGCAGGACTTCATCGAGCCGCACCCGGAGGAACCGCCGCCAGGTGTCGCGTCGAAGGTAGCGACCGCCGTGCCGATCGAGCGGCTGCGGGAAATGAACGACGCGCTCATGAAGATGCCGTCGGACTTCACTATCCACCGCAAGCTCGACCGTGTCCGCGAGAAGCGGACCCACATGCTCGACAACGTGGACGAGAGGACGGTTGACTGGTCCGCCGCCGAGGAGCTCGCGCTCGCGTCCATTCTCGCGGATGGCATCAGCATCAGGCTGACCGGGGAGGACGTGGAGCGCGGCACCTTCAGCCATCGACATGCGGTGCTGCACGACGCCACCGACGGCAAGCTGCACGTGCCGCTCCAGTCGTTTCCGCAGGCACGCGCCGCGTTCGAGATTCACAACAGCCCGCTGACCGAGAACGCCGTGGTCGGCTTCGAATACGGCTACAACATTCAAGAGCCATCACGGCTGGTCATCTGGGAAGCGCAGTACGGCGACTTCATCAACGGCGCGCAGACGATGATCGACGAATTCATCGTCTCGGCCCGGGGCAAGTGGGGCCTGCGGCCGTCGCTGGTGTTCCTCCTGCCGCACGCGCACGAGGGGCAGGGCCCGGATCACGCGAGCGCCAGGCCCGAGCGGTTTCTCCAGCTCGCCGCCGACATCAACATCCGCATCGCGAACTGCACGACTGCAGCGCAGTACTTCCATCTGCTGCGCCGGCAGGCGGCGCTGCTCCAGGTCGACCCGCTGCCGCTCGTCGTGCTGACGCCGAAGAGCCTTCTGCGGCACGCCGCCGTGGCCTCGACGCCGCGCGAGCTGGCCGAAGGACGATTCCAGATGGTGCTGCCCGATAGCGACGCGTCCAGCCGCGCGGGTGAGATTCGGCGCATCCTGATCTGCTCGGGCAAGCTGTATGTCGACCTGATTTCGAGCGAACACCGCGCAACCCATCGCGACGTCGCGGTGTGCCGCCTCGAGCAGCTCTATCCAGTGCCGATGCGCGACCTGCGGGCCATGCTCGACCACTACCCAAAGGCGGTGGAGGTCGTGTGGGTGCAGGAAGAGCCGGAGAACATGGGCGCGTGGGACTTCATCCGGCCACATCTGCAGGAAGTGTCGGGCGGCCGGGCGGTGCGCCTCGTGGCACGGCCGCGGAGCGCGAGCCCGGCCGAAGGATCGGCGGCGCGCCACACGCTGAATCAGCAGGTGCTCGTGAACGTCGCGTTCATCGGACGTCCCGTCGCGCGCGAAGAGGCGGTGGCGCAGAAGGCGAAGCGCGACAGCGAGTTGACGACAGTAAAGGATTAGAGCGCTTGTTGCTGTCGTTGATTACGCTCGTTTGTCATAGTCAGCAGGATTATCAGCATGCCGGCAAACATAGTCGTACCTGAAGTCGGAGAATCGATTGTCGACGCACGTGTGGCCAGGTGGCTGCGCAAAGAGGGGGACGCCGTCGCGGTCGGCGATCCGCTCGTCGAGCTCGAGACGGACAAAATCGACGTCGAGGTCTCCGCGCCGCAGGGGGGCGTGCTGAAGCGGATCGATCGCAAGGACGGCGAAGACGTGAAGGTCGGCGAAGTGCTGGGGATCATCGAGGAGACTGCGGGCGCGACGGCGTCCGCTGATACGCCGGCGCAACCGAAAGCCGCAGCGCCAGCACCCGCCAAAGCCGCTCCCGTTGAGAAGACCCGGGCGACGCCGACGGCGCGGAAAGCGGCCGAGGAGCACGAGGTGGACCTCAGCCGCGTCCGTGGCAGCGGCGATTCCGGCCGCGTGATGAAACGCGACGTCGAGCAGGCCGCCACCGGCAGCGGAAACGGCCGCGGCGCCGAGGCGCCCGCACCCGCCACGCCGGCAAGCGAGCCGGTACAGACCCGTCCGCTGACCCCCGTCGCAGAAGTTACGCGGCCTGCGCCTGGGGATCGCACAGAAGAGCGCATCCGCATGTCGAAGCGCCGCGCGACGATCGCGAAGCGGCTGGTCGAGGCGCAGAGCACGGCGGCGATGCTGACGACGTTCAACGAAGTCGACATGTCAGCCGTGATGGCCCTTCGCGAGCGGCACAAGCAGTCATTCAAGGAGCGGCACGGCGTCGGCCTGGGCATTGCGTCTTTCTTCGTCAAGGGCTCCATCGCGGCTTTGCGCGCGTTCCCCCGGATCAATGCGGAGATCCAGGGAGACGAGATGGTCCTGAAGCAGTATTACGACATCGGTGTCGCGGTTGGCGCGAGCGAGGGGCTCGTGGTGCCGGTGCTGCGCGACGCGGACCGCATGTCGTTCGCGCAGATCGAGCGGCAGATCCGGGAATACGCGAAGCGCGCCGAGGACGGCACCTTGTCGCTCGCGGACCTCAAAGGCGGAACGTTCACCATCACCAACGGCGGCGTATTCGGATCGCTGCTGAGCACGCCGATCCTCAATCCGCCGCAGGTCGGCATCCTCGGCCTGCACGCGATCCAGCAGCGCCCGGTGGGTGTCGACGGCCAGATCGTGCTCCGTCCGATGATGTACGTTGCACTGACCTACGATCACCGTATTGTCGACGGCGCCGAAGCGGTGCAATTCCTGGTTCGTGTCAAACAGCTGGTGGAAGATCCGGGAGCGCTGCTGCTGGACTAGCCAGATGGCGCGTCGGCATCGCCTATAATGGCCCGTTGCCTCCGGCCGACGTGCAACTTTCGATCGTTGTCCCTGGCCTCGAACGCACCACAGATCCTTCGGCATTCCTTACCCAAGTGCGGCGGGAGGTCGATGCGCTCGCCGTTCCGGCTGAGATCATTGCGCCCCCGACCAACGTGAGCGGGTACGGGCACGAATTGCGCGCGGCGCTGCGGCAGTCGCGTGGCCCGTACGTCATCACCGTGGATCCCGATTTCGAGGGGCCGATGAGGTTCCTCGGCGACTTGTGGGCGCGGAGGCACGATGCCGAGGTGATCGTCGCCTCGCGCTATATCCCGGGGAGCCGGATCGACATGCCGTCGGCGCGCACGCTCGGCAGCCGGATGCTGAACGCCGTCTTCCGGCGCGGCCTCAGCCTTGGGGTGCGCGACGGATCGAGCGCGGTCCGCCTGTACCGCGCCGATGTCGTAAATGCCCTGTCGCTGCACGCGGCGGACTACGACATCCTGCAGGAAGTACTCGTGCGTGCCTATGCGGAAGGATGGCGCGTGCTCGAGATTCCGCTGCAGTACCGGCCCAATCCCACAGTTCCAACCAAGGCGCACGTGTCGCTCGCTTGGGCGTACCTCCGCACCTTTTGGGCGCTCTGGAAGCTGCGTAATTCGATCGCGGCGGCCGACTACGACTACCGCGCGCACGACAGCCCGATATGGCTGCAGCGCTACTGGCAGCGAAGTCGGTATCGCCATGTCCTCGAGCTGGTGAACGGTCAGGGGCCGGTGCTCGACGTCGGGTGCGGGTCGAGCCAGATCATCGGCGCCCTGCCGAAGGGCAGCGTCGCGCTCGACGTGCAGATTAACAAGCTGCGATTTGCGAGGCGATTTCCCATCGCGCGCGTACGCGCGTCCGGCTTCGCGCTGCCGTTCGCCGACGAGAGCTTCCGGTGCGTGCTCTGTTCACAGGTGATCGAGCACGTGCCGATGGTCCCCTCGATGATCGATGAGCTCTGCCGCGTGCTCAGGCCCGGCGGTCGGCTGGTCCTCGGCACCCCCGACTACGACCGATGGGAATGGGTGTGGATTGAGAAGGCATACGGGCTAGCCGCGCCTGGCGGGTACGCCGACGAGCACATCTCGCACTACACGCGCAGGCAACTGCTGAACGACTTCGCCCGCCTCGGGTACACACACGAAGCGACCCGCTACATCCTCCGCGCCGAGCTGATCATGGCGTTCCGCAAACCGGACACCCGGATGGATCGAGGAATGACGCCCGCGGTGGCCCGCGGGACACCGTGACAGACGAACCGAGGATGAACAGGGTCCGCTCGCTCGAGGCGGTCGTCGCTGGCAGCAGCCTCGCGCTGTTGGCGCCGCTGCTGTGGCCGCTGCTCACCGGCCGGGTGTTCGTCTATAACGATCTTTCCTGGTTCCACCTGCCGACGCGGTACTTGTACCAGCAGGCGATCGAGGCGGGGGACACTACGCTCTGGACGCCATCGATCTTTGCCGGATTCTACCTCCACGGCGAAGGACAAGTCGGCCTGTTCCATCCATTTCATGAGCTGCTGTATCGGTTCCTCCCGCTCGGACCCGCGTTCAACCTCGAGCTGATTGCGAACTATCCGATGGCCTTCGCCGGAATGTTCTGGTTCCTGCGGCGGCTACGATGCAGCCATCCGGCGGCGCTTTTTGGAGCGATGCTGTTCGCGTTCAGCGGCTTCAACCTGCTCCATCACCACCACCTGAACATGGTCGCCGTCGTCGCGCACCTGCCGTGGATGCTTGCGGCCGCCGACGTGCTCATCGTCGAGGACGGACATGCACCGACGCTCGCGTTCGCGGGCATGTCAGTGCTCCTCGGGTCCGCGCTGCTGCTCGGGTTTCCGCAGGCCGTCTGGTGGAACATGTTCGCGCTTGCCGCCTTCGCCGCTTTCCGCGCAGGGCAGCTTCGACGGTGGAGGCGCCTCGCGCCTTGTGGGGGCGCCATCGCGCTCGGTATCGCGCTCGGCGGCATCCAATGGCTGCCGTCGGCTGATGAAGCGATGCACTCGACGCGGATGGCCCTCTCAGCCGACTTCGCGCTGACTTACTCGCTACACCCGTTCAACCTGCTTCAGCTCTGGTCGCCGTACTTCTATAAAGGGGGCGCGTACAGCGAAGCAGATCGCATGATCTTTCACGAGTTCGGGATCTACTCCGGCGCGATCCTGCCGCTTGCGTTGATCTGGGTCGTGATCCGCCGCGACGCGCTGCGTGGCCGCCTGAGTCTGATTGTGGCGTCGACCGCATTCGCCGCCGGGTGTCTCGTGCTCGCACTCGGCAGCTACGGCCATGTCGGGGTGCTGCTCTCCCACCTGCCGATCCTTCAGTCGCTCCGCGCACCGGCGCGGTACATCGTTCTCGTGCAGTTCGCGCTCACGATCCTTGCCGCCATCACGATCGACGATCTGATCGCAATCGGTGACGGGCGCAGTCCGGCGCCGGCAGGCTCGATGCTGTCCTTGTGGATTCCGCCGGCGCTCGGGATCGCGACTACGCTGATGCTGAACACAGCAGTACTGCCATACGGAAGACATACGTTCGCCAGTGCGACTGTCGCGGGATCAGGCGTCGCGATCGTCACCGCCGGCACGCTTCTTCTCTATCTGGCCGCGCGCAGAGTCCGCTGGGCGATCGCCGCGCTGGTCGTCGTTACTGCGGCTGATCTGGCGGGATGGGGCATCCGGTTCATCTACCGGGAGCCGGCCCAGACCATCACCGAGTTGACATCGATAGTCCCGGAGGCGCCGCGGAATCCCGCAGAGTCGTACGCGGCGGTGTCGAGCGGTCCGCTGGCTCGGTCGGATCTTCCGATAATGCGCGGCTACCGGCTCACGTCCGGGTACGCCGGACTCTTCCCGGCAACGCGGCATCCACTGGACAGTGACGCGTGGCGGCGGCTGACAGGGACGCGCTGGCTGTTCAGCGCCGACGGCTCCAGGCGTGTGCTGAACGCCGGAGTGCCGCGCGTGCGGCTCGTTGATGAGCAGGGACACGATGCTGCGGGCACCGCCTCGCTCGCGGAGGATCGTCCGGGACAGATCGTCGCCGACGTAACAGTCCCTGCCCGCGGAGTCCTCGCGCTCACCGAACGCTTCCACGATGGATGGTCGGCAACGGTCGATGGTAGCCCAACACAAATCGTGCGCGTCGAAGAAGACTTTCTCGGCTGCGCCGTGAACGCGGGCGTCCACCGCGTAAGGTTCCGATTCATGCCACGAAGCTTCGTCTACGGATCGATCGTCTCCGCCATTGGCGCGATGCTCCTTGCAGGCGTGCTCATCGTGCGGTTGAAATGAGCGTCCGCGTGTGAGCGGATGGTAGACTGTAAAATCCTTGGCGACCTATACAGCAAAAGACATCACCGTCCTTGAAGGGCTCGAGCCGGTCCGGAAGCGGCCGGGGATGTACATCGGCGGCGTCGGAGCGACGGGCCTCCACCATCTCGTCTGGGAGATCCTCGACAACTCGATAGACGAGGCGATGAACGGCTACGCGTCGAATATCACGGTGACGCTGCACGCCGACGGCTCGTCGATCACGATCGTCGATGACGGCCGCGGCATCCCTGTCGACAAGCACCCGAAGACGAAGAAGAGCGCGCTCGAGGTGATCTTCACCACCCTTCACGCGGGTGGAAAGTTTGAAGCGGGTAACTACAAGACCGCTGGCGGACTGCACGGCGTCGGTGCCAGCGTCGTGAACGCGCTGTCGAAGGAACTCATTGCCACGGTGCGCCGCGACGGCGCCGAGTGGGAAATGCGCTTCAAGCAGGGTCATCCGGTCGGCGCGGTGAAGAAGAACGGCCCCGCGCGCGGCAGCGGTACCACGGTGTTCTTCCGCCCCGACGCGACGATCTTCCCGAAGGTCGAGTTCGACGCGGACACAATCAAACAGCGGCTCGAGGTGTCGAGCTATCTGCACAAGGGCGTCAAGCTCGTCTTCGAGGACGAGACGAAGGACGAGAAGCACGTCTTCCAGCACAGCGAGGGGCTTGCCGACTATCTCAAGACGATTCTGCGCGAGCGAAACGCCACGCCCGTGCACGACGCGCCGTTCACGCTGGCCAAGGACAGCGACGAGAGCAGTCTGCGGCTCGACCTTGCACTGCAGTGGACGCAGTCGACCGACGAGCACGTGCGCAGCTATGTCAACGGCATCCCCACCGGATCGGGCGGCACGCACGAGAACGGCTTCCGCGCCGGTCTCGGAAAGGCGGTCCGCAATTTCATCGAGACGCACAACCTGTCGCCCAAGGGCGTCACGCTGACGGCGGAGGACATTCGCGAAGGACTCGTCGCCGTGCTCAGCGTCTTCGTCGCCGAGCCCCAATTCCAGGGGCAGACGAAGGATCGCTTGAACAACCCCGAAGTGCTGTCCGCGGTGGACTCTCAGGTCCGGCCGGCGCTCGAGCACTGGCTGAATACGAACATCAGCGTCGCGGAGTCGATTGTCGCGCGGGTGATTCTGGCGGCGCGCGCGCGCGAGGCCAGCCGCGCCGCCCAGCAGGAGGTAGCGCGGAAATCGGCGACGTCCGGCCGCCTGACTCTCCCCGGAAAACTCAGCGACTGCACCTCTCCCGGCCTCGACGACAGCGAGATCTTCATCGTCGAAGGGGACTCCGCCGGAGGGTCGGCGAAGCAGGGACGCGACCGCAGCCGGCAGGCCATTCTGCCGCTGCGCGGCAAAGTGCTGAACACCGAGAGCGCATCGCTGGCGAAGGTGCTCGAGAACAAGGAGCTCTCCGATCTCGTCACCGCGCTCGGCTGCGGTCTCGGGAAGAACTTCGATATCGCGAAGCTCCGATACGGACGCGTGATCATCCTGTCGGACGCGGACTCGGACGGGCATCACATCGCGACGCTGCTCATGACGTTCATGTATCGCCACATGCCGGGATTGATCACGACGGGCCGCGTGTTCCTCGCCCAGCCGCCGCTCTACCGCATCGACGTCGGCAAGGAAACCTACTGGGCACTGGACGACGCGCACCGCGACCGGCTGCTGAAACTGCACGGCAACGGCCGGGCGAACGCGGAAATCACCCGGTTCAAGGGGCTTGGCGAAATGATGCCCAAGGTCCTGTGGGAGACCACGATGAACCCGCGTACGCGCCGGCTGCTGCGCGTGGAGATCGTCGATCAGATCGTCACCGACCGCGTGATCAACGAGCTGATGGGCAAGGACCCCTCGGCGCGGTTCCGCTTCATCATGGAGCGCGCGGAGACCGCGGAGGAACTGGACGTTTAGGGCTCAAGGCTCACGGAAGGCTCGAGGCGCAAGGGGCATGCGGACACGAACCGGGACGGCGCAGCTGCCGCTGCATGGAGGCAAGGCGCCCGCCTGGCTGTTCTCGCGCATGATCAAGCTCGCGCGGGAAATCTCCATCCATATCGTCTCGGAGTTCGGGGCCGACGAGATGCTTCGGCGGCTCTCCGATCCGTTCTGGTTCCAGGCGTTCGGGTGCGTGCTGGGCTTCGACTGGCATTCGAGCGGCGTGACGACGACGGTGACCGGCGCATTGAAGGAAGGAATCCGCGGCCTCGAATCCGACCTCGGCCTTCATGCCGGCGGCGGGAAGGGCGCGGCATCGAGAAAAACTCCGTCGGAGATCACGCTGGCGTGCGATCGGCTCTCAGTCGATCCGCGCCCGCTCGTTTACGCGAGCCGTATGAGCGCAAAGGTCGACAGCGCTGCGGTCCAGGACGGATACCAGCTGTATCACCACGCCTTCTTCTTCACTCCTCGAGGCGGATGGTGCGTGGTGCAGCAGGGCATGAACGACGCGAACGGAATGGCGCGGCGCTATCACTGGCTGTCGGCATCGGTGCGGAGCTACGTCAATGAACCGCATGCGGCAGTGTGCGCAGAAGCGGAAGCGCCGACGCTGAACCTCGTCGCGGCCGAGAGCGAGCCGGTGCGAAACGCGTCGGCGGAATTGTCGCGGCAGACTCCGTCGGTTGTGCTGTCGGCGATCAGAGACATCCCGGCGTTGACCATGCCGCGGCGGCACGCCGTGCTCGTGGCCGACGTCAATCCGACCTACCTGCAGAAGATCCTGCTCAAGACGTACGAGCGCGCACCTGAAGATTTCGAGACGCTGCTGGGAATGGAAGGGGTCGGCGCGAGGACGCTGCGCGCGCTCGCCCTGACGTCGGAGATCATCTACAGCACGCCGGCGAGCACGCGCGACCCGGCGCGATTCTCGTTCGCGCACGGCGGCAAGGACGGATTTCCGTATCCTGTCGACACCGTCACCTACGACAAGACCGTCGAGGTGCTGCGCGCGGCCGTCAATCGCGCCGGCATCGATCGATCGGAACGGGTCCAGGCTCTCAAACGTCTCGCCAAGTTTGGCGAGGCGCGTGTCAGAGCCCGTCTCAAACAAGAAGGTGGGGCGGGGTCTTAAGACCCCGCCCTACTTACTTCGAACTCTTCCCGCTCTTCTTTGCCGACGCCTTGACGATCTTGGTGGCGCTCGTGTCGGTGTGCCACACCGTCACTTCGTCGCCCGCCGACAGCTTCGCCAGCGAAGCAGCCGCCGCGCCGGTCGCGGTGTACGTCGTGCTGTTGCCCGATGCGTCCTTCACGGTAATGGTCTTCGCCGCCGCGTCGGTCGACACCACTTCACCCTTCGTGGACATCGCCTTCGCGGCCGGTGTTTTGGCAGGCTTGGCGTGTGCCTGCTCATGAGCCGCTGGCTTCGCCGCCGGCTTGCTGGCGGTTTGTTTGGCAGTCGCCGGCTGCTTCGCTGCCGTCTGCGCGCTGGCGGCGGCAGCCGTTGCCACGGCCACGGCAAGTGCGAGAACAATCTTCTTCACGGAACCCTCCCTTAGAAGCGATCGACAGTTATTGATGGAGGTCCGTCGTGCAATGGCACTGCCGAGCGCGATCTGCGCGTGGTCAACAAATCTGCTTGTGATTCAGTGGTTTCCGAGTCGTACTGGACCCGAGTGTGGCTTACCCAAGCCGCACAACCGCCACACCGAGTCAGAAAGGCAGCTGCCCCGGATGTCACAAGTCGAGGTTACGGAAGGAGCACGATCTTCCCGATGTGCTCGCTCGATTCCAGTCGGCGGTGCGCGTCGGCCGCCTGTGCCAGCGGGTAGGTCCGGTCGATAACCGGCGCGACGCGCCGGGACGCAAGCAGCGGCCAGACATGCCGCTCGACCTCGCGCGCGAGCGCTCCTTTCTCCCGTACGGTCCGTGCCCGCAGCGTGGACCCGGTCAGTGTCAGACGCCGTTGAAGAATCGGCGTGAGATTGAGCGACGCGCGTGGTCCCCCCTGCGTGCCGATCTGAACCACCCGCCCGTTCATGGCAAGGCAGTCGACATTCCGGGCGACGTAATCGCCGCCCACGATATCGAGAATCACGTCGACGCCGGTGTTCTCCGTCTCGCGCCTGACGGCCTCGACGAAGTCCTCCTCCTTGTAATTGATCGCGAAAGCCGCACCGAGGCGGCGGCACGCCTCGCACTTGTCGCTGGATCCCGCGGTCGCGAACACCGTTGCGCCGAACGCATGGGCGAGCTGGATTGCGGTTGTGCCGATGCCGCTGGTGCCGCCATGTACGAGCACCCGTTCGCCGGCGCAGAGTGCGCCGCGTTGGAACAGATTCGTCCAGACCGTGAAGAACGTCTCCGGTATCGCCGCCGCAGCCGTGGTGGTGAGCCCTTCCGGTATGCGCAGGCACTGCACCGCCGGCGCGGCGCAGTACTCCGCGTAGCCGCCACCGGCGACGAGCGCGCACACCTGGTCGCCGAGGTTCAGGCCGGACACCGACCGTCCGAGCCCGGCGATCGTGCCTGCGATCTCCAGCCCGGGAATGTCGGATGCGCCGGGCGGAGGCGGGTACTTGCCGAGCCGCTGCATTACGTCGGGTCGATTCACGCCTGCGGCCTCGACGCGAACGAGCACCTCGTCGTCGCCCGGCTGCGGCGTCGGGCGCTCCACGACGCGAAGGACATCCGGTCCGCCCGGCTGCGCAATCTCGACCGCTTTCATCGCCGCGGCCGCCTTTTCACGCGGGGTTCCGGCGCGAGGCGCAGCGAACGTCCACGGAGGCCGGTGGGTGTGTAGTAACGAGTCAGCCATCGGCTCAAGCCGTCGAGCCCTGGGAACAGCACGCGTTCGTTCACGTTCGCCTGATCGAGCTTGTCGCGGATCTCCCATTTGAGTTTTGCCGGTATCGGAACGCGCCGGCAGAGCTGCGGATGATCGGCGAGCCAGTTGTCGAGCGTTGCGGACGGGCTCGACATCAGCGAAAAAAGCGCCAGTTGATTCAAAATGCGCCGATCGACCGCCGGGGGCTCGAGAAAGACGACGAACGGTTCGCGGCCGAGCGCGTCGAACTCGCGCAACGATGCGAAGGCGCCGAGCATTTCGACGGTGAACGTATCCGAGCCTTCCTGCTGGAGGATGCGCTTCAAACGCCGCGGCAGGCGCTTGTTCGCCTCGACGAAGTTGACGCACCACACCACGCCGTCCTGATCGAAGCTCGCAGGGTTTTCCGTGGCGAAATGCAGCGCCACGAGCGGCGAATACGTCCAGTCGAGGAGCCGGGTCGGCAAGCCGCGATGCTGCCCGAGCGCGAGCCAGTCCCATACGGAGTCGGCCCCGGTCGCTTCGCTGTGCGCGTACTTTCTGAAGTTGCGCAGCAGAGCAAGTTCGAGGCGGTTGATGTCGGCGCCCGGTTCGGCAAGGCGAACGAGGGAGCTTGCCAGCGGATGATCGCGGCGTTCCATTCCGCGAAAGGCGAAGGGCGAGCGGAAGCGCTGCAGCTCATCGCTCCAGGATCCTTCGTACAACGTTTCGAGAATATCGAGCCAGCTTTTCATAGCGATACGTCCCATGAGCACGCTACCATCCCGCCGCGCCACCGGTGCTACGGAGTCCGTACGGTGGTGACGTCGCCGACGGCGGCGCCGCGGTTGTCGTCGCGCGTGCGATCCACCCGGAGGTCGACGCGCCGCACTCGCCGCGACCCTGCTGGCGGGAGCCGGAAACTCGAGAGATGCCACTCCGGATCGGCCAGCACGATTCGATCGACCGGACGATCGTCGATGGTAATGCTGACGGTCACCGGCTGATCCGCCGGCGCGTCGAACGTGGTGCGCAGCGGGATTGAAACCAGGCGCGCGTCCGAGGGGACGAACAGCGATGCGTGGCCCCCCATCCAGCGGTACGGCCGCCCGCTGGAGTCCGTTTTCTCAGGACGCATCCCCGACGTGACCGTGATTAGCCATGGCGGATCGCGGAGATATGCGAGCACCGCCCACACCATCGCCGCGACCACGAGCGCCACGATCGCCCGGCGCATCAATGCCACCGTAGAAATGCCGCGCGATATTGATCCCATGTCGTATCACTGTACGGCAGCCGATGGGTCCAGTACTGCGCCGTCTGGAACATGTTGAGCGCGATCGCGCACAGCACGATCCCAGCGACGGCGTGACGACGCGGCGGCGCCGCAAGAACCCACTGGTAAAACGCCGCCATGCCGAGCGCAAACAGCGGCAGCGCATCCACGAAACCCCGATGACCGAAGCTGGCGCCGAACTGCCAGTCCCACCAGCTGGCAATCACGTAAGTGTCCGCCGCGAGGAAGATCACGGCGGGCGTGACGAACCGGCGTGCCGGGTGCGGGGCGCGGGCGAGGATCGCGAATCCTGCGCATGCCAGGAGTAGGAGCGGCGACCAGAAGAAGAGCCCTTTCTGCGGGCTGAACAGCACGCCGAAGATCCGAGGCGCGCCGAAATTGAATCCAAGCTCGCCGTAGGAGCTCACGATCGGCCACCCTGTCGCCTCGTAATAGATCGCGAGCTGCGGTGCAACGACCAGCAGAAACGTGGCACTCGCGACCAGCATCCGGCGCATGTCCCGAGGGAACGCAGGCGCGAAGCAGAGAAGAAGCAGCACGTTGGTATGCCGCACCAGGACGATCAAGCCAGCGACGAGGCCGGCGAGCGCCGCGCCGGCGAGGCCGGGCGCCCGGCTGCAGCGATCGATGGCGTAGAGAAACGCCGCAAACAGGAAGAACGAATATGCGTGGCTGTACGAGCTGTCGAACGTGGCGTAATGAAACAGGTTCGTGCCGAGCAGGATCGTCCCCAGCGTCGCGGCAGTGACAGCCGTCGTGAAATAGCGGCGCAGAACATTGCCGAGCGTCCATAACCCGGCGATCGTCCAGAACAGTCCCGACACTCCGACGGCGTGCTGATAGTACAGCGTGAACCCGTCGGGCGACAGGTTCGTCCAGCGTGTCAGCGCATGAGCGATGGGGAAGAAGGGCGTCTGCATCACGGCGACGCCGATAGGATGCGCGTTTACCCACCGCCGTGTGCCGGGCCAGCGGATGATGGCGGTGGAAGCGGGAAACTCGCCGCCGCAGCAATCGTTGGCAACCGACGCGAGGGTCGGGTCGTGGTAGAGCCACCACGACGGCACGTAGACGTAGTAGCTGAATCCGTCCGAGCGGATGGGCGCCGGCGCAAGCCCGGTCGCGTACACCAAAACGTACGCTGCAAGGCACAGCGCCGCGGCCGCAGCGATGACGCTTTTCACCTCATTTGAGACCGGACGGCAGGCGCGGCGACGAGATCAGTCGCTCGAATTCCTCCCAGCGTTTCGCCGGCTGGTCCGCGGTCCCGCCGCGCGATTCGATGTAGCGCCGCACCATGTCCTTCCCCAGGTTGTAGTTGATGACGTAGCTCCGATACTGATCGAAGAAGCGTACGCGTTGGGCCGCGCGCTCGTGCGGCATCAACGCGTATCGTTCGAGCCACGCCGTTGCCTGCGCCGCGTCGATTTCCTTGTTGATGTAACGTCGCGCCGCTTCGTTGCCGGCATACGCGAGCTCATCGATCAAACCCTGGACGGCGTAGTACTCCGCTGCTCGTGATGGATCCAGCCCCGCAAGCGGGAACAGAACGGTGCGTTCGAACTCGACGCGATCCTTTCCTGGAAACGCGACTTCGATTCCGAAGTTCGCGGTGCCCTCGGCGATGAGCGACTGGGACGAGAACAGCGGGTAGACGGTGAACTCCTTCCAGCCGCGATCCGTGACGAGGTGCTTCTCGAGGAGCACGTTGTACACATGGTGTCCGGGATAACCCTCGTGACACGCGAGATCGATTGCGCGGTCGATGTAGATGGGCAGATCCGTGTTGACCTGGATCAGGCTGCGGAAGCCGCCCTGATACCAGTTGTATCCGCTCCACGACTTGTTCGTGACGTACTCGACGGTGAAGCGTTCCCCTTCGGGCAGTGTCACGTGCGCACGCGTCTTCTCACGGCACGCCTCGATCGCGCGCTGAAACACCGCGTCCAGCTTCGGCCGCGGGATCACGAAGGCCGCGCGGAACGCATCGTATCGCTGCACGAGCGGCCCGCGGCCAGGAAAGCGCTGCTCCAGCTTGTCGAGGATCGCCCGGAAGTGCGACTCCGGATGGGTCGGCGCCACGGCGTCGTACAGCGCTTTTGATTCGTCGTCGAACGAAAGCCGCTCGCCTTTCAACATCCGAACGCGCGCGGACAGCGAAGCAATCTGCCGCTGGAGATACTGCAGCCGTAGTTTCGCGATCTCGTCGGGCGGCGCCTGGCTACGCGCCAGATCCGAGGAAAGGGCCGCGGCTTCCGCCGCGATCGCATCGAGCGTCGGCTTCCTCGTCTCCACTTCCTTTTTCCACTCCGGCGGTCCGTAGTACGCATCGACGTAGTCTGCATCGTGCTGGCCGACGGCGAGCACGAGCTTCACGTACCGCTCGGCGATGACGTCCATGGAATCAGCGGCCATAAAGGTGACCGCGACCGCACAGGCGGCGGCAGCGAATAACGTACGCATGCGACATGTTCCTCTGCTAGAGCTTACGAAAAGACTACCGCAAAGCCGATGGTCCGCGGTTTGATAGAGGACTCCTCCGGCGATGCGTACTCTCTTTTACTCATTCCTCGGCTACTTCCTCACCCCCGGCGGCCTTCTGGTGATGGGAGTGCTCGACTCGTCGCTGGTCTTCTTCCTGCCGCTCGGCATCGACTTCGTCGTCATCCTGCTGGCGGCGAGGAAGCCCGAATGGTTCTGGCTCTACGCCGTCCTCGCGACGATGGGCTCGGTCATCGGTTCCGCGTTCACCTTCTGGCTCGGGGTAAAGGTCGGGGAGGTCGGCTTGGAACGCTTCATCAAACCGTCACGATTGAAGCGCGTGCAGCAGCGCGTCGGGCAGAGCGCGGCGGTGACGGTCGGAGCGCTGGCGATCATACCGCCGCCGTTCCCGTTCACCGCGTTCGTGCTGACGAGCGGCGCCTGCAAGGTGAATCCGTGGACCTTCTTCGTCACGCTGGCCGGTGTCCGGGCGCTGCGATTCGGCGCGGAGAGCGGGCTGGCCGCCTACTACGGGCGCGGCATCATCGGGTGGATGAAATCCCCGACCTTCACCGTCGTTGTCGGCGTCATGACCGGCATGGCGATCATTGGCACGCTCGTCTCCGGGGTGGCCGTGTACCGAAGCACGAAGAAAAGGCCCTCGCCGCCTCAGGTCGTGAATCGGAGCAGCGCCGCCACGCCACCGTAATCCCTGAGCAGTTCCGCGTCCTCGATGAAGGTGATCTTCGCCGCGGTCTGCGTTGCCTTGGTGATCAGCTCGTCCGCGAGGCGCACCACCTCGGGCGACGATTCCGCCGCCTCTCCCGCCGAGGCCGTTTCGACCACGGGTTCCGCCAGGATCGTGTCGTTGGCCGAACCGATCGTCCTGCCAAGCGGCACACTCTGCATCTGCCGCATCGATGCGATGACCAGCAGCTCGTCGACCTGGCCTTTCTGCAGCGCGGCGAGCGTGTCTTCCGGTCCAACGACGCCGAGGCCACCGGCGCGATAGGCGCCGATTGCCGCCTCGACCTTTTCGCGATCGGTGCGCTGGTCCAGCCGGCGCATCGCTTCCTGGGTCCGCCGGACGATCGCGTCCACGGAGGGATGCGGTTGCAGCCGCACGTTATCGACGATCTTGGCCTCGAGGTGCTTGGGCAGCTGCGAACGGAGAAGCGGCAGCGAGACCTCGTCGCACGACAACACGACATGGTCGATGCCTTCATCGCGCACGATGCGATCGAGCATGTCGACCACTTCCTTCGCGTGTTGCTCGTGAAAATTGACGATGTGCCGCTGGTAGCGAGCCTGCGACCAGCCCCCCTGCGACGTCGCGCGCGTCTTCACGTTGTTGATCTCGTGTTCCTTGACCACTTCGCCGGTGGCAAACACGAAGATTCGTGCACTGTTGGTGTCGGTGATGACCGCGGCATATCGCGGATATTGGGACTCCAGGCGGGCAAGCGGGTAGAGATGCGGCTGATCGCCGATATGCAGCCAGTGGCGATCGATCGGCGCCGCCATCTGGACCGTTTCGAACAGTTCACCCGCGGAACAGGCGAAGATCGCGACGCTGTTCGACGACGGTTGCAGTTCCGTATCGAGGTAGCGTGCGATCTTTTCGATGTCGCGATCGAGGCTCTCGCGTTCGGGTGAATTGGATCGGTACGTCCGGCTGCGCGCTTTGAACTCCTTACGGATGAACGCCTGATGCTGGTCGCGTCCGTGCTGGCCCGGCTGGGTATTCAAATACACGCTGATGACCGGGTACGGCGCGGGTTCGAATGCGGCGAGCCGTTCCAGCTGTGCAGTGAGGCTTTCTGTCGGGGACATATTCCTCCTCAGGTAGGGAAGCGAGACGGTGTCGCCCTACGGGTGAGGGTGCCGTCCGCAAGTCTCGTACCAAGCGCGCGTTGCTTGCCGCCGCGCGCGGCAAGTAGACTGGTGGCCTGTATCCGTAGTTGTGAAGCGGATTTCGGAGCGCGGCGCCCGCATGGCAAGGCGCGACGAGTGAGAATACCCGGCAGTATTTGAACGAGGAGCAACGCAGCCAGGCGGGATGCCCCGCCCGAAAGGCGCTTTACAAATGACGGATACAGGCCACTAGCGGCATCCAATGTCGGTTCGCCACGTCCCATACTGGCTCGATCGCCTTTCCAAATCGCGTCGCCCAACTTACCCCCGGTTCCGCGGGGACGCCGAGACTTCCGTCGTCGTCGTCGGTGCGGGATTGACCGGCGCTGCATGCGCGCTGTCGTTTGCATCCGCAGGCGTCAAGACCGTCGTCCTCGAGGCGGATGCGATCGGCGCGGCGTCCACGGTGCGTTCGCTCGGCCTGGGTCGCGAGGATTTCGACGCGTCGTTCCAGGAAACCGCGGCGGCGCACGGGCTGCGTGCCGCGCGTTCGTTATGGCAGCACATGCGCCGCGCGTCCCTCGATTTCCCTGCGGCGCTGCGACGGCTGGGGGCGAAGTGCGATCTCGCACCTGCCGACCTCGCCACGTTCGCGCGCCGCGATCCCGATGACGTCCGCCGGCTGCAGCGTGAATATCAGTCACGCCGCGATGCGGGCTTCGACCACAGCTGGATCAAACCGGCGGCGCTCGCACGCGACGCCGGCGTGGACTCGGGCGGAGCGATCCGCACGCATGGGTTTCTGCTCGATCCTTATCGTGCGTGCGTCGCGCTGACCGCGGGCGCCGCAGCGCGTGGAGCGGCGATCTACGAGCGATCGCCGGTGCGGCGGATTCGCGCGACGCGGAAGCACGTCGACGTGACGACCGGCGACGGCACGATCCGGGCGGAAGCGGTCATCGTCGCGACGGCGGCCCCGCTGGCCGACCTTCGCGCGCTGCGTCGTCACCTGAAGCCGCAGCAGAGCTACGCGGTGGTCACCGAGCCGCTGCCCGCGGCGATGCGTCGCGAGGTTGGCGCGCGGAGCACGTCATTGCGCGACTCTGTCGTCCCGCCGCACTTCCTGCGCTGGTTGCGCGACGATCGAATCATCTTTTCGGGAGGCGATCAGCCGCCCGTTCCCGCGCGTCTGCAGGACAAGGCGCTCGTGCAGCGGAGCTGGGAGCTGATGTACGAACTCTCCTTGTTGTACCCGGCGATCTCCGGTCTACAGCCTGAGTGGTCGTGGCACTTCACCCATTACGAAACCGTCGATCGCCTGCCGTTTGTCGGATTGCACCGCAACTTCCCGCGTCATTTGTTCGCGATCGAGGGGGCGCGCCACGGCGCGGCGTTTGCGTGGCTCGCCGCGCGGATTCTCCTGCGCCATTACCAGGGCGAGCCCGCCAAAGGCGACGAGTTCTTCGGCTTTTCGCGCGTTTTGTAAGGTCGCACTGCCGCACGGCGGGGGTATCATGAGCGCGAGAAGGGGCCTTCGCATCATGCAGCAACGTCCCGATCCGAATTCCGGACGCGCCGTCGTGCGCCACGGCGAGCATCTCATCGAGCATCTGCTGCGCCGCGCCGGCTTCGGCGCCAACCAGGACGAAATCGACGACTACATGGATCTCGGGTTCGGCGGCACCGTGCGCCGCCTCCTCGAGTACGACACCGTACCGGACGACGTCGATGCGCTGATCGGCAAGCCGGGATATGTAGGGATCACCGCAACGGGCGGTTTTTTCCCGCGCACCAACATTGCGCATTCGCGACAGCGCTGGCTGTTCCGGATGGTCCACACACGCCGCCCGCTCCAGGAGAAGATGACTCTCTTCTGGCACAACCACTTCGCGACGGCGTACTCGAAGATCGCGGGGGCGTTCGGCAACGAGGAGGGCGCGCGGTACATGGGGGCGAAGCCCTCCGAAGATCCCAACCAGGTCAAAGGGCAGATCGAGCTGTTCCGCGAGCACGCGCTGGGCAACTTCCGGGATCTGCTGACGGCGGTCGCGAAGGACACCGCGATGCTGGTGTGGCTGGACGGGCGCGTCAACTTCAAGGGACGGCCGCAGGAGAACTTCGCGCGCGAGCTGATGGAACTCTTCACGATGGGGGTTGACACCTTCGCGGAGACCGACGTCTACGCCGGCGCGCGCGTCTTCACGGGGTGGAACCTCACACGTCCGTCGAACGCGTACTACACGTTCAGCTACGCTGCCGGGCAGCACGACACGACCGCGAAGGAGTTCACGTTCCCGATTTACGCGAACGGCAGCAGGACGATTCAGCCGCGATCGGCGGATGCCGGCCAGCAGGACGGAATCGATTTGATCAACGCGGTCGCCGCGCATCCGGCAACGGGCCCGCGGCTCGCACGCAAGCTTTACCGGTTCTTCATTGACGAAGTGTCCGAGCCGGACGCGACGCTCATTTCGGAGCTGGCGCGCACCTATTACGACGGCAAGTTCGAGATGAAGCCGGTCGTGCAGCGCCTGTTGCTCTCGCCGCAGTTCGCTGATTCGGCGAACCGCTACGCAAGATATTCGTGGCCTGCTGAATTCGTGGCGCGCGCGATCAAGGAGATCGGATGGACGGGGTTCTCGGTCAACGACGCGCTCACGCCGATGCTGAATATGGGGCAGCAGCTCTTTGAACCGCCCGACGTGGCGGGCTGGGACCTGGGCCCGAACTGGTTCTCGAGCGGCGCGATGCTCACCCGGATGAACTTCGCGTCGCAGCTTGCGACCAACCAGAGGTTCAACCTTCGCGACATCGCACGCGCGGGGAGCCAGACCCCTGAGGCGCTCGTGTCCCTCATGCTCGATCGGCTGACCGCTGCGCCGTTCGCGCGCGAGCCCTACCAGGCGCTGGTCGATTACGCGCGCTCAGGCGGCGCGTGGACTGGCTCGGACGCGCAGCTTCTCGTCAAGGCGGCAGGACTGGCCCATCTGATCGTGGGATCCGGCGACTACCAGCTCGTGTAGGACATCATCATGCCCATTACCAGACGCGAGTTCGTTCGCGGCGGCGTGGCCGCTTTTACCGTCAGTTTCGCCGCGCCTGCATTCCTCTGCGACCTCGCGCGAGCCCAGGGTCGAACCCGCCGCAATCTCGTCGTCCTGTATCTGAGCGGGGGCAATGACGCGCTGAGCATGGTGGTTCCCTATACCGATCCGCAGTATTTCGCCCGGCGGCCGACGATCTTCGTCCCGGCCGCGAACGTGCTCCAGATCGGGAGCGATGCTTCGGGGCGCGCACTCGGCCTGCATCCGCGGCTGACCGGCCTGCGTGCGATCTTCAATGCGGGACGGCTGGCGCTGATTCAGCGGACCGGCTACCAGAACTCGAGCCGTTCGCATTTCGAAGGTACGGACATCTGGTCCACGGCCGATCCGGGAGTGCCGCAGGGTAATGGCTGGCTGGGGCGCTACCTCGATACCCTGCCATCGCCGGTGGATCCCCTGACGGCCTGGTCGACGGCCGGCACGATTCCGCGCACGCTGTTCGCAAACAGAGTTCCAGTTCCATCAATCCCGAGCGTCTCAGGTTACGCGTTCCAGACGCCAAATATGGCCTCCGGCGCGGAAGTGCAGTTCGCGCGCGACAGCGCGCAGCGCATCGCGTCGCATCTGCCCGTCGATCAACCGCACCTGGCGTTCGTAAACGGCACCGCCCAGGCGGCATTTGCGACGCTCGATCGCGTTACGACGGTCGGCACCTATCAATCGACGGTCGCGTATCCGAACAACGGTTTTGCCCTGGCGCTGCGCACAATCGCCGGCGCGATCGTGAAGGGAGTCGGCACGAAGGTCTTCTGGGTGCAGACCGGCGGCTACGACACGCACGCGGCGCAGGCGCCGAACCAGGCAAACGGCTCGTATAACACGCTGATGGCAACGCTGAACGATGGCCTGTTCGCGTTCTACCAGGACCTGCTGAACCAGGGTCTGCTCGGCGACACGCTCGTGCTGCAGTTCTCGGAATTCGGACGGCGCATAAACGAGAACGGCAGCCAGGGGACCGATCATGGCGCCGCCAGCGTGATGATGGCGATGGGCGGGGGGGTCCGCGGCGGCATCTACGGGACTGCCCCCAACCTGAACCCGACGCCGGACAACCCAACGCTCGAGAACAAGGGCGATGACGTCCATTACGAGACGGACTTCCGATCGGTGTACGCGAAGGTCGTCGATTCGTGGCTGGGGGCAGACTCCGTCTCGGTTCTCGGCGGGAATTTCCGCGCGGGATCGCCGGCGATCCTGTAGTCTTGCTACCGCGATTCGCGAATCGCTAGTCGCGATTCGAAAACCTGACCACAATTACACGTCGTTCGCCGTCCCGCTGCTTTTGTGTCTCAAAGATCAAACAGGAGGAAGAGAGAAAGGTGTCGCAGAATTGGTGACGTGTCTCACGACTCTCCATAGATTCCGCGGAACGCCCGATCGATTTCGGGATAGCGGAAGTGGAATCCGTGCGACAGCGCCCGCTGCGGGACGACCCGCTGGCCCGTGAGCACGAGCGCATCCGCCATCTCGCCGAGCGCAATTCTGAGGGGGAATCCCGGAGTCGGTACGAGCGCGGGACGGTGGAGCGCCCGACCGAGTGCGCGCGCGAACTGCCGGTTGGTTACCGGTGACGGTGCGCTCGCGTTTACCGCGCCGCTCACCGCTGGCGTGTCGATGATCCATCGGACCATCTCGATCCAGTCGATGCGGTGAATCCACGACATGTACTGACGGCCGGACCCGACGGGCCCTCCGGCAAAAAACCTGAACGGGGTGACCAGCCGCTGGAGCGCGCCGCCGCGGCGCTCGATGACCATGGCGGTCCGCAGCGTCGCCACGCGGGTCGCCGGGCTCGCAGCGCGCGCGGCTTCTGCCTCCCAGTCGACGCACAGGCGCGCCAGGAAATCGTCCCCCGCCGGCGAGCTTTCCGTCTTCACATCGTCGCTCAGCGACGCCCCGTAATACCCCGTGCCGCTGCCGCTGACAAACACCGCGGGCGGGCGTGCTGCTTTCTGGATGGCGGCCGCCAACGTCTTCGTCGAGATAATCCGGCTGTCGTGGAGCAACGCCTTGCGCTGAGGTGTCCACCGTCCCTCTGCGAGTCCCGCGCCCGCGAGGTTGACGACGGCATCAGCGCTGTCGATGACGGATTCCCAGGGCCCTCCCGTATCCGGGCTCCAGCCGACCCGCGTCACTCCTGGTACGCCGGTGCCGGAATCGTGCCGCGATTCCCCGGGCTTCAATCCGCGCGTCAGGACGCGAACGTCGTGCCCCTCCTCCGCGTATCCCTCCGCGAGCGGACCGCCGAGAAACCCTGTGCCGCCGGCTATGACGATGCGCATGGAACGTTGGACGAAAAGGGCCCCGAAGGGGTTTGCACTATAATCGAACTGTTCCCTCCGAGAATTCCGCCGTGTTGATGCGCCGCTTAACGCGTGCGTCCCTGGTGGTGGCGGCGCTCGGTGCGCTCGCCACGGGCGGCCACGCACAGTCGAAGGCCGGGGCCGAGTTCCTCCCGGTCCCCGACAACGTGAAGGTCGAAGGCGTGCCGACGATCCCGGCGTCGCTGGTGCCGGCCCTGGCTCCGTACGCCGGTTTCCGGCGCGCGCTGTTCGCCGGTTGGCATCCAAAGCGTCGCGAGATTCTGATCGCCACGGCGTTCGGCAACACCCAGCAATTCCATGCCGTCGCCGGCCCGGGCATGGACCGGCAGCAGGTCACATTTTTTCCGGAAGGCCTGTCCGCGACCTCCTTCGCGACGTATGCGCCCGACGGCGCCTATCTTCTCATCTCAAAGGACGCGCCCACCACGACGGCGGCGGAAGCCACGCAATTCTATCGCTACGACGCGACGACGCGGCGGAGCACGCTCATCACTGATGGCAAATCCAAGTACCTGTCACTCGCGTGGTCGAACCACGGAGGATTCGCCGCCTTCGACTCCAACCAGCGGAACGGCCGCGACCGTGACATCTACGTGGTGAACCCGCTCGATCCGTCGACGACGCGTCGCGTCGCGGAGCTGCAAGGCGGGTGGGCGGTGGCTGACTGGTCCCCCGACGATCGGCAGCTGCTCGCGATCAATGTGGCGGCGGGCGCAAGCCGGACGTTTCTGTGGCTGATCGATGTCAAGACGGGCGAGAAGAAGGCACTGACCCCGGCGGACGAAGAGATCGTGTGGCGCACGCCGCAGTTCTCTCCCGATGGCCGCTATGTCTACGCGCTCAGCAACAAGGATTCCGAGCTGAGCCGCGTGTGGAGGTGCGATCTCGCATCGGGTGAATGGAAGCCGTTGGGCAACCCCGACGAGATGATCGACCACGCTGTTCTGTCTCCGGACGGCCGCACGCTTGCCGTCGTAGTCTTCGCGGCGAGCGGCAGCCGGCTCGAGCTTCGCGATCCGCGGACGATGGCGGTGCGGCTGACGCCGAAGCTTCCCAACGGTCAGATCCTCGGCCGGCCGTCATGGCGACCCGACAGCTCTGAACTTGCGTTCTCGTTCGCGGGAGCGAGCTTGTTCGGCGACGTCTTCTCCGTGCATGCGGCGACGGGGGCGGTGGAGCGCTGGACGAGGAGCGAATCGGGAGCTTTCAATCCCGAGACGCTGCCGGAGCCGGAAATCGTGAAGTGGAAGAGCTTCGACGGACTTGAATTCGGGGGAGTGGTATACCGACCGTCCGTCAGGTTCACGGGACCTCGCCCGGTGATCGTCAGCATTCACGGCGGACCTGGAGGCACGAGCGCAATCGAGAGACCGCGATTCCAGGGGCGCAGCAACTATTTCCTGGACGACCTCGGCATCGCGATTGTCTATCCGAACGTGCGGGGCAGCTACGGTTTCGGCAAGGCGTTCGCGCGCATGGACGATCAGCTGAAACGGGAGGATTCGGTGAGGGACATCGGCGCGGTGCTCGACTGGATTGCGTTGCAGCCATGGCTCGACAAAACCCGGGTAATGGTCACCGGCGTGAGCTATGGCGGCTACATGTCGTACGCCGTCGCGGAGATGTTTCCCGATCGCGTCAGGTGCGCGGTCTCTGCGAACGGGATCGCTGACTTCATCACCTACTTCCAGTACACGAACGAGACGCGCGTCGGAGACCGCCGCGCGGAATACGGCGACGAACGCGAGCCGGCGATGCGTGACTTCCTGGTCCGAATCTCACCGGTGACACAGGCGGCGAAGCTGAAGGCGCCACTGCTCATCGTCAACGGTGCGAGAGATCCGCGGGTGCCGCCGCAGCAGGGCGATGAGATGGCCAAGGCGGTGAGGGCAAACGGGACGCCGGTGTGGCACCTCGTGTTCAACGACGAGGCCCACAATTTGTGGGGCTCGGTCGCGAACAACAACTATTTCTTCTACGTGCAGACGCAGTTCATTCGGCAGTACTTGCTCAATTAGACAAATCGCCGGAATTGCCAGAATCGCCTGACTCGGGAATCGCCGAAATCGCCGGAATCGGGCATCGCCGAAATCGCCGAAATCGGGCATCGCCGAAATCGCCGGAATTGCCAAAATCGCCGGAATTTGAATTCTCAGATTCAGGGAACGCAATTCTGGCAATTCTGTCAATTCTGGCAATTATGGCAATTCCGGCGATTCCGAGAGCCACTCGTTCACTTCATCGAGTACGTCCGCGAGCTCTGATCGCTGCCGTCGCAGCCGGTGCCTCGTATCCTCCCTCGTACGGCGCAACAGGAACCAGGCCCGGACGGCGTCGATGACCGCCGACTCGCGCTCGATCGCGACGAGTCCGCCGATCGCGATGCCGGCGAGCGCTGCGAATGCCAACAGTCCTGGAGTGGTGCCGGCACGCCACCAGGCGAGCGCGCTGATCGCGGCGATCCACGCGGTGTAGATCAGGAATCCGCCGACGGCTTTTGCAGTGGCCGCCACGTCCGGTTCGCTGGTGAACCATCGCGCCGCGATGCCGGTCAGCCAATAGGGGACGAAGAAGATCGCGAATGCTACCGCCGACAACGGCAGCAGCACGATGCCGAGCAGTGCTTCTCGAACGGCGAACCGGATCGCATCGGCAGTCGAAATCTGCCAGTCGAGATGACGATCGCGGAGCCCGAACCGCCGCAGCCGGTTGTCATACCGGCGGAACCGCAGCAGGAGCTCGTCGTACCGTTCCGGATGTAAGGCGCGCAGACGCTCGATGCCGGTGGCGATGATGCGCCGCCGGAGCACGCGCTGGTGCGGATTCACGTCGTGTCCGCGCGCCGCGGCATACAGCCGGTCCACCCGTTCGATGAGCGCCGCATCCGCGCGCGCGTCCGCTTCGATGAGGAGCCGCCGTATACGGTCGGCGATGCGGTCGGTGAGTGCGCGCACCGCGTCAGGCGCCGCGCCCGCGCCGGCGAGATCCGCGCACTGGAAGGGCTGTCCGTAGACGACGGTCACGCGCGATCGGAACGTGGTCTTTCGCTCGAAGTTGAGACCGACCGCGACCAGCGCGACATCGACACCGGCGTGCGCCGCCGTGAGCGCCATGCGTGCCGCGCCGGTACGCAGCGGCACCAGCCGCCCGGTCGAGTGGCTGACCCCTTCAGGAAACAGGCAGATGGCATCGCCCGCCGCCAGCGCGCGATCGACTGCGGAAAACGTTTCGGCGTTTTTCGATACGTCGGACCCTTCGTCGATCCTGCGATACACGGGAATCGCGCCGGAGCCGGCGACGAGCGGACGCAGCGGTCCCTCGAAGAGCACGGACTTCGCCAGGAATCTGACGTCGCGCCCCGAGGTCGCCCATATGACGGCGGGATCGAGCAGCGCATTGGGGTGATTGGGCAGGATCAGCAACGCGCCTGACGCCGGCGGCGCACCCGCGCAGTCGACACGGTAAAACACCCGACACGTGACGCGCGCCAGCCAGCGAACAAATGCCTTCAATCCCTAATCCCCAATCGTGAATCCGCCAATCGACTGATCCGCCAATCAACGGCTCCCGGATCCCGCATCCCGCATCCCGGATCCCGCACCCCGGAGTCCCGCATCCCGGATCCCGCATCCCGGATCCCGCATCCCGATCGATCCTCAGTGCGTGTGGCGCGCCACCCATTCACGGAAAAGCGAATCGACGACCGCGTAGCGCGGTCCTTCGCGCGCCAGTATGTCCTCGCGCACGAGCGCGCTCAGCGCGGCTTGCACGGTGGACGAGCCGCCGAGCCGATAGCGCGTCCGTACGTCAGCGGCCAGCAGCTCCCGGCCTTCTTCGATCACCGCCGCCCGAAGCGTCGCGCGCTGGGTCAACGTCAGCCGCTGCCACGTGGCCTCGAAGATGGCATCGTGCTCGCCGAGCAAGCGTTTCAGCGTCTCGTGCAGGTCCTCCAATCCGACGCTCTTCGCGCCCTGCACATCGTCCCAGACCTCGTGCGCGAGGCGCTGCACGTCGTAGGGCAGGTTGCCGGCGAGCTCGACAATCGACATGCCGAGGCCGGGCGCCGGCCGGATCTTCGTGGTCCGGAAGCGCGCTTCGATGAAGTCCGCGAACTCCGCGGCAGGGATCTTCTGCAACCGCATCACCGGCCCGGCCTTGTAGAAGGGTCGGCTCCGCCCGAGCATCCGTTCCATCAGGCTGGGCTCCGAGCCGGAAAAGACGTAGCCGACCTGCCGCTGATGCTGGACCGCCGCGCGCAACGCGTGTTCGACGCTGCCGCCGTCGAACGACGCGATCGCCTGGAACTCGTCGAGTGCGACCGCGAGCCGGCGCCGCCGCGCCTCGGCGATCCGGCCCGGCAGCGCGAACACCTCCTGCGCGAGCCGCGACACGTCTTTCTCGGTCCGCGCCGCGGGAAACGAGAGCGCGAGCTTGCCGGTGCCGTGCTCGTCGGGCTCGATGCGCACCTCCGGACGAATGGACCCGAGCATGTCGCGCAGCCACGCACGCGCCTTGTCCAGACGAGTTTCGACCGACAGCAGTCCCCGGGCGTACCCTTCGAGGAAGGCCACGTAGGAGCTATAGCTGCTGACCGTGATTTCAGCAGTGAGCGCGCCGCCGCGCTCGGCGGCCGCGAGCGCCTGCCGTACCAGCGACGACTTGCCGTAGCGCCGCGGCGAGATGAGGAAGATCTTCTGTCCGGCGAGGAGATCGCCGGTCAGCCGGTCGAGCTCCGTCTGGCGGTCGACGAACGACGTAACCGGCACGACTTCGCCATAGACAAATGGATTGATCATCACTCACCGTGCATGGGTGCCATGGGTGCAAGGGTGCAAGGGGTGCCGAGGGTGCGAAGGGTGCCGAAGGTGCGCCAGGGTGCGAAGGCTGCCGAAGGTGCCTATAGGTGCGACGTGCTAATAGGTGGTGCTGTAACCCCTAAGCAAGTCCCTCGCACGTCTCCGCACCCCCCTTTGCACCTGGGCACCCCTCTGCACCCTAGGCACCTATCGGCACCCCCTGCACCCTAGGCACCCCCTGCACCCGAGGCTCCTATCGGACACCCCTCGCACCCATAGAGCCCCTGCACCTTACGTAAAACAACGTAATGGGTACGCATATTAACGTAATGGCGCGACCGGCTCAACCGGGGCGACCGAAGCGGCCGGGACGACCCAGGTCGCCGACGCGCTCCAGACCGTGCGGTCCTGCGGCAGCCAGGCCGGCAGGTTCTGGCCCGACTCGGTGATGGCGATGCGGATGTCGCGCAGCCGCGATGGATCCACGCCGGCAAAACTCGCGCGCCAGACGAGCCCTTCCGGCGGCGGCGCGATGAACGCGGCGGTCCACTGCCCGAGGCGCAGCGCCCCGGGAATGGACGATCGCGCGGGTGTGACGCCGCCGGGCAGCACGAACGACACGGCGAGGCCGGCACGTGTGGGGACGATCGTCGCGGTGACCTCGACCCCGCCGGCCACAGGCGCGACGGTGAAGCCCGCGATATTCAGCGGCGCCGCGCCGAGGCCGGGGCCGATGGTGCGGAACACGAACGGCTGCGGCAACCGTCCCCAGGGAATGGACGTCGGCGCCGCCGTCGACTGTCGTGTCCAGCCCGCAGGGCCGCCGGAAGCGAGATCCAGCCCCGGTTCCACGGATCCCACCTCCCAGGTCGCCGTGTCGGTCCCCGCCTCCTGCAGTGCGCGCACCTGCCGTCGGAGCGGTTGATCGAATGTGTACGCGGGCGCTGCGTAGGCGAATCCGCCGGCGATGGCGACCGCCAGCAGCAGCGCGGCGCTGAGCAGCGACGGCCGACGTAGCGGTCGGGGCGGCGCCGCCGCCGCGACCAGAGGCGGCACGATCATGCAAGCCGCGACGAACATCACCGCGGGGTACACGTAGACCGGGGTCACGACCGGAAGCCGTCCGAACATGGCGACGACGAACCGCAGCAGCTCGACGGTGTTTCGCAGCCAGAGTGTCGCCGTGATCGCGAGCGCTACGACCGAAGCGATGCGCACGGCGAGTGCCTCCGCGTGCGGTGCGAGCAGGAGCGACACGGACGCGACGAACAGCGGCAACGTCCACATGAAGGCCGCGCCCGGCGCCAGCCACAGCATGACGGCCGCCATCGCCAGCCACACCGGCAGGGTAAGGCTCCACGTGACGATCGGGTGACGCAAACCGTGCATCCGTGACGGCAGCCACGCGCCCGCACGCGCCATGGACCACGACACCGCCACACCCACACAGAGGAGCAGCACGAACATCCGATCCGGATGCGCGTACCAAGGGTGATACACCTCGCGCGACGCGCGAAGCGCCCACGCCGCGCCGACCATGGCCGCAGCGGTCGCCACCGCCCCGAGCGACGACCAGATCGCGGTAAACGTCCAGCGAACGCCCCCGCCGAGCCTGAGGGCCGACGCCATCGCTCGCAGCCAGGCCGCGATTCCGAGCAGCATCGCGGCCGCCGCAAGAAACCAGCCGGCGGCTGCCGGTAAGCTGAGCGCCGTTACGGCGCCGAAGTCGAAGAAGATCGAGTCCCATTTGCTGCGCCGCGTGATGTCCGTCGAATCCAGCGCCACCGCCGTGGCAACGACGTTCTCGCCGGTCGTCCGCAGCGCCGCTGGCGACAGCCGGTCAGCCGTGTCGCGAGGTGTGTGATACGCGTAACTGTCACCGATAGACGCGAAGTTCAACCCGGGAATACTCTGTCGAGCGAGAATCGTGAAGTCGGTGTCGTTTGGAAGGCGTTTGTAGATCTCGCCGGCGAATGAGGCGCCTCGCGGATGCGGGGCATGCCGCGACCATGCGGTGGTGATCCACGCATTCGCGGGGCCTGCCTGGAACAGCATCGCCGTGCCACGCGAGCCAATCGACTCCACGTTGATGTAGGCCTGGAGGCGGGACATGGCTTCGCGATCCGTGAGCAGCCCTGCAGCTCCCATCAGCCCGGCCTCTTCGCCGTCGGTCAGGATCACCATGATCGACCACTGCCGGTCGGCTCTTGCCGCCAGCAGCCGTGCTGTCTCCAGACAGACCGCCACACCGAACCCGTCGTCACCACCGCCTGGAGACTCAGGCGCGGAGTCGTAGTGCGCGACGAGGCCGATCGCCTCCGAACGCCGCCCGGCGAGCACGCCGATGATGTTGTTGACGTGAGCGGATCGTCCGAGCTCCGGCCGCCGCGCGTCGAGCTCCTGGACGCGAACCTCGTAGCCGTAGAGTCTCAGCTGGTCCACGAGATATGCCCGCGCTCGCGCGTTCGCGTCCGTCCCGATCGGCCGCCGCCCGATCGTGCCCGCGAGCATTGAGACGTGCGCTCGGGCATTCTCTTCGGAGAAAACTCCCGGCTCGCGCGCGCACGCCGTTGCGCAGAGGATCAGAAAAAGTACGGCAACGCGCTTCAATCGAGCTCCAGGCGGCCAGTGTACAGCGCCATTCCGACAACGGCGTCCACTCCCATCGAGTCGAGCCGGTCGATTTCTTCTCGGGTGGTGATACCGCCGGCCGCCGTCAGCGCCCGCGAGGTCACGGCGCGGAGCGCGGCAATCGCCTTCATGTCGGTACCGCGCATCAAGCCCTCGAGGTCTACATGCGTGTAGAGAAACTCGCCGAAGAACGGTTCGAGGGCGGAGACGGCCTCTGCAGGCGTGATATCGAGAGCGGTCCGCCAGCCGTGGACGACGACGCGTCCTCCTTTGCCGTCGACCGCGGCGATCAGCCGCTCGAGCCCGAGCTCGCCGGCCAGGCGCGTCGCGAATTCGAGATCGACCCTGCCGTCGCGGAAGAGCGCAGAGCCCAGGATCACCTTCGTAGCGCCCAGCGCGAGGACGTCGCGGGCGCGCTCGATCGTACGAATGCCGCCGCCGGCCCGGCACGGAAGCGCGGCGCAGATGCGGGCGACGATCGCCCGGTTGTCCCCTTCGCCTTTCGCGGCGTCGAGGTCGATCAATTGCACTTTCGGACGCCCGGCGAACCGTCGCACCCACCTGTCGATGTCCTCGCTTTCGATCGCGAGCCGTTCGCCCTGGACGAGCTGAACGACTTTTCCTCCCTGCAGGTCGATGGACGGGATCAGCATCTGACCGGAATTCGATGTTGGCGGAGGTGCTGCTTCAGATCGGCGACGGCATGCTCCGAGAAATGGAAGACGGAGGCCGCCAGCGCGGCGTCGGCACGACCCACGGTGAACACTTCGGTGAAGTGCTCGAATGTGCCGGCGCCGCCCGACGCGATGACTGGTATCGACACCGCGGTCGACACGGCGGCGGTCAGCTCGCAGTCGAAGCCGGCCCGGGTGCCGTCGCGATCGATCGATGTCAACAGAACCTCGCCGGCGCCCCGCGCTTCCGCCTCGACAGCCCACTCGACGGCATCACGAGTCGTCCCGGTGCTGCCGCTTCGCGAAAACACCCGGAACCGGTCGCCTTCGCGTTTGGCGTCGATGGCGACGACGACCGCCTGGCTGCCGTATCGCGCGGCCAGCCGGGTCAGCAGCGACGGGTCGGCCAGCGCCGCGCTGTTCACACCGACTTTGTCGGCCCCCGCGTCGATTGCCGCGGCCGCATCGGCTTCGCTGCGGATGCCGCCGCCCACCGCGAGGGGAATGAACAGCTCGCTCGACACGGCGCGAATCGTGTCCTCGAACGCCCGCCGTCCCTCAAGAGTCGCGGTCACGTCGAGGACCACGACTTCATCGATGCCTTCGCGGTTATATCGCTTCGCAAGCGCCGCCGGATCGCCGGCCTGGCGCAGCGACTCGAAGTTCACGCCCTTGACGACGCAGCCGTTCCGGACGTCGAGGCACGCGATGACACGCTTGGACAGCATCGATCAGCGAGCTGCGGCGACAAAGTTCGTGAGAATCCGGATGCCGGCGTCACCCGATTTCTCCGGATGGAACTGCACCCCGAAGATGTGATCGCGTTCGACCGCCGCGGCAAACTCGGCGCCATGCTCGCACGTCGCGGCAGCGTCGCCCGTGACCGGCGCCGCGAATGAATGGGTGAAGTACACCTGGGTCGCCTCGTCGACGCCGCCGAGCAACCGCGACTCGCGCGGCCGGTGCAGCGAGTTCCAGCCGACGTGCGGGACCTTGAGGCCGCCGGTCTGCGGCAGCCGCGTGCAATGCCCCGTGATGAGGCCCAGGCCCGGCACGTCGGGTGCTTCGTCACTTCCTTCGAACAGCCACTGCATGCCCAGGCAGATACCGAACAGCGGTACTCCCCGCTCGACGGCACCGCGAATGGCACGCATCCAGCCGCCCGACAACGCAGAAGTAGCACCGAAGTTGCCGACGCCCGGCACGACGATCCCGGATACCGTCGCGAGGTCTGCCGGCTCGTGCGGTGTCATCAGCTCGGCGCCAGCGGCTTTGAACCCCTTGCGTACCGACGTCAGATTGCCCGCGCCGTAATCGATGAGCGCGATCACAGCAGTCCTTTCGTGCTCGGGAGCATCCGCGCCAACCGGCGGTCGCGCGCGCACGCCACCCGCAGCGCCCGCGCGAACGCCTTGAAGACCGCCTCGACATGGTGATGGCTCGATCGGCCGTACAGCACCTTCAAGTGCACGTTCGCACGCGCGCCCTGGGCGAAGCCCTCGAAGAAATCGGTGACCAGCTCCGCCTGAAGGTCGCCAACCGTCCGCACTTTGAGCTTGAGCTCGACGACCGTGTGGATGCGGCCGCCGAGATCGATCGCGGCGACCGCAAGCGTCTCATCCATCGGCATCAGGAAATAGCCGGCGCGGTTGATACCCCGCCGGTTCCCCAGCGCCGCGGATACCGCTTCCCCGAGCGCGATGCCCAGGTCCTCGACCGTGTGATGCTGATCGACGTCGAGGTCTCCCGTTGCAGCAATCTTCAGATCGAAGCCGCCATGCCGTGCGAACAACTCCAGCATGTGATCGAGGAAACGAATCCCCGTGCGCACGTCGTAGCGTCCCTTGCCGTCCAGCGTCAGCCGCAGTGAAATCGATGTCTCCCTGGTGACGCGTGTGATCGTCGCGCGCCTCACAGGACCTCCTCGAGCGCATCGAGCAGCGTGCGTGTGTGTTCGACGACACCGGCCGTGATGCGCAGGCAGTCGCGGCAGCCGGGATCGCGGGACCGATCGCGGACGTGCACACCGCGCTGGGCCAGGGCCGCTGCCAACGCCGGCCCGCGTCCGGGAAATCGCGCCAGAACGAAGTTCGCGTTGCTCTTCCAGTATTCGATACCGCGTGCATCGAACGCAGCGTAGAGCAGCCGTTTCGACTCCGCGACCTGACGGACGTACCAGTCGTACTGCGCCGCGTCGCCGAATGCCGCAGGCAGTGCCGCCGCCGCGCACACGTTGATGCTGTAAGGGGGAGTCGCACGGCGAAGTTGCGCGATTCTCCCGCGCGGGCCGATGACGGCGCCGGCTCGTATTCCGGCCAGCCCGTACGCTTTCGCGAACGTCCGTCCGACGACGAGATTGGGGAGCTCGACGAGCTCGGGACGGCCGATGAGCGACTCACCGCCGAAATCAACATACGCCTCGTCCACGAACACCAGCGCCGCGGCAGCAGCGCGCGCGATCGTCACGATGGCATCCCGCCCGATACTCTGCCCCGTCGGGTTATTCGGGTTCGTCAGCCATATGATCCGCGTGCGATCGTTCACTGCCGCGAGAACACGATCGAGCGGGAATTCGAACGCCGGGCCGAGCGGCACTTCGACAACGTGCCCCCCCGCCGCGTCCGTGCACGCCGCGTACATGTCGAAGGCAGGCACGACGACGATACCCTCGAACGGCACCGCCGATGTGGCCCCACGCAGCGCAACCATCGCCGCGACGAGGATGCCTTCGTCGAGACCATTCGTCAGCAGCAACGATTCCGGATCCACGCGAAGCCGCGCCGCGCACGCGGCAACGGCGCGGTCGTACTCCGGGTAGATGGCCAGGTCCTGCGCGCTGAGTGCGCGCAGCGCCGCAACGACCGCGGGCGAGCAGCCCGCGGTGTTCTCGTTGAGGTGCAGCCGCAGGCCAGAGGCCGGCGCGACGCGCTCGTACTCGTAGCTCATCGCGCACCTTGCCGGAGGTGAGCCGGCCCTGTACGGGCCGGCGATGATCGCCCGAGGCGGATCTCGATTGATGCGGCGTGCGCCGAGAGTCCCTCGGCGTATGCGAGTGCCACCGCCGCGGGCCCGATGCGGCGGATGCCGCGCGCGCTCAGATGCTGGACCGTGCTGACCCGCACGAAATCGGCCGCGGTGAGGCCGCCACGCGCACGCGCAGCGCCGCTCGTCGGCAGCACGTGGTTGGACCCGGTCGCGTAATCTCCGGACGCCTGTGCGCTGTAGTCCCCGACGAAGACGGTGCCCGCACGCGTGAGCTTCGCGGCGATGCCGTCGGTGTCGCAGACCACGTGCTCGGGCGCCATGCGCTGACACAGATCGATCGCTTCCCCCATCGTGCGCGTGATGACGATGCCGCCATGGTTCGACATCGACTGCGCGGCTGCTCCGGCCTCGGGCATCTGTGCGCTGAGCTCCCGCGCGACATCGTGGGCCAGCCGCCGCGATGGGGTCAGCAGGATGGCGCGCGCATCGGGATCGTGCTCGGCCTGGGCGATCAGGTCCGCCGCCACCCAGGCGGCCCGTCCCTTCGCTGACACGATCACGATCTCACTCGGACCGGCGTAAAAATCAATCGCGCAGTCGCTCGACACCAGCGCCTTGGCGGCCGCGACGTAAGCATTGCCGGGACCGACGATCTTGTCGACGCGCGGAATACTGTGGGTCCCGTAGGCGAGCGCGGCAATCGCCTGCGCGCCGCCGAGGCGGAACAGGCGGGAGACGCCGGCAGCGCGCGCCGCGAACAGGACGGTGGCGTCCGGCCGCGGGCAGACCGCGATCACCTCGCGTACGCCGGCAACGCGGGCCGGGACCGCGGTCATGAGCAGGGATGAGGGCAGGGGATACCGGCCCCCGGGCACGTAGCAGCCAACGCGATCCAGCGGGATCACGCGTTGCTCGATCCGCACGCCGCCAACGGGCGATACCACCCAGCGTTTCGGAACCTGCCGGGCGGCGACACGTTCGATGTTCCGGACGGCGAGCGCGATCGCGCGCTGCACTTCTCGCGGGACGCGAGGTGTGGCGGCGCGAATCTCGGCGGCAGTCACCTCGAACGGCGCCTCCTGGCCATCGAACCGCCGTGAGTAGTCGGCGACCGCCGCGTCCCCCTCGGAGCGGACGCGGTCGACGATCTCCCCCGCCGCCCGCATCGTCGCTTCGTCGCGGCGCAGCCGGCGATCGAGCAGGGCGCTGACCGCCTGTTCGTTCGACGACTCGAGGATACGGGGTTCGAATCCCATCACATCACGATCTTGTTGAGCGGGTATTCGACGATGCCCTGCGCGCGCGCTGCCTTGAGGCGCGGAATCAGATCCCGTACCGTCCGCTCCTCGATGATGGTATTGATCGCGACCCAGTCGTCGTCGCTCAACGGAGAGATGGTCGGACGCTGAAGCGCCGGCAGCAGCGCGAGCACGCCCGCGAGGTCTTCGCGGCGGGCGTTCAGCATGATTCCGACGCGACCCTGCGCCTCGATCGCCGCCTTCAGCAACAGAGCGATGTTCTCGAGCTTGGTGCGTTTCCAGGGATCCTGCAGCGCGGTGGGGTTGCCAATCAGCTGGGTGTTCGACTCGAGGATCGTATCGATGATGCGCAGGCGATTCGCCCGCAGCGAGGAACCGGTCTCCGTCACTTCGACGATCGCGTCGGCGAGCCGGGGCGCTTTGACTTCGGTGGCACCCCACGAGAACTCGACGTTGACCCGCACGCCCTGCTGCTGAAAGTAGGCCTGCGTCGCGCGTACCAGCTCGGTGGCGATCGTGGCCCCTTCGAGATCGCCCGGACTGCGATAGCGCGAATCTTCAGGAACGGCAAGGACCCAGCGCACTTTGCCGAAACTCTGCTTCGCGTATATGAGATCGGCGAGGGGGACGACCGCGTCGGTCGTTCCGCTTGCGGCCGCGTGTTCGGCGATCCAATCCTGGCCGGTCAGTCCCGCGTCGAGGACGCCATCGGCGACATAGCGCGCCATCTCCTGCGCGCGGATCAGCAGGCAGTCGATCTCCGGATCGTCGATCGCGGGAAAGTACGATCGGGAGCTCGCGTAGATGTTGAATCCCGCCCGCGCGAATAGCTGGATTGTCGCGTCCTGCAGCGATCCTTTCGGGATCCCCAGCTTCAGCGAATTCGACATCGTCGTCATAGAGGCTTGTACTCGCGGAAGAAGCACGAGCGCTCGCCCGTGTGGCACACGTTTCCGTCGCCGAGCCGCGTCACCATCAGCAGGAGCGTGTCGTCATCGCAATCGACGAGCACGCGCTCGACCTTCAACCGGTTGCCGGAGGTTTCCCCCTTCGTCCACAGCTTGTCGCGCGTCCGGCTGAAGAAGGTCGCGAAACCACTCGACACCGTGCGGTCGAGCGCTTCTTGATTCATGAAGCCGACCATCAGGATCTCGCGCGTGACGGCGTCCTGGATGACCGCCGGTACCAGTCCGTTCAATTTCGAAAAATCCATAAGCAGATAAACAATGCCGCGCAAAGAAAAAGCCCCGCGGATCCGATCCGGCGGGGCTTCGTGGCTGCGTGACTCTCTGTTTCGAGTTTTGGTTCAGTGTGCGTGCAGCGCGGCCGGCCCGCCGGAGCAGGAATGGTGGTGCCGGTGATGGTGCTGCCCGCGAAACATGTCGAGTAAGCCTATCGTCCTCCGCTTGGGGCTGTCAAATGCGGCGGCGTGGACGCCTTCGATACCGGGCTGCGCGAATCGTTGACGCCATACGGCGTCCCGTCCGCCGAGATCCAGATCGATTCCGCGTCTCCCTGCGTCGTCCCGGTTCGTATGGTATGTCCCATCGCGCGCAGCTTTGCCAGGACGTCCTGCGCCACGCCGGGCTGGTCTTCGATCGTTGCCGTGTCGGGCAGCCACTGGTGGTGCAGCCGCGGAAGATCGACGGCTTCCCGGCCTGTCAGGCCGTACTCCGTCACGCCAAGCACGATGGTGAGCACGGTGTTGATGATCGTACGCCCGCCAGGCGATCCGGTAATCAGCACGACCTTGCCGTCCTTCGTCACGATCGTCGGGGTCATCGAGCTCAGCATCCGTTTGCCGGGAGCGATCACGTTCGCCTCCGTGCCGATGTCGCCGCGCGTGTTCGTGTCTCCCGGCTTCTTGTTGAAGTCGCCCATCTCGTTGTTGAGGATGAATCCGGCGCCTTTGACGACGACGTGCGAGCCGAATCCGCCTTCGAGGGTGTAGGTGCTCGATACGGCCATCCCTGCCCGGTCGATCACCGAGAAATGCGTCGTCTCGTCGGGTTCCTCTTCGGCGTGCGCGGTGACGATATCGCGCCCGATTTCGACGCTGCTCGATGCCTTCGCGGTATCAATCGTCGAGGCCATGCTTTTCGCGTGTTCCTTCGACATGAGCTTGCTGAGCGGCACCTTCACGAAATCCGGATCGCCAAGGTAGCGCGCCCGATCCAGATAGGCGCGGCGCATCGCTTCGATCTCGAGATGCAGCGCAGGAGGAGTGAGCAGCCCTTTCGTTTTGAGGCCGTAGGGCTCGAGGATGTTGAGCATCTCGATGACGGCAAGCCCCCCTGAGCTCGGCGGCGGCATCGAGAGAATCTCGTAACCGCGATAGCTTCCTCTCAGGGGCGTGCGCACCTTGGGTTTGTACGCCGCAAGATCCTTCTTCGTGATGAGACCCCCGTTTGCCGCCATGTCGGCGGCGATGCGATCGGCAATCCACCCCTTGTAGAAGGCGGCTGCGCCGCCGTCCGCAATCGCGCGCAGCGTCTTGCCAAGGTCCGCGAGCACCAGGCGATCGCCGCCGGCCCACTCGCCGCCGCCGGGCTTTCCGTATGCGGCAATCGAGGCAGCGAAGGGGCGCATCGGTCCGGTGAGCTGAGCGTTCAGGGACCGCGCGAGGCTCGCGGACATTTCGAACCCGTCCTCGGCCAGCGTGACGGCGGGCATCACGACCGTCTTCCATGGCAGGGAACCGAAGCGCTTGTGCGCCAGCTCGAGACCGCGAACGGTGCCCGGCACGCCGGGCGCGAGATAGCCCGTATCGGTGAGGTTGCGCACAATCTGTCCATCGGGTCCGAGATACATCGTGCGGCTCGACTTGAGCGGCGCCCGCTCGCGGTAATCGAACGCCGCGGTCCGGCCGTCGGGCCGCCGCACGATCATGAAACCGCCGCCGCCGATGTTCCCGGCGCTCGGGTGTGTCACCGCAAGCGCGAAGGCGGTGGCGACCGCTGCGTCGACGGCGTTGCCGCCGCGCGCGAGGATGGAGGCACCAGCGTCGCACGCGGGCGCCGACGTGCACACGACGAGGCCGTCGGGGCCTGGGACGCCGAGATCCGGCGCTGTTTGCGACGCGCTCGGCGTCATCGCGACAAGAAACAAGACGAGCAAACCAGCGCAGCGCATCAGACACCTCAGCAAGTAGCCGTTCCCGCAGCAACTCTGGGCGAGTCGAACGGGCCCGCCCTGAGCGAGTCGAACGGGCCTGCCCTGAGCGAGCCGCAGTTGCGGCGAACGGGCACAGGAATTGAACCACACGCGGCGCCTCACGACACCCCTTTGTGTCAGAGGGCCCCTTTTGAACCGGAGCGTGAATGCAGATCTGGCCGGGGAAGCCCTATCCACTCGGTGCGACGTTCGACGGAAGCGGCACCAACTTTTCGCTGTTTTCAGAGCTCGCACAGCGCGTCGAGTTGTGCCTGTTCGACGATCAGGGACACGAAGAGCACATCGATCTCCCCGAAAGCACCGCGCTCTGCTGGCACGGTTATCTGCCAAGCGTGCGCCCCGGGCAGCGTTACGGCTTTCGCGTGCACGGACCATGGGCGCCGGAGCACGGGAACTGGTGCAATCCAGCGAAGCTGATCCTCGACCCATACGCGAAGGCGATTGACGGCCTGTGGGACTGGAGCGAGGCAGTCTTCCCATATCACTTCGCCGAGCCTGAGAACTCGAAGAACGAGCTGGACAGCGGCCCGTTCGTAGCGAAATCCGTCGTCATCAATCCGTACTTCGACTGGGGCAACGATCGGCAGCCGAATACGCCGTGGCACCGCACCGTCGTGTACGAGACGCACGTGAAGGGTTTCAGCCGCACGAACCCGAACATTCCGGACGAACTCCGCGGCACCTACGCGGGCCTGGCGCATCCCGTCTCCGTCGACTACCTGAGGAACCTCGGCATCACCGCGATCGAGCTGCTGCCAGTCCACCAGTTCGTCCAGGACTCGTCGCTCATCGATCGCGGGCTGCGCAATTACTGGGGCTACAACTCGATCGGGTACTTCGCGCCCCATAACGAGTACGCCGCCTCGGGACAGCGCGGCGACCAGGTCCTCGAGTTCAAAGCGCTCGTCAAGACGATGCACGAGGCGGGCATCGAGGTGATCCTCGACGTCGTCTACAACCACACCGCGGAGGGAAACCATCTTGGCCCGATGCTGTCGTTCAAGGGGATCGACAATCCGGCCTACTACCGGCTGATGCCCGACAACCGCCGGTACTACATGGATTACACCGGGACGGGCAATACCCTCAACATGCGTCACCCGCACGTGCTGCAGCTCATCATGGACAGCCTGCGCTACTGGGTGCTCGAGATGCACGTGGACGGTTTCCGCTTCGACCTGGCGGCCACCCTCGCACGCGAACTGCACGACGTCGACCGGCTGTCGTCGTTCTTCGATCTCATTCAACAGGACCCCGTCGTCAGCCAGGTGAAACTGATCGCCGAGCCCTGGGACATCGGCGAGGGGGGCTATCAGGTCGGGAACTTTCCGCCGCTGTGGTCCGAGTGGAACGGAAAGTATCGCGACACCGTGCGCGACTTCTGGCGCGGCAGCGACAGCACGCTGGCGGAATTCGGCTCGCGATACACCGGCAGCTCGGACCTGTACCAGGGCACAGCCCGGCGGCCGTACGCCAGCGTCAACTTCATCACCGCACACGACGGCTTCACGCTGCGCGACCTCGTTTCGTACAACGAGAAGCGCAACGAGGCAAACGGTGAAGAGAACCGCGACGGCGAGAGCCACAACCGTTCATGGAACTGCGGCGAGGAGGGTGCCACCCAGAACCCGCACGTGCTGGCGCTGCGCCGGCGGCAAACGCGCAACTTCCTGGCGACGCTGTTCCTATCGCAGGGCGTTCCGATGCTTGGCGGCGGCGACGAGATCGGGCGCACGCAGCAGGGAAACAACAACGCGTATTGCCAGGACAACGAGATCTCCTGGTACGACTGGGAGCACGCCGACGACGATCTCCTCGCGTTCACGAGCCGGCTGATCACGCTGCGCCATCGGCACCCGGTATTCTGCCGGCGCCGCTGGTTCCAGGGGCGGCCGATTCACGGCACTCAGGTCAGCGACATCGGGTGGTTCACGCCCGCCGCCGCAGAGATGTCGGAAGAGGATTGGCAGGCGGGTTTCGCGAAATCCCTGGCCGTGTTTCTCAACGGCCGCGCGCTTCATAGCCCGAACGAGCGCGGTGAACCGATCGTCGACGACAGCTACTACGTGATGTTCAACGCGCATCACGAGGCCCTCGACTTCACGTTGCCAGACACCAGGTGGGGAGAGCGGTGGGCGCTTGTCCTGAATACCGCCGACGAGAAGGACTTCATGCAGGCGGAGGAGAGCGGACCGGCACTGGTTGCGGGGGCCGTTCTCAACGTCCAGCCGTGGTCGCTGGTGCTGCTGCGGAGACTTGCGCCGAAATGAATCAGCCGGCCGAAGAGATCCAGGACCACTACGTCGACGCGCTCGGCGATCGCCGCGATGTTCCATCCGAAACGATTGATGCGATCCGCCGCGCGCTGGGGGAGCGCCTTCCATCGGAAGGAACGGTCATCGTTCTCACCGAAGGTGAGGACTGGCGCGGTCGCGGCGAGATCCGTCTCGAGGACGGATCGTCGGTCCACGTCGATGGACGCGTCAGGCCCGCGCTGCCGCCCGGATATCACCAGTTCTGGCCGGACCGAGCGAATGCGGTGCCCCTCATCGTCGCTCCCGCGGCGTGCTTCCTGCCCGAGGATCTCCGGACGTGGGGCTGGGCGATCCAGTTGTACGCCTCACGTTCCCGGCGCAGCTGGGGGATTGGCGATCTCGCCGATCTCCGCCGCCTCACGCGATGGGCGGCGGCGCAAGGCGCCGGCATCGCGCTCGTCAATCCGCTTGCCGCGCCGACGCCGACGCTGCCACAGCAGCCCAGCCCGTACTTTCCCTCGAGCCGCCGATTCCGGAATCCGCTCTATTTGCGTGTCGAAGAGATCGACGGAGCCGAGACCCTCGGCGATCTCGCGACGATCGCCGCGCGCGCCCGGGCACTCAACAAGGACCGGGTGATCGATCGCGATGCCGTCTTCACCCTGAAGATGGTCGCGCTCGAGCGGATCTGGGCGCTCGTCGAGCGGCGCGATTCGCCAGACCTCGACGCGTTCACGCGCGAGCAGGGACGCGGCCTCGAACAGTTCGCCACGTTCTGCGCGTTCGCCGAACGGTTTCAGTCGGGGTGGCACGGGTGGCCGGAGGAGCTCCGGCACCCGGATTCGACAGCGGTTCGGGATCTTGCGCGGACGCGTCCTGTCGCCCGTCGGATCCGATTCCACAAGTGGCTGCAGTTTCAGATCGACCGTCAGCTCGCGAGCGCCTCGCGCACGCTCAGGGTCATGCAGGATCTTCCGATCGGATTCGACGCCGATGGCGCCGACGCCTGGGCGTTCCAGGACGTGCTGGCGCACGGGATGAGCGTCGGCGCGCCGCCCGACGAGTTCAATACCAGGGGTCAGGACTGGGGACTTCCACCATTCGTTCCCCACAAACTGCGCGCCGCCGGTTATGAGCCGTTCATCCAGACGATCCGCGCGTGCCTGCGTCATGCCGGCGGGCTGCGGATCGATCACGTGATGGGACTCTTCCGGCTGTTCTGGATTCCCGCGGGAGCCGAGCCTGGATCGGGCGCCTACGTGCGCAGCAATGCGCGCGAACTGCTCGCGATCGTCGCGCTCGAAAGCCTGCGGGCGCGCGCGATCATCGTCGGCGAGGATTTGGGCACGGTCGAGGAGCAGGCGCGGCGGACGCTTGCTGCACAGCGCGTGCTCTCCTATCGGCTGCTCTGGTTCGAACAGGCACCGCCGGCGCGATACCCGGCGCAGGCGCTCGCCGCGGTGACCACGCACGATTTGCCGACCATCGCGGGCCTCTGGACCGGATCCGACCTGGTCGTGCAGCGGGAGCTCGGGCTGTCGCCGAACGAGCAAGGCACGCGCGACATCGCCGCGCGCGTCAGCCGCATGACCAAGGCCGCGCCGCGCACGTCGGCCCCGACGGTCGTGGTGCGCGTGTACGAATCGCTGGCGCGAGCGCCGTCACGGATCCTGACGGCGACGCTGGACGATGCCATGGCCGTGGAAGAGCGCCCGAACATTCCGGCGACGACGGACGAGTGGCCGAACTGGTCGCTTGCCCTGCCCGCGCCGATCGAGACGCTCGACACCAACCCGGTCGCCGCGAAGATTGCCAAGGCGCTCGGCCGGAAGCGACGTGCGCCCCGCAGCGGCTAACGCGCGACCATGACTTCCGTCGCCTTGATGACGGCAAGCGCTTCGTCGCCGCGGCGGAGCCTGAGCTCGTCCACCGCGTCGCGCGTGATGATCGCGGTCAGCCGCTGGTCGCCGACCCGGAGCCGCACCTGCGCGAGGAGTCCCTCGATGCGCACCTCTTCGACGATCCCCCGCAGCTGATTGCGGCCGCTCAGCGTGACGATGGTGCCGCTGCTGCGCGGGCCTTTCTTGCGCGGCGCCTTGCCGCTGACGGCAAGCAGCCGATCGATCTCCGTGGAGGGAATGCGGTGGTGGCCGCCCGCCGTCCGCCGCGTCCGGACACTGCCCTTGTAGATCCATTGCTTCAGGGTCGGGTAGCTGACGCCGAGCCGCCGTGCGGCTTCGCGGGGGGTGACGAGGTCCATGCGATAGAATCGCGCTGAATCGTCATAAAATCAATATAAAGTCGTATAGAATCGGCGGCTTCAGGGCTTCAGGGGGGAGGATCGGGGATGATTCGTGGCGCGGCGGTCTGTCTCGCCCTGTTGGCGCTGGTCGGTACGGCGCCGGAACCGCTGACGGTTTCCGCCGCGGTGAGTCTCACCGATGCCCTGGAAGCGATCGCGAAGGAGTACGCCGCGGCCGGAGGCGGACCTGTCCGGTTCAACTTTGCGGCATCCAGCACGCTCGCGCGCCAGCTCGTGAACGGCGCGCCCGCCGACATGTTCATCAGCGCCGACGAGATGCAGATGGATGTGGCGGCGCAGGCCGGGGCGATCGATCCAGCTTCGCGCGTTGACCTGTTGGGGAACCGGCTCGCCATCGTCGCGCGGCAAGGTGGAGTTCCCATCCACGATGCGCGGGATCTCGCCGGGCCGGATGTCCGGCGGCTCGCGCTCGGCGACCCCGCGGCAGTTCCCGCGGGTGTCTACGCGCGCCGCTATCTCGAGTCCGCGGGCCTGTGGGACTCCGTTGCCGCTCGCGTCGTGCCGGTGGGAAACGTCCGCGCGGCGCTCGCCGCCGTCGTCAATGGCAGCGCCGACGCCGCCATCGTGTACGAAAGCGACACGGCGACTGTCAGCTCGCTGAATTCGCTGGTCATCACCGGCGCCGGCGTTCCGCGGGTCGTGTATCCCGCGGCGCTCGCCCGCCGGGCGGCCAATCGTGCCGAGGCGGAGCGGTTCCTCACATTTCTTCAGGGCCCACGCGCCGCCGCGGTGTTCGCCCGCTACAAGTTCACCCCGCTGGCAGCGGTGCAGTGACGTGGACGTCTGGCAGATCACCTGGTTTACGCTCGCGACCGCCGCGCTGGCGACGGTATTGATGGTCCCGCCGGGGCTGCTCATCGCATGGGTGCTCGCGCGCAAGCGGTTCCGGGGCCGCCTGCTGCTCGACACCATCGTGTCGCTGCCGCTCGTCATGCCGCCGGTCGCGACCGGTCTGCTGCTGCTGACGCTGTTTGCTCCCCTGGGCCCGATTGGCCGCGTCCTCGAGCGCGCGGGCGTTCAGCTCGTCTTCACCTGGAAAGCGGTCGTACTCGCGATGACCGTGATGGGACTGCCGCTGTTCGTCCGCACCGTTCGTGCGGGCTTCGAGCAGGTGGACCATCGGTTCGAGGCCGCCGCGGCGACGCTCGGTGCGGCGCCATGGCGCGTGTTCCTGACAGTGACGCTGCCGCTGGCCCGTCCCGCCGTTATTGGCGGCGCGGTCCTCGGATTCGCCCGCGCGATTGGGGAGTTCGGTGCGACGATCATGATCGCGGGCAGCATCCCGGGAGCCACCCGGACGCTCGCGGTCGCGATCTACTCGCTTTCCGAGATCGGCCGCACGCGCGAAGCGGCCGGGCTCGCCCTCATCTCCGCGGCGATCGCGTTCGCGGCGCTCTGGTGGTCCAACCGGCTCGTGTGGACGGCCGAGGAGCACGCGTGATTCTGCTCGACTTCACCCTTCACCAGGGGGGCTTCACGCTCGAGATCCACGAGCGTCTCACGGCCCGCGTCACGGCGCTCTTCGGTCCCTCGGGGTCCGGCAAGACGACGGTCCTCGACGCGATCGCGGGGCTCAGGCGGCCGGCGTCGGGCTCGATCGCCATCGATTCAGGAGTCCTGTTCGACCGCGCCGCAGGCATCGATCTTCCGCCCCACCGGCGTCACATCGGCTACGTCGCGCAGGATGTCTCGCTGTTTCCGCACATGACGGTTCGCCGGAACGTGCTCTACGGAAGGCGCGAGGGCCAGAAGCTCGCGCTCGATGCCGTGGCCTCCATGCTGGAGATAGAGGGGCTGCTGGATCGCCGGGTTCCGCAGCTGTCCGGAGGTGAGCGGCAGCGCGTCGCCGTCGCGCGGGCCTTGATGTCCGCGCCTCAGGTGCTGCTGTTCGACGAGCCGCTCGCGGCCGTCGATGTCGAGCGGCGCCGCCGGATCTGGCCGTATCTCGAACGGGTTCGTGACGAGCTTCGCGTGCCGATCGTCTACGTCACGCACGATCCGGTCGAAGTCGATCGGCTGGCCGACCATGTCGTGCAGCTGGAGAATGGCCGCGTCGCCGATCGTCCCTTCACTTTTCTGCACTGAATTGCACGAAACTGCGCGATACTACGCCGTGACGCCGCGAGCGTCTTCAAGAGGAGCGTAGATGGCCAAGACAGCGAAGAAGAAAAACGGGAGCGCGAGATCGACCGGCAAGAAGAAGAGCGCCCGGAAGCCCAATGCGGCATTCATGAAGCCCATGACCCCCAGCGCAGCGCTGTCGGAAGTCATCGGCTCGAAGCCCGTGCCGCGCACGGAGGTCACCAAGAAGCTGTGGGCCTACATCAAGAAGAACGGGCTGCAGGACGAGAAGAACCGCCGCATGATCAAGGCGGACGATTCGCTGAAACCGGTCTTCGGGGGCAAGGCGCAGGTCAACATGTTCGAGATGA
>JBKPLP010000107.1:0-7166 GCA_046731735.1 Acidobacteriota bacterium
CGGGCGTGCCCGATGGCGAGCTGTCGCAGGCGCTGCGCGACGACCTGCGTGCGCTGGTCGGCAGACGCCTCGACTCGGGCGAAGCCGACAAGTTGCAGGAACGCATCGAACGCGAGCTGCCGCGCTACGACGTCTCCCGCCGGATTCAGCGCGGGGACGAGGTCGGCCGCATCAAGCTCCTCTATGAAGCGCGCAGGAAAGAACCGCCGCCGTGGCTGCGCTTCGAGCCGCTTCGTTCGAACCTGGTCTATCACTCGGACCAGGGGTGGGGAGGCTACTGGGACGTCAACATCGGGGACCGAACCATTCGCTTCACCCCAATCTTCGCCCTCGCGAACTCAGAGGATTCCGTCGAGGAGTATTCCGGCGCCGGGTTGCGCTTCGAAACGCGAAAGCTGGGCACTCGCCGGCTGGGTGCGAGCCTCGAGTGGTCGTGGTTCGATCAGGACTGGCGCGGTCCCACGCTGAATGCGCTTCCCGTCGAACCCGCCAGCCGCCCATACGGCACGCGGACGACGCTTACCCCGTTGCTGAAGTTCGCCGTCAGTCCCGAGATCAGCATCGCTGCGGGAGTAAGCATCTCAGAGCTGAAGGCGCTCGCGCCGGCGACCGATTCGCAGATGGCGAACGCGGCGGTTGCATTGGTCGATTTCGATCGGCGATGGGAACAGAGTTCGGATGCGACGCACCGTGCGGTGGCCAGCTTCGGCGTCCGTGCCGGCTCCCGCAGTCTGGAAAGCGATCTCGCCTATACGAAGTATCTCGGACACGGCTCGTATCGTTTCGACTTCGCCCGGCATCACGTGCAGGCGACCGGCATGGCTGGCGCGATCACCGGTCACGCGCCGCTCTTCGAACGCTTCGCGCTCGGTGACTCGACGACGCTGCGCGGTTGGGACAAGTTCGATATTTCGCCAGCCGGCGGTGATCGCGTGGCCTACTCCTCGATCGAATACCGCTACACGGGGCTCACGCTGTTTCTCGACGTCGGATCGGTCTGGGATGCGAATACCGCGCGTCACGTCCGCGTATCAACCGGCTTCGGGTTTCATGGGGGGCCGGCATTCGCCGTCGTCGGCTTCCCGCTGAACACCGACAACCTGACCGCCGTCCTGGCCGTGGGTCTGCGAATCCCGGGGATCGGGGCGCGGTGGTAACACGGCGCCGGAGAGCCGCGGCCGTCTTGCTCGCTCTGCTGGCGTGGCCGGCCGTGCGCGCGTCGGCGCAGACGTTGACCGTCGACGCGGTGGGCGGCACGCTGAGGATCCGGGCGCCTGGCCTCAGCTTTTTGAAGGGAGATCCGCTCGCCCGGTTGAAAGACGGCCGCTCGGTCCGGGTCGAGCTCGCCGCGCTGGTGATGGCCGCACCCGGAAAGTCGCCCGCGGCAGCGACGCGGCGGATCTTCGCCTTGAGCTACGATCTCTGGGAGGAACGATTCGCGGTGACCACGGTCGGGGGACGATCGCAGTCCGTTTCACACCTCGCGGCGTCCGCCGCCGAGGCGTGGTGCGTCGAGCAGCTGGCCATTCCGCTCAGCGTGCTTGGCGCGCTCGGGCGCGACGCGCCGTTCTGGATTCGGCTCGAGTACCGGATCCTTGACGGCGACGTCACGGCGGACCCGTCCGACTCGGGTTACTCGTTGCAGGCGCTCATCGACGCGTTGAGCCGCCGCCGCAAGGCCGAGCCGTCGCCGCACACGCTGGAGGCCGGCCCGTTCCGCCTGCCGGCTCGCTGATTCGCGTCCGCAATGAATCGCCTCCGCAACCGTCTCATCGCCGCGTTCCTGGCATCGACGCTGGTCCCCCTCGCCGCAACGGTATGGATCACGACGTCGCTGCTCGACCGCAGCCTCGGCTATGCGACGACGGGCGAGCTGGACCGGCTCTCACGGACGCTCGAAACCACCGCGAAGCAGTTCTACCAGCGCGAACGCGACGCGCTGAAGCGGGACGCGCTCACCGGCCGGACGCCTGCGACCGTGTTCGCGACCGCCAATGCGGCACAGTGGCCCGAGCCCATTCGATCGTTCTGGGAAAGCGGCGAGCGCGAGCGTTTCGGCGTTTCGGGGGCGAACGGCGAGCGCGTGGACTACATGCGGCGAACGGACGATCCGGCCCGCCCTGGCGTCGAGATCTACAGCCGCGATCTCGGTGGCATCAGCATGGAACAGCTGTCCACTGAACTTCGCGGAACGCGCCGCCTCGTCGACGCGATCGACGCACGCGACCTGCGGCGGGGATTCACGCTGACGCTGCTCCTGCTGCTCGGCGCCGCGTGGCTCGTCTCGCTGCTGCCGCTGATCTTCATCGCCAACCGGGTCAGCCGGCCGATCCAGGATCTCACCGCCGCGCTCACCGATTACGCCGGCGGAGACTGGTCGCGGCGGCTGGAAACCGGCGCGAAGCCTGGCGTTCGGCCGCGCGACGAAGTGGCCCGTGCGGTCGACGCCTTCAACCACATGGCGGATCAACTCGAGGAGAGCCGCGAGCGGCTCGTGCACCTGACGCGCATGGCGAGCTGGCAGTCGCTGGCGCGCAAGACCGCGCACGAGCTGAAGAACTCCCTGACGCCGATCCGGCTGACCGTCGAGGAAATGCAGGCGCGCCAGCCGGCGTCCGAGCGCGCGTTCATGGATCAGGCGGTCCAGATCGTCGTCAGCGAAATCGAGTCGCTCGAGCGGCGCGTGCGCGCGTTCTCGGAGTTCGCGAGCGAGCCTCCCGTGCATCCGGAGGTGCTCGACATCAACGCGGTCGTCACCGAGCGGGTCGCGCTGCTGCGCCCTGCGCATCCGCGCGTGACGTATCATCTCCGGCTCGACGACGGCCGTCCGCGCGTGCATGCCGCGCCGGATCTCGTGAACGGGATCCTGACCAATCTGCTGCAGAACGCGGCGGAAGCGGCGCGGCCCGGCGGCGCCGTCCTCGTGTTGACGCGACGCGACGGAGAACGCGTGGTCATCGACGTACACGACTCCGGGCCCGGCCTGAGCGCCGAGGTCTCCGCCAGGCTGTTCGAGCCCACGATCACCTTCAAGAAGGATGGCATGGGTCTCGGACTCTCCATCGCCAAGAAGAACGCGCTCCTCTCGGGTGGAGACGTCACGGTCATGCCGGGGGAGCTTGGCGGCGCCGCTTTCAGGGTCACGCTGCCATCATGAGCCGCAAGCATCACATCGTCATCGTCGACGACGAGCCGAACATCGGCCGATCGCTCCGCCTGATTCTGGAAGGCGAGGGGCATCGCGTCACGGTGTTCGACTCGGCGGCGGCCTTCACTGCGGGGCGGAACCGCGCGGGCGCCGACGTGTATCTGCTCGACGTGCGCCTGCCCGACGGCAGCGGCATCGATCTGCTGCGGTCGCTGCGGCAGTGGGACGAGCGCAGCGCCGCGGTCATGATCTCCGGGCACGGCACGATTGCCGACGCCGTCGAGGCGACGCGGATCGGCGCCTTCGATTTCCTCGAAAAACCGCTGGCCCGCGATCGCGTGCTGCTCGTCGTCAAGAACGCGCTCGAGTGGTCGGATCTGCAGCGCGAGAACCAGCGATACCGCGAGCTCGTCGGTCCGGCGCCGAAGATGATTGGATCGGCGCCTGCGTTCCAGCAGGCGGTGCAGCAGGCCACGCAGGTGGCGCGCTCCGACGTCACCGTGCTGCTGTCAGGAGAGTCGGGCACCGGCAAGGAGCTGCTCGCCGCCCACATCCATCGCGAAAGTCCCTTCGCGTCGGGACCGTTCGTCAAGGTCAATTGCGCCGCGATCCCGACCGAGCTGATTGAGAGCGAGCTGTTCGGCCACGAGAAAGGCGCGTTCACCGGTGCCGCGGCGCTGCGGCGCGGCAAGTTCGAGCTGGCCGATGGCGGCACCATCTTTCTCGACGAAGTCGGCGATTTGCACGAGGCGTCGCAGGCAAAGCTGCTGCGCGTCCTGCAGGACGGCGAGCTGCAGCGCGTGGGCGGGGAGCAGACGATCAGAGTGGCCGCCCGGGTCATCTCGGCGACGAACCGCCGGCTCCACGAGCTCGTCGCGGCGGGCAGGTTCAGGGAGGATTTGTACTACCGCCTCAGCGTCGTGCCGATCCGGGTGCCGGCGCTGCGCGAGCGTCTACAGGACGTCGCGGAGCTGGTGCCGTACTTTCTGTCCGAATTCTGCGCGCGCAACAACTTCCGGCCGCGGACGATCGACGCGGACGCCGTGGCGCTGCTCGCTCGCCATACCTGGCCCGGCAACGTCCGCGAGCTGCGGAACGTGGTGGAACGGATGGCGATTCTCACGCCCGGCGATCGCATCACCGCCGACGCGATTCCGTTGGAGGTGAGCTCGGCGCCGGCGGCGCCGCGAGCGGCCGGATTGCAGGAAGTCCGCGACTCGGCGGAGCGGGAACGGATACGGCAGGCGCTGGATCAGACCGACTGGAACGTGTCGGCAGCCGCGCGGCTGCTCGACACCGAGCGCACGGCACTCCACAAACGAATCCGCACGCTCGGCCTGAAACGGCAGTAGCTGGCGCGTCTCACTCGACGTCGATGGACCCTTTTCGCTCACCGAGGAGCAGCCGTCGCAGGCTGCGCAGATCGTTCAGCAGAATGAGCATGCCGAGCACATTCTGACGCAGCGAGTTCAGTTTGTAGTCCACCAGCCGCAAGGCATCGAGCCGGCGTTCCGACCCCTTGGTCTCCTGGGCGCGGACGATGTCGTCGGCGATCGACTCGTAGGCATCGTCGACCGCCTCGCGCAAGAGGCTGACGAATTCATATGCGCTGTCGAGCGTGGCGAACGGGTTGTCGCGTTCCGCGGGCATAGGACCTGCAGCGGCTCAGAACCGCGGCGTAGCATAACGCAGTCGTGCTTGCCGCGCCCACTCGTGGTCGCTAAGATGACCCCCGAGCGGAACCGCTCGCGTGTGATGGGGCGAGCGAATCGTTCGCCGGCTAGGCCGTCACGGGCGTGTATCGCGCCTTGAGCGCGCGCGCGACGTCGGCGGCAACGTGCGGATCTGTCGCCGTCAGGGCGCGGACGAAGTCCCCTTCACGAACGGCGATCGGCGCGCCGTCGCGGTAGACGATCCGGTTGCGGCGGGCCGTGCGGATCCGCTCGCCGGCGGTGACAATCCCGGTCAGGTTCAACGGATCCGCGGCGCTGATGGCGACGAGCGTCCCATCGGGCGCGATCCGCCTGACCTCTCGCAGACAAGCGACGGCCTGTGGCAATGCGAACTGCTCACCGGACATGCCGGTGACGAACCGGCCGCTGCGGATCTCGCCGCGCGCTTCGAGCCGCCGGTAGACCCGCGCAAGCTCGCGCCAGGTCGCGGCATTCGTCTCGCGAGTGAGCAGCCGGCGGAAGATCACCCCGTACCGCCGGAGCAGCGTCCGCGCCTGGAGGTCGACTGCCTCCTCGCGAGCGACCCCCTTCGCCTCGACGGTCGTCCAGCGGCCGGCGAAGCTGCTGCGACGATCGTGCTGTGCCGGGCGTCCGCGCGCTGCCCACACCAGCGCGCGCAGACCCGAGAACCCGTCAGACGTGACGAGTCCGCACGCGACGAGCGTGCCAATTGCCTGACGCAGCTGATCGGCATCCAGCTCGCATGCTGCGGCGAGATCGGCGAAGAACGATGCGCCGCGCGAACGGAGCTCGCCAAGAACGCTGCGCGCTGCCTCACTGAGCCGCGGTTCTTCACCTGGCTCTCGCAGCGTCCGCCACGCGTTCGCATGCTCCCGTACGAAGAGGGCGATAGGGGTCGCCGGCGCCAGGCTGGGCACCTCGCTCCCCTCCCGCCTGGCGGGCGACAGACGCGCCCAGCCCGCCTCGCCAGACAGACAGATCATGTCGAGCAACGACGGATCGTACCGATCGAGGCGCACGCCGAGCACGGTCCGCTCCCACGCTCCCGCCGGAAGCTCGTAGCCGTCGAGTACGGCGACGAGTTCGCGCAGCCCATCGAGGCCGGTCAACCTCGACGACGTTTCGAGGTGTTGCCACCGGAACAGGAATCGCATGAAGTCCGCCGGACTGACCGGCTCGATTTCGGCGCGAAGGCGGTTCAGCGTGTAGCGATGAATTCGCGCGAGGAGCGTCCGGTCACACCATTCGAGCGCGGCCTCGCCTGGCGTGAACCGTCCGCGAAGCACCACGCCGTCCGCTTCGAGCAGCAGGAGGCCCGCGTCCGCATCCGGCGGCTGAATGCCCAATGAACCAGCGAGTGTGGCGGCGGTGACGGGACCGGTCAGCGTCAACCGTCCGCGTAAGAGCTCGGCAATCGCCTCGCTGCGCGTCCACGATTTTTCGCGGCGGGACGGGGGCGGCTGCAGCGAGGGGGGCGCGATGAGGTCCGGATGAATCGCGCGAAGTTCGGCAAGCCGTTCGGCAGTGATCACGACGCCTTGTTCGGCGAAGGCGACGCGGGCAGCGCGACGTGCCGCGGTCAACTCGTCGAGCAGCTGCGGCCTGACGCCGTCCATCTCGGCTGACGTCAGGAATCCTGCGGTCAGCAGCGCATCGTGGAGCTCGTCGGCGTCACGCGGCTCCGGTCGTTCTTCCTCGCGCACGCGCGCGATGGCGGCCGCGTCGAGCGCACCGAGATCGCCGGCCGACGCGGGATCCGTCGCCCGGCGCGATTGCACGGCATGGCTGCGCCGTTCCTCGAGCGGCGCATCGTCCAGGAATGCGTACGGCTTGGCGTTCAAGATCTCGTGCGCAAACACCGACGGCTCCGGCGTGTCGCGGGCAACGAGCCGGAGCTCGCCGCGGTGGATCCGGCCGAGCACGGCGCGGAGCCCTGCGAAGTCCATCGCTTCCTCGAGGCAATCGCGAACCGTTTGGGACACGAGCGGATGATCGGGGATCTGGCGATCGCCGGGAATGTTCTCGAGACACGCCGCGGCATCGGGAAAGACGGCCGCCATCAAATCATCCGCGAGCATCCGCTGGATCTGCGGCGCGAGCTTACGGCTGCCCCTGGCGCGCGGCACCGCGAGCGAGATCGTCGTGTTCCAGCGCCAGCGCGTCTTGAACACCGGCGCGTCCAGAAACGCCTGCACCAGCACATCCCGCGTCGTCTCGGGGTGCAGGTAGCGGAAGACGTCGGACAGCGGGAACGAATGCTGCGGCCCGAGTGAGAGCATGAGCGCGTCCTCGGTGGCCGCCGCCTGCAGCTCGAAGTTGAACTG
>JBKPLP010000108.1:0-15605 GCA_046731735.1 Acidobacteriota bacterium
GTCCGCCTGAAGGCGGACACTACCGCGACACTTTCTACCGCGACACCTTCTCCCACTTGCCGCTCTTTCCGGACTTCAACACCGCGTCCGTGACGTGATCGGTCGCCAGGCCGTCGCGGAATGACGGCGCGATGCTCTTCCCCTGTGCCGCGGCCTCGACGAAGTCGGCGAACTGGTGAATGAACGTGTGCTCGTAGCCGATCTGCAGACCGGGCACCCACCAGTGCTTCATGTACGGATGATCGCCGTCCGTGATGTGGACGCTGCGCCAGCCGCGCACGCGCGCTTCATCGCGATGATCGAAGTACTGGATGCGATGCAGGTCGTGCAGGTCCCAGAATGCGGATGCGTGCTCGCCGTTGATCTCGAGGGTGTAGAGCGCCTTGTGCCCCCGCGCGTAGCGGGTTGCCTCGAACATCGCGAGCGATCCGTTCTCGAACCGGCAGAGAAATGCGCTCGCGTCGTCGATCCCGACCGGTTCCACCTTGCCGGTCAGGTTGTGCTTGCGCTCCTTGATGAACGTCTCGGTCATCGCGGTGACTTCGGTAATCGGACCGTTGAGCCACAGCGCCGTGTCGATGTTGTGCGCCAGCAAGTCGCCGGTGACGCCGCTGCCGGCGACGTTGACGTCGAGACGCCACAGCCCCTCGCCCCCCTGCGGCAGATCCTGCGAGATGGTCCAGTCCTGGAGGAACTTCGCGCGGTAGTGAAAGATGCGCCCGAACTTCCCCTCGTCCAGCAGCTGTTTGATCAAGGTGACGGCGGGAACGCGGCGATAGTTGTACCAGACGGTATTCGGCACGCCCGCCTTCTCGACCGCGTCGACCATCTCCTGCGCCTCTTTGCCAGTGCGGCCGAGCGGCTTCTCGCACATGACCATCTTGCCGGCCTTCGCGGCCGCAATCGCGATCTCGTGATGCGTGTCGTTCGGGCTCGCGATGTCGATGACGTCGATATCCTTTCGCGCGACGAGGTTGCGCCAGTCGGTGTCGTACGACTCGTAGCCCCAGTTCTCGGCGAACTTCTTGACCCGCTCGGCGTTCCGCGCCGCCACCGCCTTCAGCACCGGCTGGTACGGCAGGGTGAAGAACCGCGGCGCCTGGTGAAACGCGTTGGAGTGCGTGCGCCCCATGAAGCCGTAACCGACCAACCCGATGTTCAGCGATTTCATTCAGGAGTCCCCGGCGGGCCGTAAAGGCCCGCCCTACAGGGCCCATAACGGGCCGCCCTACATGTAGGCCGGGGCTTTACGCCCCGGCTAGTCCCGAAGCTTTACGCCCCGGCTAATCCCAACCGTGAGCGTCACGCACTGCGGCCATGACGCCGAGGATCTCGTTCCAGGTCTTCTGCTGCATCATCACGGCGTTCGGGAACATGCAGCCGTCCCAGCAGATGTGCTGAACTTTCTTCGTCGGCTGGCCGTTGTCCTCACGCAGCCAGAACCCCGCGTGATGGACGATGTCGAGCTTGCCGTTGGGATCGTGCGGCTGGCAGTGATGTCCGGTCTTGTCGTGCGAGCCGGATCCCTTGACGGTCGCATCGTTCTGCGCCACGTGAAAGTCGATCGTCCACGGCCGCAGCGCACGCGTCATCTTTTTCAGACCTTCGTCGAGGCCTTTCTTGTCGTTCCAGTCGAAGTTCTCCGGCAGGATGCGATCGTCGGGCGCGTTGTAGCCCATGGTGAAGAGCAGCGTGTGCGCCATGTCGGCCTGGAACCCGAGCGTCTTGGGACGGTTCACCGCCTCCAGCAACTCGATGTTCCGCTTGACGCTGTGCATGCCGCCCCAGCAGATCTCCCCTTCGGCGGCCAGACGCTCGCCATATTCCTCCGCGATGTCGCACGCCTGGCGGAACGTGTCGGCAATCCTCTTCGTGTTGCCCGCCGGATCCTTGGCCCACTCCGCCGGACTGGCAGCCGAGTCGATGCGGATGACGCCGTACTTCCGCACGCCGATGTCCTTCAGCTTTTTTCCGATCGCGCACGCCTTGCGGACCTGCGTGAGGAAGTTCTTGCGCTCCTCGTCGCTGCCCATCGCCGATCCTCCGCCGGTCGGTGGCCATACCGGAGCGACGAGCGACCCGACCGAGAGGTTCTTGCCGCCGATCTTGTCCGCCAGCTTCTTCAGGTCGTCGTCCGTCGAATCGATGCTCGTGTGCGGATCGAACAGGAACAGGTCCACGCCGTCGAACTTGACCCCCTTCACCTCCGCCTTCACCGTCAGGTCGAGCATCGTGTCGAGATCGATCGGCGGTTCCGCCCCCGGCCCGCCTTTGCCGACGAGACCGGGCCACATGGCGTTATGAATCTTTGGATACTTATTGGGCATGCTTGCTCCTGAAATCCCTTATCCCCAATCGGGGATCGCTAATCGTCGAATCGCGAATCCCCGGATCCCGCATCCCGGATCCCGGATCCCGCGTCAGATTTTCTTTCGCAGCTTCTTGAACGGCTCCGCGTCCGGATTCCCCGGGCCGAAGTGCTTCAACAGCACGAGCGGGTCGGTCTCGCTCAGGTTGTCGACGCGCACGCCCTCCTTCGCCGTGTCCGCGGTCACGAACACTTCGTCTTCCGTCATCTGTCCGAAGCGGATCATCGCCGGCGTTGACACCGGCAGTTTGCCGAACGTGCCGTAACCCTGCGTCAGGATGACGCCGTACGCCGCGCTGTCCTTGATGGTCACGCTGCGCTTCGGCAGCACCGTGAGCTCCTTGGCGGAATACCAGCCGGTGCCGTAGGACACCCACTGCTCGCGGTATCCGTCCGCCTCGGTTTCCTTGAACGGCCGTACCGGCCTTGGGAAGCACCGGTTGCTCTCGCCGAACCGCGGGTTGGTGTTCGCGTCCCAGTCCAGCATGTTGATGATGTAGTCGAGATCGCGCGACTTGTCCTGCGGCACATCCTTGACGAGCAGGTCCCACGGAATGATGCGTCCCTCCACCTCCGACTGGAACATGGCGAACACGTCGCTGTTCACCTGCGGCTCGTAGGTCAGCAGCGATCCTGGCGCGTGAAGAATTCCCGGATCGATCTGCCAACCGGTGCCGCGCTGAAGGCGGTAGGCGCGGGACAGATACGTAATACCGTTGTCACCTTTGTTCCAGTTCTCCAGACACCTCCGGAGATCATCCTTTGTCGTCCCCGGTTCGAGACCCATGAACGTGTACGGATAGTTGTTGTCGGTCGGGTTGTACTGGGGAGGAAAGTAATACGCTTCAGGCTTGCCGCGGCGGCCGACGCGCTTGGCGTCTTCGTCGCTCTGGTGCATGTGGTGTGGAATCGGCCCGAGGTTGTCGAAGAATTTGCAGAGAAGATTCCACCCGTTCTCCCGCGACATCACGTCCGCGCCGATGAGCAGATCGCCTGCCTTCTCGACAGCGTCCTTGAGCAGGAACCGGCGGCCATCGGCGACCCTGACGTAGCTCAGGCCTTCGTCCGCCGGCGTCCCGGGTCCGTTATCGGCGTTGGTCGTCGAGGAGAACCAGCGTTCGTTGATGCCGCCGCGGTGGCCGCCGAACGCGTAGTAGTCGTCGGGGTGCAGCCGCAGCCGCCGCCCCGGCAGCATGAATGAACGCGGCACCCAGCACGGCTCCAACCGCAGAATGCCCCCACCGCTTCCAATGGCGTCCTGAACGTTCGATCGATCGGTCATCAGCTCTTCCAGACTCGAAGACTCGATTGGTGGATTCCTGATTCGTGACTCAAACCGCAGAATTTATCCGTGATGGCAGGTGGACGGCAAGCGTACCGGGGCCGAAACCAAACGTTTTACACAAGCAAACGTCCGCGCCATCACCTTCGAATCTGCAACTCTATAACAACCATCACCTTGCATGTGAGCGGTGGTGAACGCGCCGGGATCACAGCCGTCCGGCGATATTGCACGTTGCAAAACGGGGACGTGCCGCAACGTTGAACTCGCATAATATCCGCGCGATGGCAGAACCGAATTCGTTCAGGAACCGGCGCGCGCGTTCGATCGAGAACGGCGATCTCCGCGTGACCGTGCTCGAGGGGGGCGGCCACATCGCGGAAGTGCTCGACACAAAGACCGGCGTGAACCCGTTGTGGATTCCGTCATGGCCGTCGATCGAGCCGTCTTCCTATACCGCCGACGGCGACCAGGTCTACGGGGCGAGCGTTGAATCGCAGCTGCTCGCGGGCATCATGGGGCACAACCTCTGTCTCGACATTTTCGGCGGTCCCTCGGCTGAGGAGCACGCGGCCGGGCTGCAACCTCACGGTGAGGCATCGGTCGCGCGCTACGAGTTGCGCGCACACGGAACCACCCTCGACGCGGGTGCGGTTCTGGCGCAGTCGCAACTGCGCGTCGAACGGCGGATCGAGCTGCAGGGCCGCAACGTCCGCATCCGTGAATCGGTCGAGAATCTCTCCGCCACCGACCGTGCGGTGGGCTGGACGCAGCACGTCACGCTCGGCCCACCGTTCCTCGAGCATGGCGTGACCGAGTTCCGCGCGTCGGCGACACGATCGAAGGTGCTGGAGTCCGTGTTCGGCTCGGCGGACTACCTCGTGCCGGCCGCGGAGTTCACGTGGCCGGACGCGCCAGGCGCCGACGGGACCGCGGTAGACCTCCAGATCTACACGTCGCGACCGCGCTCGAGCGCGTTTACCACGCACTTGATGGACCCGGGCAAGAGCACCGCGTTCTTCGTCGCGTTCTCGCCGAAACAGCGCCTCGCCTTCGGCTACGTATGGCGGCAGAGCGATTTTCCGTGGATGGGGATTTGGGAAGAAAACCGCAGCCGGCCTCATCCTCCGTGGAATGCCCGGACGGTCACCCGGGGGATGGAGTTCGGCGTGTCGCCGTTCCCGGAATCGCGCCGTCAGATGATCGACCGCGGATCGCTCTTCAATGTGCCCGCGTATCGTTGGATCCCCGCCCGGACGCGTATCGAGGTGGAATACTGGATTGTCAGCCGGGCGGCTGAGGTGATTCCGGACGTCCTGGACTGGCCGTGACGCGACGTACGCTACACTAAAAACGTCGATTCAATCTTGCGGAGGGATCTTTCCCGCTGAGGAAACTGCTATGCAACTGCTGTGTGCTTTTTCGCTGGTACTCGCACTCATACCCGTTGGTCAGGCCGCCGGCACCAAGCCGGCCGCAAAGCCCGCCGCTCCTGCCCCTCCATCTGCGGTCGCGGCGAAGGGCGCCGGCCGCACGGTCAATCTGACCGGGGGCGACGACATGAAGTACAACACGACGACGATCGCGGCGAAGCCGGGTGAGATGATTCACGTGGTGCTGAAGAACACCGGCACGATCCCGAAGATCGCGATGGCGCACAATTTCGTGCTGCTCGCGCTGACCGCGGACGCCGCAGAGTTCACCAAAGCTGCGATGGCGGCGCAGGCGACCGACTACATTCCGGCGGATCAGAAGGCGAAAATCCTTGCGTCGACGAAGCTGGCTGGTCCTGGCGAAACGGTCGAAGTCAGCTTCAAGGCGCCGGCCAAGCCGGGAACCTATCCGTACCTCTGCTCGTTCCCGGGCCACTACGCCGCGGGGATGAAGGGCACGCTCGTCGTCAAGTAGCACTCACGTTGGCATTCGGGGGGGCCGGGCGCACAGTCCGGCCCGCCATCGGCAGATCCACCTGGAACTCCGCCCCCTTTCCCACGCCGCCGCTCCTGGCCGCGATCGTTCCGCCATGCAGCTCGACGAAGTTGCGCGACAGCGCAAGCCCGAGTCCGAGCCCGCCGGAGTCACGCGTCTTGCCTTCTGCCTGCCAGAAACGCTGAAAGATGTGTGGCAGCGCTTCGGGCGCCATGCCGGGGCCCGTGTCCTTGACGATGATGCGGGCATCACCGCCGATGACCGACAGGGTGACGGTGATGCAGCCATTGACCGGCGTGAACTTCACCGCGTTGGTCAGCAGGTTCCACATCACCTGATGCAGCCGCTCGGCGTCGCCGCGAATCATCACATCCGGTTGGACCATGGTCTCGAGCCGCTGCGCCTTCGCCCCCGCTGACGGCCGGATGTTCTCCACCGCCTCCTCGACGACCGACGACAGATTGCAGTCGGCGACGACGAGCCGGATCTTGCCCGTGATGATGCGCGAGGTGTCCAGCAGCTCGTTGACGAGGTCCGTCAGCATCAGCGCGTTGCGGTGGATGACCTCGGTTGCCTTGATTCGCTGCGACTCGTCCAGCGACCCGCGCTGCAGCATCGTCGCGTACCCGACCACGGTGTTCAGCGGCGTGCGCAGCTCGTGCGAGAGCGTCGCGAGGAATTCGTCCTTCAGTCGATTCGCCTCGAGCGCCTCCTGTCGCAGCCGGCGCTGCTCGGTGATGTCGCGCGCAATCTTCGACGCGCCGATGACCAGGTTGCCGCGCCGGATCGGCGACACCGTAAGCGAGATGTCGACGAAGCTGCCGTCCTTGCGCTGACGCACGGTTTCGAAGTGCTCGACGCTGTCTCCGGCCCGGATGCGGCGCAGCACCTCGGTTTCCTCGTCCCGCCGGTCCTCAGGAATAATCAGCGTGATATGCCGTCCGATTGCTTCCTCTGCCGGATAGCCGAACAGCCGCTCCGCCGCCCTGTTCCAACTGAGGATGTACCCGTCGAGGCTCTTGCTGACGATCGCGTCTTCGGACGACTGGACGATCGCGGCGAGGCGCAGCGCCTCGCGTTCGATGCGTCGATGTTCGGTGACGTCGCGCGCGATGCGCGACACGCCGGCGAGGCCGCCGTGACGGCCCAGGATCGGCGAGATGGTCAACGAGACTTCGACGAGCGACCCGTCCTTTCGCTGTCGCCACGTCTCGAAATGCGCGAGCTCCTCTCCCTGCCGTACGCGCTCGATCGCCAGGCTCTCTTCCTCGCGCCCGGCTTCAGGAAGAAGAATCTCGATCGAACGGCCGATGGCTTCCGCCGGCGTCCAGCCGAACAGCCGTTCCGCCGCACCGTTCCACGACGTGATGAGCCCGTCGACATCGCTGCTCATGATCGCGTCATCGGTGGAGGTGACAATGGCGGCCAGTCGCGCCGCGGCATCGGCGGTGGGGAGCGTCATCAGCGCATCATTATCCATGGGTCCATCCATCGACGTCCGAGAGAATGCCGTCCACGGCTGAGCTTGGGCGCCGCACGATGACGGTCACACCGAAGCTGCCCAGTCCTCCCCCGGCACACGATCGCGGTCTGCGGCGCATGATGACGTGGGTTCTCATCGCGCTGGTCCTCGTCGTCGGTCTCGCGTTCCTCGTGGTCGAACTGATGCTGCGGTGGTTCCAGGTGCGCTGATCAGGCGCGGGGTTTCTTCTCGTGCCGTTGTAGGTACTCGGTGCTCGCCTGACGTACGAGCGCGGTGAGCTGATCTGGATCGACAGGCTTCTGCAGGGCGGCGAACGGGCGCATCGACCTCGCGCAGGATTCGAGATCCGACACCGCCGATACGAGGATGACGGGGACGTCGGCGGTATCGGGATTGGCGAGCTGCCGCGCGCGGAACTGCGCGCCGCTGAAACGCGGCATCATGTAATCGAGCACAATCGCGCAAGGGGTCAGCGGATCCTTGCGGTGGATTTCTTCGAGGCGCGCCAGGGCGTCGAGGCCGTCGTGCGCGGGGGTGACGTCCATTCCCTCGGCTTCGAGGATCAGCCGCAGGACCTCGCGTGTGTCTGTATCATCTTCGACGACCAGCACGTGGGGCCGTGCCGGTGTCATGAACATTGTGCGTCGTCGGAGGTGAGGTCCCGCACGAACAGCCGGGCCGCCGCGATGAGCGTATCGAGGTGGCACGGCTTGCTCAGGACTGCGTTGGCCTCGCATCCTTCCGCACGAAGCACTTCAGGCGATGCCGTGATCGCGATGATTGGGGTGGCGGCAACGTCGGGTTCGCTGCGCAGCTGCCGACACACTTCCGCACCGCTGACGTCCGGCAGCCGGTAATCGATCACGATTAGATCCGGCGCGAGCTCGCGCGCCAGCGCCAGGCCTTCGCTGCCGTGCGAACAGCCGAGGGCCCGCATCCCCGACAGCCGCAGCGCTTCCCTGAACGCATCGCGGTTGTCCCGGTCATCCTCAATCACGAGCGCGAATGGTCTCAGGCCCCGCTTCGTCGCTGGCCGATGCGCGGCGTCCAGCAGCAGGCGCAAGTATTCGGCTTCGTTCAGCGCCGCCTGGCGGGTCGGCGCCGTCTTGCGAAGGAACGCCGAGCCGTCGGCGTTTCGCAGCTGGACTTCAACGTTTTGACCATGCGGCACGAGCACGCACCGCACATGCTGCCCCGCCCAAAGCTCGGCCGTGGTTTCCTGTGGAAACATGGGGACCCCGTCTGTCAACGCAACACAATCTGCGGTACTTGTCCGTGTCGAATACGGAAACGGTCACATGGACCGCATTCGGCACTGGTCCTCGCAATACGAGTGCCGCTATCGGATTCGGGTTCTACGGGGTTCGGCGGGGTTCTACCGGGTTCTACAAGGTTCGGTTCTACGAGGTTCTACAGGGTTCGGTTCTACAGGGGTTCTACAAGGTTCGGCGAAGAACCCCCTTCATTCGGCTCTCAGTGTGATGACTGGATCGACGCGGGCGGCGCGCCGGGCGGGCAGGAATACGGCGCAGGCCGTGAGCATGCCGAGGATCCCGGCGGCAGCGAAGAACGATGCGGGATCGAGTGGTTGCACGTCGAAAAGCAAGGCCCGCACGAAGCGCCCCAGTGATGCCGCCACAAGCAGACCCGCGGCGAGGCCGACGGCCAGCACCGCGGCAGCGGTGCGCAACACCATGGTGACGAGGTCGGCGCGCGATGCGCCAAGGGCGATCCGGACGCCGAATTCGGCGGAGCGGCGCGTGACGGTATAGCTCAAAAGGCCGTAGACCGCCGCGCACGCCAGCAGGAGCGCGGCGCCGCCGAGTGCCGCCGCCAGCGCCGCCACGACGCGTTCCCTGACCAGCGACTCGCGGATGCGTCCGTTAATGGTTTCAACACGCACGGGCACAGTTGCATCGATTTCGTGAACCGCGGAGAGGACGGCCGCACGAATCGCGGGTGACTCGCCGGCGCGCACCTCCACGACGAGGTTCTGTCCGTCGAGGAGCTCCGCGACCTGCGCGAAGGGAACATAAGCAATCCGGCGCGACGGTTCCTGCAGGCGCTGGTACTTGGAGTCCTGCACCAGCCCGATGATCTCGAGGTCCTTACGTGCCGCGGCGCGTCCGATCGAGATCCGGTGGCCGATGGGATCTTCGCCGGGAAAGACGGAACGTGCGAGCGACTCGTTGACGATCGCGACGCGCGATGCCGGCTCACGATCGTTGGGCGCGAAGTCGCGCCCTTGCAGGAGGCGCATACCGATCGTACGGAAGTATCCGGCGGACACGCCTGCAAAGTAGACCGCCCGATCGGCGCTGCGGTCCATCTGAATCGGTGCGCCGTCCACACCGATGCTCTGCGTCCAGGATCCCATTCGATCGCTGATCGGCGGATATTGGGACAGGCTGACCGACTCGACGCCGGCGCCGATTGCCGACACACGCTGAAGCACCGAATCGTAGTACTGACGAAGACGTCCCGCTCCATACCCGGCGGCTACCGCGTCGGTTGAGACGACGAGCACGCCGCGCCGATCGAATCCTGCATCGCGCGACACGATGCGATCGAGGCTGCGCACGAACAGGGCGGCACCAACGAGCAGCGCCGCCGTCAACGCGATCTGAAGCGCCACCAGTGCCTGCGACCATCGTCCGGGCAGCGCGCCGGCTACCGGACCATGCTGTTTCAACGTTTCCCCCGCGTGCAGCCGCGTCGCTCTGAGCGCCGGCACGACCGCGCCGAGCGCTGTGCTCAAAACCGCCAGAAGGGCGGTGAAGACGAGGACCCGGCGGTTCACGTGTACGTCGAGCGAGATCGTTTCGACCGACGTTGACATCATCACCACCAGCGCCGACCCGCCCCACACCGCAAGTGCCACGCCGGCGGCGGCGCCGATCGCCGTGGTCGATCCCGCCTCGGTGAGCATCTGACGGACGATCCGCCACCGACCCGCGCCAATCGCGAGGCGCACCGCGATCTCGCGCCGCCGCGCGAGCCCGCGCGCGAGCCACAGGTTCGCGGCACTGGCGCAGGCAACCGCGAGAAGAAGACTCACGAGCGCCAGGAGCATCCAGAGCGAATCCTCATATCGATTGCGGATGGGCGAATACCCCGTGCGCGCCGCGATCAGCGCTGTCTTCCGCCCCAGATACATCGCGCGCCGCTCGGCGGGCATGTTCTGCTTCGTCGTGGCTTCGAGTACGGCTGGCCAGAAGGTGCCCAGCGCGACGTTGGCCTGCTGCAGGGTCACACCGCTGCGCCGGCGCGCGATCAGGTGCAGCCAGGCAGACGACGGGCTGGCGAGCCCGTTGCCATCCCGTATGGCGGTCACCGGCACCGTGAGCTCGGGTGCGAGCCCCGCCGCCACGCCGAAGAATCCGGCAGGCGCGACCCCAACGATCGTGAACGGCTCCCCCGCAACGCGCACGACCTGGCCGATGACGGCGGGATCAGCGTCGAAACGCCGGCGCCACGCGTCGTAGCTGATGACCGCGACGCGGCCATCGGCGCCCCCGCCCGCGCGATCGTCGGCAGGGCCGAAGAGACGACCCGCTGCAGGAGACACACCGAGCAGCGAATAGAACTCCCCGCTGGCGGAGAGGACGTCGGTTGGCTCGAGGGATTGACGCCACTGCACGCCGACGCGGTCGACGTTCCACGCCGCAACCTCCGACAGCACAACGGTGCCGCGCGCCTTCACCTGCTGAAAGATGGGATACGAGAACGCTGGATTCTCGAAGTAGACGAGACCAGCCGGATCGCGCACCGGCAGATCCTTCAGGACCAGCGCGTCGAGCAGCGCGAAGATCATCGTGGTGGCGCCGATACCGAGCGCAACGACCGTCACCATCGCGATCGCGAACGTCGGCGCTCTGCGCAGGAGACGCAGTCCGTACGAGACGTCCTGCGCGACGCTCTCGCACCACGGCGCCAGCCAGACGCCGCGGGCCTCTTCGCGCTGCAGGTCAGGCGGATGATTGGCAATCCCCATGACCCTTCTCAAGACGATGGGGATCATGGAAATGTTGGGCGGTCGAAAGACACCACGCGGCGTCTAACGATGGAAAGGCAGGGTTCTGCGAGGTTCAGGCAGGAACCTGGAGGTCCGGCATGGGCGGCGCCGCGAAGAGCCGTCGGCAAGGCGCGGCGATCATGCGCGCCCAGCGCGCCGAGCGGTTGACGCGCGCGCTGTCGGTCGCGATGCCGGTGTTCGCGTACATCTGACGGTACAGCTTCGAGATCAGGACAAACGCGAGCCGCGCCTTCAACGTCTGGCAGCAGGCCGAGCGCTCCCATACCTTGGGAAGCGCGTAGAACTCGTCCCACACCGACTGAGTGCGTCGCCGGATCTCGTCGGCATCCATCACCGGGTGCGGCGTATAGACTTTCGGCCGGAGCTCTTGCGGAATCAGCCAGTGCCGCGTCAGCGGCACGCCGCCGATCCGCGTCTGGTCCGACTCCATCGTCTTCTCCCACGCGGCAAAGTCGACCGTGCCCGGGAACGGCGTCAGCATGACGAACTGCGCAAACGTCAAGCCGGCACGGCTGGCGACTGCCGCGGTCGCTGCGAACGTTTCGGGACGATCGCTCGGCAGGCCGAAGATGAACGATCCGAGAACATGGACGCCGGCATCCTTGAACGCGCGGAGACGCTCGACGAGCGTTTCGCCGGCATAGTTGAAGTCCTTGTAGATATCCTTGAGACCGGCGGGCGTCACGGCCTCGACGCCGACCAGCGCGCCCCTGATCCGCGCCCGGCGCATGGCGTCCAGGAAGCTCGGATCTTCCGCCGCCTCCATCGTGATCTGCGTGAAGAACACCATGTCCTCGGGAAGCTTGGATAGCTTGTCCATCAGCTCGAACCGCTCCGCCCGCAGCGCCTCGAGATACAGACGCTGCGCCGGATCGGCGCGTCGGGACGCCATCTTGATGTCGGTCAGCGTCACGGGATAGAAGTTGTCGTCCGCGAGCGCGATGAACCGGAAGCCTCGCCGGCGGAGCTCCACGATTTCGCTGACCACCGCATCGGCGGTTCGCTGGCGCGGCTTCTGCCCGTCAGTCTTCCACACCGAGCAGAAGGAGCAGTGCTTGGGGCACCCGCGCACGGTCTGGACCGACGCCCACATGTATCTGTCGCGCGGGATGAGATCCCAGCGCGCAGGAACGAACGAGCTGGCGTCCACCTTTCCGCCTTCATAAACGAGCTTCGGCGTGCCTGCGACGCAGTCGCTCACCGCTTGGCCCCAGGCGATGTCTCCGTCGCCTTTGACGACCGCGTGCGCTCCGCCGAGCTCATGCGGCTCGTCGGGATAGAGGGTGGCATGGATCCCGCCGAATACGACCCACGCGCCGCGCTCGCGCGCCAAACGCCCTACTTCGTATCCGCGTAACGCATTGCCGGTGTGAATCCCGATTCCGACCACGTCCCCGGGCTCAATCGCCAGGGGATCGAGCATTTCGAGCGTCTCGTCACTGATGATAGGGTCTCCGAACTGGGCGGGGGTGGCGGCAGCGAGAACGTACAGCCACCGCGGGGTAATAACGCCAACGCCAAAGGCCAGATGGCTGGGATTAATCAAATGCACGTGCACTAAGCGTTCTCCGGGTTCTGCTTGGAACCTGCGAGCCGTATGATTACCATACGTCCCGCTCCACTAAGAGCGCCCCAACATTATCATCAGAACGCATCGGGAAGGTGGCCTATGCGAGAAAGGCTGGCGGTCCTCATCTGTATCCTCGGAACCGTGTGCGCCGTGGCTGCGCAGAGCAACGCGCCTGCGAAACTGCCGCCAACGGCCGCGGACTATGGACCGTGGGAAGTTCTGGTCCCGCAGCCCCGCGCCGGCCTTTCGCCTGACGGCCATTGGGTCGCGTACGGCATCAACCGCTCCAATCGGGAAAACGAGTTGCGGGTGACTCGTGTCGCCGACGGCATGACCAAAACGGCTGCGTTCGGCTCCCAGCCGGTGTTCTCGGCGGACTCGCGGTGGGTGGCGTACGCGATCGGGTATTCCGAGTCGCAGGAGGAAAAGCTACGACGCGAGAAGAAGCCCGTTCAACGTAAGCTCGGAGTGCTGAACCTCAATACCGGCGACACGACCACCATCGATGCGATCGAATCGTTCGCGTTCGATGCCTCCGGCACTCACCTCGCCATGCGCCGGTACGCGCCGGAGCGGAAGGAGGGTGCAGCGCCCAGTCCACCCGCCAGCGATGACGGCGCCCCACCCGCCGGGAGCACGCTCATCGTCCGCGATCTCGCGACGGGTCGCGATGCCGCGTTTGGCAACGTGGCCGAGTACGCCTGGCAGGACAAAGGCCCCCTTCTCGCCCTCACCATCAACGTGGAAGACCGGATCGGAAACGGCGTCCAGGTGCTCAATCCGGCCACCTCGGAGTTGCAGGTGATGGATTCCGCGGCCGAAGGGTACGTGGCGCTGGCGTGGCGGAAAGATGCCGACGACCTTGCGGTGCTTCGGACGTTCACGAACGCGGGCCGCGACGGTCCTTCACACGTGGTCATCGCGTGGTCGCGCGTGGGCGGCGGGAGTCCGCAGCGCCGCGTGTACGACCCCGCCGCTGACAGCAGTTTCCCTTCCGCCACGCGAATCGTCGCGTTCCGGAAACCCTCGTGGTCTGACGACGGCCGCATCATCTTCCTCGGCACAGCGCGATGGAACGAGAAGGCCGAGAAAGAGAAAGGGGCCAAGGACGAGAAAGGTGCCCCGGCTGACGGCGAGGAGGAGCAGGCGTCAGTGGACGTGTGGCACGCGCGCGACGTCGAAGTCATCCCGCGCCAGAAAATCGGCGCAGCCAGCAACCGGCGCAGGAATCTCCTTCGAGCGTGGCATCTGGACTCCGGATCGTCCGTTCCGCTGGCCCGAGATCCTTATGAACAGGTGTCGCCGCTGAAAGCCCAGCCTGTCGCGTATGTAGCGAGCTGGCAGGCATACGCGATGGAGCGTTCGATTGGCCGTCCGGCGGCTGACCTCGCGCTCATCGATCTGGCCACTGGAGAACGCACCCATCTCATCGACCGCATCGACGACGGCTACCTGCAGGCCAGTCCGGGCGGACGTTATCTGCTCTTCCTGAACGCCGATCATTTCTGGACGATCGACACGCACACTCGCGCGATCACGAACATAACCAAGACGGTTCCGGCAACGTTCGTCAACCGCGAATCGGATGCCACGGTGCGCCAGAAGCCGCCGTTCGGCGTCGCCGGGTGGACATCGAATGACCGGGCGGTCCTTCTCTACGACAAGTTCGACATCTGGCGCGTGGCCGCCGACGGCAGTGGCGCCTCGCGCTTGACGGACGGTGTAGCCGAACAGATCCGGCATCGATACGTGAAGACCAATCCTGATGAGGAGACGATCGATCTGGACAAACCGATCGCGGTCAGCCTGTTCGGGACATGGACCAAGCGTTCCGGGTACGCATGGTTGAATGCGGCGACCGCGACCACTCCGGCGGGGTCTAAAGACCCCGCCCTGCAAGGGCGCGTCTGGCTGGACAAGAGCGTCACCGCGCTGGGCAAGGCGAAGGACGCCGATGTCTACGCCTACATCGTGCAGGGATTCGACGATTCACCGGATATTCTGGTCGGCACGGCGGACCTCGCGTCCGCGAAGGCGGTCACCGCGACGAACCCGTTCCAGTCGAAGTATGCGTGGGGACGTACGGAGCTGATCGAGTACAAGAGTGAGCGCGGCGAACGGCTGCAGGCGTCGCTGTACTATCCCCCCGGCTACGAAGCCGGCCGGAAGTATCCGATGATCGTGTACTTGTACGAGCGCCTCTCGGACGGCCTGCATCGATACATCGCTCCTTCGGAGCGGGATTACTACAATACGAGCGTCTTCAGCAGCAACGGCTACGTGGTCCTGCAGCCGGACATCGTGTTCCGTCCGCGCGAACCCGGAACGTCCGTGGTGGAATGCGTCGGTCCGGCGGTCAAACGGGCGGTGGCGATGGGCGTCGCAGACCCGGCTCGCGTGGGGGTCGTCGGGCATTCGTGGGGCGGGTTCGACACGGCGTTTCTGACGACGCATACCGATCTGTTCGCGGCCGGCGTCGCCGGCGCACCGATTACCGATCTGGTCAGCAACTACGGCAATCACCACTGGAGCTCGGGCATCGCGGAGACGGATCATATCGAGACCGGCCAGCAGCGCATGGAAGTTCCGCTCTACGAGGATCTTCCCGCATACATCCGCAACTCCGCGGTGTTCAACGTGCAGAACATGAAGACGCCGCTGCTCATCGAGGTCGGCGACGCGGACGGCACGGTGTTCTGGCACCAGGGCATCGAGCTGTACAACATCGCGCGGCGCGCGAAGAAGAACGTGGTGCTGCTCGCGTATGCCGGTGAAGATCACGGTCTGCGCAAAAAGGCGAACCAGATCGATTATCAGCAACGGATCCTGCAGTGGTTCGGGCACTATCTCAAGAACGAACCGCCGCAGCCGTGGATCGTGAACGGGGTCAGTGTGCTCGAGCGCGAGCAGGAGCTGAAGCGCGCCTCGAAGAAAGGG
>JBKPLP010000109.1:0-6575 GCA_046731735.1 Acidobacteriota bacterium
CCGTTGACCGCCTCCCGGGCCCAGGAGCCATCCGGCTGCTGCAGTGATTCGAGGGCGCGTCGACCTGCGGTGACCGCCTGAGAGTCGGGTTCGATCTCCTGAAGCGCGAGCAGGGCCCAGCTGGTCATCACCGCCTGCGCGTGCTCGTGCGGAACGTACCTGCCGGTGAGAGCAGAGCTGAAATGCTCGCCCCATCCGCCGTCAGGCCGCTGTACTGACTTCAGCCACTCTCCCGCCCGAACGAGCGCGGCGTCGTGCCGATCCACGCCCGCCGCGATCAGCGCCTTCGTCACGTGGAAGATGCTGTACGTGAAACAGATTCCCCATGCGGCGGGGAAGGTACCCTCGGGGCGTTGACTGCGGCGGAGAAACCCAACGCCATCGGACAGCGCGCGTGACACGACGCCGGTCAGGAGCTGCGGGTACTCGCGGCGGACGATCGCGAGTGCTTCGACGCACGACGCGGTGCACTCGACGTACGAATGTTCGATCATGCAGTCGCGGAACATCTCGGATGGATTCAGCGCCTCGAGCCACTTGGGACCGCGCGTCGGTTCGTAGGTACTGAAGCCACCGTCCGGATTCTGGCGCGCGAGGATGAAGCGCACCGCGTCTTCGATGCGCCGCACACCGATGCGCGCAGCGGGAGGAAGGACGCCGGACAGTTTCTCGATCTCGATCACCGCCGCGAGCGCCTCGGCGGTACAGTCGCTCACCGGCCAGCGGTGCCGGCCGTCCGAGAAGCACCAGCCGCCAATAATGGAAGCCCGTCCCGTAGGGCGGGCCTTCAGGCCCGCCGTGTCCGGAAGCCCTTCGGTCATCTGCACGCTGAGGAGGTACTCGTGCGCGCGGCGCAGAGCCTCCGGCGCCTCGGGATCCGCCGCGGCATGAAGCCCCGGCCTACGGTGCGACGCCAGGACTGCACGCGCGGCAAATGACGTGTCCCAGGTCTGCGAACGTGCACCCGCATACCGCCGCCCGTCCTCGTCATCGCGCCACTTCCAAGCCTCCAGACCGTCGAGACTTGGCGCGAGATCAGGATGTTTCGCGTCGGTCGCAAATATCGCGAGGCAGTTGAGCAAGCCATTCACCGGCGACAGTCCCTGATAGCGTGTGGCGTGCTGCTCGTAGAGGACGCGGGCGAAGCAGGACGCCAGCACCTTGCGCCGTGATGTCCAGGAAAAGAATCGCGCGATGACGTCGACGACCCGCTGAAGCGGACGGCGCTGCGAGGTGAAATCGATTGCCTCGTAGGTCCCGCCGTACAGCTCCGTGCGCAGCTGCTCTCCGAGGGGCCCGAGGTTCGCAACAAAGCGCCGCCCGCTCAGATACGACATCGCGAGGTAGATGTAGCGGGTGTGGCAATACCAGCGGTGCGGGTGGAACGGCAGCCACTCAGGCAGCGTGAACAGCTCGGGCGGCAGCGCCCCGACTCCTTCGGCGCCATACAAGCCGATCAGCGAGAGCCAGAACTTCCCCCAGGTCGGTATTGCGGCGACCCCTCCCGGCTGTTCGTGCAGCCATCGGCGCGCCGCCGCCGTCAGCTCCCGTTCGGCCTCCACCCCGATCAGCCTCAGGGCAACGTAGGCGAGGGCAGTCGTAAAGACCTGCGCGTTGTCCTCCCCGTGAAGTCCCCATCCGCCCTGACTGGTCCGCGTCACCTCGTAATGACGGATGATGTCGCGCCGCTCGCCGTCGCTGAACGCCCGTCCGGTGATGTGCCGGACGATGACGTATTGAGAGAGGATCATCGTGCACCAGACGACCTCTCCTTCCCACGAGCCGTCCTCGCGCTGCAGCGACAGCAGGTGTCGCATCGCGCGCTCTCGCGGCGTCAGTAGATGCCCGGAATGATCCGCCACGGCACCTTCCGGCAATACGTTTCCCACGCCGCCCCGTACTTCGACCGGCACATGTCGTTATCGCGCCGCTCGCGATGGACCAGCAGAATCGTGAAATACACGATGTAGAACCACGGTACCGGGCGCGCGAAGCCAACCGGCAGGCACCACGCGAGCCCCATCATCCAGTCGCCGAGGTAATTCAAATGCCGCGCAATGCCCCAGCAGCCTGACGCCAGCAGCAGGGAACCGTCCGCCGTGCGGACGTACTCGGGCGGCCGTCCCCACACGGCGCGCGCCGGATCGGTCCTGAATCGATGTTTCTGCAGATTGGCCGTGCGAAAGATGACGTAGCCGATCAGGTTCAGCGCAGCGATTGCGGCAATCGCAACCGCCGGAAGCTCGTGCGGGTGCGTGGCGAGGTAATACGCCTGGATCGAGTACATGAACGGCACCCACACGAGGCAGCCCCAACAGAGCATCCATCCGAAGCGTTCGTGCCGGATGTCCCAGGTCGTCAGGATCGCCTCTTCATTGAAGAAATAGTCGGCGACGTAGAGAAGCTGGAACGCGTTGACGAGCAGTATCGGGGCGGTCACGCGTCCGAACAGCTGGTACTGCCTGGCCGCGAGCGAGGCGTTGATGACGACCCACAGAATCATTCCCGGACGGCTCTCGCAGAAGAACTTCAGATCGAGGCGTCCGACGCGCGGGTTGAGCGCGACGCCCATCACGTAGTCGTCAAGAGGATCGCCGGTGCGGCGCGGGTCCGGCGATCGCCTGCCCCACCAGAACAGGAATGCCGCCAGCGCAAACGCGGCGATATTCGCCGTCGTCAGCAGCGGCAGAAATTCGTCGTAGGCGATGGAAGGCGGGATCCACCCCGCGCGCACGACCGCGAGCACGATGATCCATGTTGCCCAGAACGCGAACCATCCGTTCAGGCGGTAGCGCAAGCGGGATCCGTCAGCGAGGCGCGTACCCTCCAGGATCTTTCCCGGCGCAACGAGCTGAAGCGCAACCTGCAGGATCAACCAGGCCAGATACAGGGTGACGGCCGTCGTGGTAGGGGCGGCCAGGCGCAGCACGTCGAGGAGGATCCGTGGCGGTACGAGCGTGCCATCGGCGTAGGTGAGGCAGCCCCATAGATAGTAGATGAGCGCGGGAAGGCCCACCAGCATGGTTGCCGCAATCGCGCGGCGGCGCAGCATCACGGCCGTTTTCGCAGGGTCTTCCGGGTCAATCGCGTCGAGGTGCGGAAGGTTCGCATGGGTACTGGGGCTTGCGAGATTATCCGAGAGGGCCTTGGGTGTAAACTGTCGCCTCTCCCCTGACCAATGGCGGGCCCTGAAGTCACCCTCGTCACCGGCGCCACCGGCCACCTCGGCGCGAATCTGGTTCGGCGTCTGGTCGAGGAGGGGGAGCGCGTACGCGTGCTTCTGCGGCCGTCGAGCGACGCGCGCGCGGTTGACGGCATCGACGCCGAGCGCGTGACTGGCGACATCCGCGATCCGGCATCGCTCGCGACCGCGGTCAGCGGCTGTAGCCGCGTCTACCACTGCGCGGCGAAGATTTCGATCGTCGCGGGCGGTGAGCGCGAGATTTACGAGACCAACGTCCTCGGCACGCGCAACGTGCTTGCCGCCGCCGCGCGTGCGGGCGTATCACGTGTCGTCGTGACGGGATCGTTCAGCGCCGTCGGACATCATCCGGGTCGACCGAGCGACGAACGCGATCCGTTCGATCCGTTTGCCAGGGCGTTGCCGTACGAGCGATCCAAGGCGGCGGTCGAGCACGAGTGCCTGAAAGCCGTGGCGGACGGGCAGCAGGTGGTCATCGCGATCTCGTGCGCGATCATCGGCCCGAACGATTTCAAGCCGTCGCGCATGGGCCGCGTCATCCGGGACTTCGCGCGTGGCCGGATGCGCGCCTATACGCCGGGCGGCTTCGAGTTCGTCGCCGCGCGCGACATCGTGCAGGGGCATCTGCTCGCGATGGAACGCGGCCGCTCGGGACAGCGTTACATTCTCAGCACCGAGTTCGTGACCGTCGATACGCTCATGGCGTGGCTCGAAGAGATTACGGGAAAACCGCGCCCTCGACTGCGGCTGCCGCCGCCGGCGATGGCCGCCATCGCGTCGGTGGTCAGCCCTGTGCTGTCGGTGTTGGCACCCAATCGTCCGCAGCGCCTGACGCCCGGAGCCATTCATCTCCTTCGCATGGGACGGCGCGCCGACTGCAGCAAAGCGAAGCAGGAGCTCGGCTACAGCCCGACGTCCGTGAAAGAGGCCGTGCGCGAGGCGCACGAGTGGCTCCAAACCGTCCCTGTACGGACGGCGATGCCTCAACTGGAGAGCGTGTGATCGCGCGATCAGGACAGGTTGCGACCGCTGTTTCGTCGTTGCCGCCGATGCTGCCGGGCGCGCTGCCGGTCATCGGGCATGCGTACGATTTCTGGAGCCGGCCGATGGACTTGCTGCGCTCCGGCCAGCAACGGTTCGGCGACATCTGGAGCCTCGTGCTCGGCGGCCAGCGTGCGACAGTGATGACCGGTCCGGAAGCAAACGAGGCGTTCTTCCGCGCGCCGGACGCCGTGTTGAGCGCGCGCGAGTGCTACAAGTTCACGATTCCCGTTTTTGGCCGCGGTGTGGCCTACGACGCGACACCCGAGGAGATGGACCGGCAGCTGTCGTTCGTCCACCCGGCGCTCAGCGACAAGCGGCTGCGCACGTATGTGGATGTCATGGTCGAGGAGACCGAACAATACCTGGCGACGTGGGGCGACTCAGGCGAGCGCGATCTGTACGAGGCGACCCAGGACATCACCCTGTTCATCGCGACCAGGTGCCTCCTCGGGAATGAGATCCGCCGCCACTTCAGTAGCGAGTTCGCGCGGCTGTACCACGATCTCGACGGCGGCATGTCCATCCTCGCGTATTTCATGCCGAACGCCCCGTTGCCCGCGTTCCGCCGCCGCGACCGCGCGCGTGCCGCGGTCAACCGGCTGCTTACGCGGATCATGGAGTCGCGACGCGAGCGGCGGGGCGAGCACGAGGACTTTCTCGAGACGCTGATGTCATTCAGGGACGAACAGGGTCAGTCCATCGCCGACGAGGTGATCGTGGGGCTGCTGCTGACGCTGATCTTCGCCGGCCAGCACACGAGCGCGGCGATGGGCGCGTGGGCCGGCATCCTGCTTCACCAGCACCCTGAATACCTGCCGCCGATCCGCCAGGAGCTGCAGCGGGAACTTGGCCAAGGTCCGATCACCTGCGAGTCGCTCAGGCGGCTGCCCCTGCTCGAGCGGGCAATCAAGGAGACCGAGCGGATGCGTCCGCCGCTCGTGATGCTGATGCGCACGGTGATGCAGCCGTTTCGGGTCAATGGCTATGAGCTGCCGTCGGGTTCCCTCGCGGTGGCGTCGCCGGCGATCACGCATCGCCTGCCGGCGATCTATTCGGATCCCGATCGCTACGATCCCGATCGCTTCGCGCCCGGGCGCGAGGAGGATCGGCGAGCGTCGTACTCGCTGATCGGGTTCGGCGGCGGCAAGCATCGCTGCATCGGGATGGTCTTTGCCTATCAGCAGATCAAGGTCATCTGGGCGGGCATCCTGCGCCGCTACGACATCGAGCTCGTCAATCGCGAATATCGTCCCGACTACCGGACGCTGGTCGTCGGTCCCGAACTGCCGTGCCCGATCCGCTACACGACGCGAACGGAGTGGCGCGAGCGACGAAGCGCGAGCAGAACGCAGTGAGCCAGTCGGGGTGTAGGGGGCCCCGACGATTCAAGAGGAGAGCCGCATGAGTCCCCCGTCATTCGAAGAGGCGAAGAATCACCGGCAGCGCGTGCGGGCTGCCGGCCTGAGTCCGGACTACTGGTACCCCGTCGAGTGGGACCGGAGCCTGAAGCGCGGCCAGGCGATCGACGTGTCGTTCTGGAACCGGTCGATCGCGGTGTTCCGCGGGACGGACGGATCGCTGAACGCGATCGAGAACCGCTGCGCGCACCGCCAGATGAAACTGACGCTGGGCGAAGTCGGCGACTCCTCGATCACCTGCGCGTATCACGGCTGGATGTACGACGGCGAAGGCCGCTGCACGCAGATGTACCACGATCTCTTCGGCCACACGTTCCCGCGCATCCGGATCGCGTCGTTCCCGGTGCAGGCGAAGCATGGCCTGATCTGGATCTTTCCGGGCGACCGCGCGCTCGCGACCGAGCGGAAGATTCCCGACATCCCCGAGCTCGAGGGTCCGCGGCCGTGGGGCTCGATCGCGCTCGACTTCACCTGGCGCGCGCATCACTCGATGATCATCGACAACGTCAGCGACTTCACGCACGCGTATCTGCACCGCAAGAGCAAGCCCTTCACCGAAGCGAAGCTGACGATGATGGATCCGCAGCCGGATCGCGTTCTGCTCTCGTACGACACGAAGGTGGGGCAGGGACGGATCTCGGGGTTGTTCGTGAACCGGAAGACGACGAATACCAACGCGATGACGCTCGCCTACGAGTATCCCTACCAGTGGTCGAACACCGACGACAAGATCAAGCACTGGTGCTTCGTGCTGCCGATCGACGGCCAGACCACGCGCGTGTTCTTCATCTTCTATTTCAGCGACGAGATGTTGAAGGTGCCGCTGATCCCGCTCGGCATTCCGCGGGTGTTCGTCCGCGGCATCATGGCGGCGTCGAAGCGGCTGGTCGTCCGGCCGCTGCTGTTAGAGG
>JBKPLP010000110.1:0-39612 GCA_046731735.1 Acidobacteriota bacterium
TCGAAGCGTACCGCCGCGCCATCCATGAAATCGTGCGCCCGGGGATGACGGTTGCCGACGTCGGCAGCGGAACCGGGATGCTCGGGCTGTTCGCGCTCTCGGCGGGCGCCGCGCGTCTCTATTCGATCGAAGCCACCGGCATGATCGAGATCGCCCGGGCAATCGCCACCGCAAACGGGTTTGGCGATCGGTTTCACGCCGTCCACTCCCATTCGTCGGAAGCCGAGCTTCCCGAACGCGTCGACCTCATCGTGTCCGATTTCGTCGGACGCTTCGGCTTCGACGCCGATATTCTCGAGATCTACCCCGACGCCGCGGCGCGTTTGCTGAAGCCGGAGGGTCAGCTCCTGCCGTCGGCCATCGCGCTGACGGTTGCGCCCGTCCAGCGCGCGGACCTGGATGCGCAGGTGCGGTTCTGGAACGAGCGCCGCGCGGGTTTCGATCTGTCGTCCGCGCGCGAGTGGGCGGTCAATACGGGATATCCCGTCGCGTTGACGGCGGAGGACCTTCTGTCCGATCCCGTCGAGGCGATTCGGTTCGAGGTCGGCCGCCGCCCCGACTCGCCGCTCCGCGCGAGCGTGGAATTCGTCGTCCGGCGGACAGCCGACGTGCACGGGATCGGAGGATGGGCGACCGCGCGACTATCTCCAGGTGTGACGCTGACGAACTCTCCATTGGCGAGCGATCGCATCAGCCGCAGGAACGTCTTTCTTCCGCTGCGTGCTCCTTTTGCGGCTGCCGCTGGCGACCGTATTCGGCTTGCCCTTGCCGTTCTACCCGATCAGCACATCGTCAATTGGACCGTCAGCCATGTGGATGGACGCGGCGTATCGTCGCCGCAGGCGCAATCGACGCTCGGGGGGATGCTTATCAGCCGAGATGACCTGGCGCGTACGGATCCCGACTTCGTGCCGGTCCTGACGCCTCGCGGGCGCGGCCGTCTGACGATTCTTCAGCTGTGCGATGGCACGCGCACGCTGAACGATATCGAAGACGAGGTGTTCGCGCGTCACCCGAATCTCTTCACATCGCAGGGTGAGGCGGCCGCCTTCGTCGCCGAGGTGGTCTCGGGTTACACCAGGGTCTCATGACATACCGCGCATACGGCCGCGTGGTCGCCAGCGATCTTCCTCTTCCGGAACTCGAAGCGGCGTCGGGAACCACGGAGATCACCATCTCGTGGAGCGCAGGCATTCCCGTGGGAGCCGGCGCGGAGTGGAGAACGCTGTGGCGCTTCTCGACCGGCGAGCCGTGGGTCACCACGGCACAAGTCAACGGCGTCCGATTTCTCAGGTTCGGACGGTTTGCGGACTGTGCCACGTCGGAAGGCCGCATCGACGTCAGCCGGCGCGGACACGCCAGTGATTCCACGATCCGTCACCTCGTCCTTGACCAGGCGCTGCCGCTCGCGCTGGCGGCCACCGGCGCCCTCGTGGTGCACGCGAGCGCCCTGGCAATCGGCAGCCGCGCGATCCTGCTCGCCGGCAGAGCAGGCGCTGGGAAGTCGACGCTTGCCGCCTTCCTGGCCGGACAGCGAATGCGGGTTCTAGCCGACGACGGCGCGCTGCTCGACGGCGGGCCAGCAGAGATTCGGGTGTTGCCGTCGTATCCCGGGCTGCGGCTCTATCACGACTCTGCGGCCGCTGCGGCCCTCGACGGCTCCGGCAGCACGGATGTTGCGGCGTACACGAAAAAGCGCCGGATCGTGCCTCCCGTGGCATCTGATCGCGGCGCGGCGGGACCTTACACGCTCGCCGCGATCTATGTGTTGTGTTCTGCAGACGGGCCGATCGCGTTTGACAGATTGTCGCGGCGCGACGCCACGCTGGAGGTTCTCTCCCATGCGTACCGGATCGATCCTGGCGATCGTTCCGCATTGGCAGCGCAACTGAATGCGGTTGCGGCGATCGCCCCGCGGGTGTGGAGGGTTTCATACCCACGCGATCTTGCCCGCGCGGCGGCGGTTGCGGAATCGATCGCCTCTCATGCAGCGGAGCTTGGCTGACGCCGATGGCGCTGAACCTCGGGATTCGCGCGACTCGATACGAGCCCGATGCCGCCGAGCGTCAGGCGTTCGAGCGGCAGCACTGGATTCGTCTGCCTGCGTTCTTGGACATGGCACTGCTGCGGCGGGTCGACCGCGCCCTGGCAAACACGCAGTTTACGGAGGTACGGCACGACAGCGTTGCCGCGGGGTCGAGCGATTTGCGGGCGATTGGGGCCGCCGTGTCCGAGCTGCTCGTCCTGCTGTGCAACGACCCAATCGTGCTGCGCGCTGTCGAAGATATTTCCGGATACGCGCCGCTGACGCGCTTCAACGGGTCGATCTACCGCATCGTGCCAGAGATGCGGCACCGGCAGGGGTGGCACGACGATCTCATTGACGGCCGGCGTGTGACCTTGAGCGTCAACGTCAGTACGTCGAGCTACGCCGGAGGTGTGCTGGAGATTCGCGATCGCACGACGCGCCGCATGTCGGCGCGGATTTGCAACAGCGTCAGGGGAGACGCGGTGCTGTTCGGACTGGATCCGTCGCTGGAACATCGCGTCACAGCCGTGACGAGCGGTGTGAAGACCGCGTTCGCGGGTTGGTTCCGTCACGGCACGCCGCTCGGCGACGAACTCCGCAAGGCAGTATAGAGTTGGCTGTGAGACGCGGTTCGCGGCTCACCACGAATAGCGGAGGGGGCGGAGGGAACGGGGACAAGCGCTGGCGCTAACCACGGAGAAACGGAGTCACGGAGGTTTCTTATATAGGAGATTTCAAAACCTGCGCACTCGTTCGCGAGTCGTGTTTCGTGATTCGCGGCTCACCACGAATAGCGGAGGGGGCGGAGGGAACGGGGACAAGCGCTGGCGCTAACCACGGAGAAACGGAGTCACGAAGGTTTCTTATATAGGAGATTTCAAAACCTGCGCACTCGTTGGCGATTCGTGATTCGCGGCTAACCACGAATAGCGGAGGGAACGGGGACAAGCGCTGGCGCTAACCACGGAGAAACGGAGTCACGGAGGTTTCTTATATAGGAGATTTCAAAACCGGCGCACTCGTTCGCGATTCGTGATTCGTGATTCGCGGATTAGGGATGGTCAGATTAGGGACTGTCAGATTAGGGATTGTCAGATTAGGGATTAGGGATTGATCTTTCACTGAGCTTATGAACCGAGAGATCGACGTACTTGCCGCTCCAACTCTGAAGAACCTCCGCACGCAGTGGTGGGACGATGCGTTCACCGCGTTCGTGCGCGACACCGTGCAGCCGCGCGCCGGGCGGCGCATCCTCGACATCGGCTGCGGCGTCGGCACCGCGGAGGTAAACCTCGGCCGCCTGCCGCTGACGCAGGTCACGCTGGTCGGCGTCGATCGGGTAGCGGACCGGACACGCGACGCGCTCGCGGCGGTGCGGTCGCACAACATTCGCGCGAGCTTCGCCGCCGCCGACGCGTGTGCGCTTCCCTTCACGGACGCGACGTTCGACTCCGCGTTCTGCGTCGCGCTGCTGCAGCATATCGCCGACGTCGCGCAGGCGGTACGGGAGATAGCTCGCGTGACCCGCCCCGGCGGGCGCATCGTCGCCGTCGAGCCGGACAACTCCGCACGCTACTTCTACAGCTCGTCGAACGCGGGCATGCGCGCGTACGAGCTCGCCGGACAGTTCTTTTCGGGACTGAGCGAGCGCGGCGACGCCACCGATCCCGCCGTCGGACCGAAGCTGCCCGGGCTGTTCGCCAGCAGCGGCATCCAGCTGCTCAAAGTGCAGATCTTCCCCGTGTCCCGTGCGCAGCTCGGCGCGCCTTCGCCGGCGGTATGGACCGCGCGGCGCGAGGCGATCGCGCAGGCGATCGCGGCCGCCGGCGACGTCGGCCTCCGCCGTCTTGGCCACGATTATCTGAAGCTCGTGGATGCGTATGCGGAGGAGGCAAAGGCCGCCGGCCCTGCGTTCGTCGAGCTGCAGAACACGATGCTCTTCGCGACGGTTGGCCAGAAACAGGAGTAGGCCGATCGATGCTCCTTCAGGTCGATCGGACCGCGACGCATTTCGAACCGCCGCGCGCGGCGGAGGCGCGTGCGCATTTCGATCGGCATTATTGGGTAAGGCTGCCGCACTTTCTCGACGGATCAATGCTGGCGCAGGTCCAGGACGCGCTCGCGCGAGCGCGTTTCGCCGAAGTTCGTCACACCGAGGTTACGCCGCCGTCGATTGACGTCTGCATGGAACCGAACGCGCTGTCCGCGATGCTCGAGCTCCTCTGCAACGATGCCGTGGTGCTGCGCGCCGTCGAGGCCCTGACCGGCTGCGGGCCGCTCGTTCGATTCACCGGCTTCGTCTACCGCCTCGCGCCCGGTACGGGCCATCACCACAACTGGCACAACGACGTGCTGCAGCGCCGCCGTGTGGCCATGAGCATCAACCTCGAGGCCGACCCGTACGAAGGCGGCGTCCTGATGATCCGGGAGCGCGAGAGCGAGCGCGTGGTCGCGTCGGTCGAGAACACGGGGGCGGGCGATGCGGTGCTCTTCCGCATCGATTCGGCTTTGCAGCATCGCGCAACCGCGGTCACGCGCGGCGTGAAAACGGCGTTTGCCGGCTGGTTCCGCTCGGAGGCGCCGCTGCGCGCGTCACTCGCGCGAGGTACGGCGTGACGATCAGCGATCTCCACGACGCCGCCTTGTACGCGTGGCGCGATGCCGGCGTTCGCGATGCCGTGCTCGTGCACGTCGACGCTCATCACGACGCTGACGCGAAGGAATCGGACTGCATAACGATTGCCAATTTCGTCTGGTGGGGCATCGCCGACGGCACGCTGCGCGAGGTCTTCTGGATCGTTCCAGACCCGAGCTGGAAGACGACGTCGGGACGAACGCTGATCGAACAGGCCCTCTTCACGCTCGCGCGGCAGCATGACGACTCTGCCCGCGTCGAATCGGGCGACGGCTTCGTCCGTACCGAGATCGACGGCAAGCCGTTCACCGCGTGCCCGCTGCACAGACTGCCCGCCTCCCTCGATGCGCTCGTCGACATTGACGTCGATTACTTTCTCGTTCCGGACATCGCGCATGAATGCGCCCCGATTGAGCGCGCCATGCCGTGGACGTGGCCAGGCGATCTCGTTGCCGCGCTGCGCGACGCCCGGGTGAATCCCGCGCTCGTCACGATCGCGACCTCTACCCGCGGGGGGTTCACACCGCTCGAATGGAAATACCTCGGCGACGAACTGTGCGCGCGGCTGTCGGATGGCGATGTCGAACCGTTCGACGTGCTGCGGGCCGCGGCAGAGGCGGAGCATCGCGGCGAGCTCGACGTGGCGGAAGCCGGCTACCGGCGGGCCGTCGAGCTGATGCCGCGGAGCGCCGGTGCCCGGTATCGGCTGGCACGCCTGTATCTGCGGCGTGGAAACGATCACGCGGCACGGACGACGTTCGAGGAAGTACTGGGACGGGACTCCTCGTATCGCGCGATTGACTCCGACGGACGACGCTGGCATGCCGAACGGAATTTCGCGGCGGCGGCCCGCGCCTACCGGGACACGTTACGGATGGATCCGCAGAACCCTTACGCATCGCTCGGACTGGCGCAGCTGGCGGCGGCGGGCGGCGATCACGCTGCCGCGATCGTCCACTTCGAGCGCGCGCTGCGATCGGACGACGGATTGGTCGACGGGCATCGTGGTCTCGCGCGATCACTGGAGTCAACCGGCGAGGTCGGGCGCGCCATCGCGCACTACGAGCGCTCCATCCGCCTCGAGCTCCTCGGCCATCAGGCCATCGACACCGCAATCGCGACGCTCAGGCCGCGCGTCTTCGACGATATGCATTGGGAGGCCCATCGCCGCCTCGCCGGGTTGCGCCACGACACCCGTTGGCTGTCTGCGGTCGATCGCGTGACGTCCGGCTCGTAGCTGCCGTATCAATACCGGCGATTCCGGCGATTCATCAATTCCGGCGATTCCGACGATTCATCAATTATGGCAATGCAAGGTTGGCAAGGCTGGGACGAGTACGCTCCCTTCTACGACTGGGAAAACGCGCGCACCGTCGCGAGACGCGACGTGGCCTTCTGGCAGCGCCTCGCCATCGCGCAGGAGGGACCTGTCCTCGAGCTCGGCTGCGGCACGGGGCGCATAGCCGTGCCGGTGGCACGCGCGGGTGCGCGTGTGATCGGAGTCGATCGGTCCGCAGAGATGCTCGCACGAGGGCGCCAGCGGCTGCGGCGGGCGCGGCTCGCAGGGCGAGCCGCGCTCGTGCGTGGCGACATCCGCGTTCTGCCGTTTCGCACACGGCCAGGTTTCAGCCTGGTGATGGCGCCCTACGGCATCCTTCAGTCGCTCACCCGCGAGAGCGACCTCAAGGCGACGCTCCAGTCGGTCAGGCGAGTGCTGAAACGCGGAGGGTTGTTCGGTATCGACCTGGTGCCGGACCTGCCGCGTTGGTCCGAGTACGAGGGACGCCGGAGCCTGGCGGGAACGAAGGGCAGGAGCACGCGGCTGACGCTCATCGAGTCGGTTCGTCAGGATCGAAAGCGCGGGCTCACCATCTTCGATCAGGAGTACATCGAGCGGCGCGGACGTGAGCGGCGCGTGCACCGCTTCTCGCTCACCTTTCGCACGCTTTCGGTACCGCAGATGACGCGCCGGCTGGAGGCCGCGGGGTTCCGCATTGCCGCGGTGCTCGGCGACTATCGCGGCGGTCCGTGGGATCCGCGCGCGGACGTCTGGGTCATCCTCGCGGAGCGGCGCTGATGCTGCAGGTCGGCATCAGCCGCATCGTCGTCCCGGACGAAGCCGAAATTGACGAATGGTCGCGCGCGTTCGCGACGTCGCATTGCGTCCGCGTTCCGCGTTTCTTCGACGAGCGGCTCCTCGCCTGGCTTCGCGCGCAGCTTGCTACCGCGCCATTCCATCCGCGTACCCACACGGGCATCGAGCCGCCGCCGGTCGATCTGGGCCTCGCGGATGACCGGTTGCTGGCGATCATCGCGACGCTGATGAACGATCGACGGATCTTCGATGTGGTTCGCGCCATATCGGGCTGTGCGGCGATTGGGTGTTTCGAGCCGGTCGTATACCGCATGGAACCGCGGCCCGAACACTTCGACACGTGGCATGGCGACACGGACGGCAATCGAATGGTGACGCTGAGCGTCAACCTCGGCGATCCGTACGACGGGGGCGTGCTGCAGATTCGCGAGAAGCCGTCGAACCGGCTTGTCCACGAGGTGGCCAACACCGGCCCTGGCGATGCCATCCTCTTCGCGCTCGGCGATCACCTGGAACACCGCGTCGGCAGGGTCACGGGCACCGTGACAAAAATGGCGCTGGCGGGCTGGTTCCAGCGCGCGCCAGCGGCACTCGAAGCCTTCAAGGTAAAAGGTAGAAGGTAAAAGGTAGAGCCCCGCGTGTGGTAACATCAACGGTCATTTTTTCTCCTTTAAATCGGGAGTTTTTGCCATGTCCGGCCATTCCAAGTGGCACACGATCAAGCACAAGAAAGGGGCGGCCGACGCCAAGCGCGGGAAGGTTTTCACGCGCATCATCAAGGAGCTGACCGTGGCCGCACGGAGCGGCGGCGGTGATCCGGACAGCAACCCGCGGCTCCGCACGATCGTCGCGGAAGCGAAATCGGTCAACATGCCGGCCGACAACATCAAGCGTGCCATTCAGCGCGGCACGGGCGAGTTGCCGGGGGTCTCGTACGAAGAAATCAATTACGAAGGCTACGGTCCGGGGGGCGCCGCGGTGATCATCGAGACGCTGACCGACAACAAGAACCGCACCGTCGGCGAAATCCGGCACGTCTTCTCGAAGCACGGCGGCAACCTCGCCGCTGAAAACGCCGTCGCGTGGATGTTCGACAAGAAAGGCTACATCGTCGTCGAAAAGGCGAAGGCCGACGAAGAAGCACTGATGGCGGCGGCGATCGACGCTGGTGCCGACGACATGCGCGACGACGGCGACAGCTGGGAAATCGTGTCGGCACCGGAGGCGTTCCAGAAGGTGCTCGAGGCGGTGAAGGGGCTCGGCATCGAACCGGGGGCCGCCGAAGTGGCGATGCTGCCGCAGAATTACGTGAAGCTCGAAGGCAAGCAGGCGCAGCAGATGGTCAGGCTGATGGAGGCGCTCGAGGAACACGAGGACACGAAGAAGGTCTGGTCGAACGCCGACATCGAAGAGAAGGAGATCGAGGCCTCGTTGGCGTGAAGATCTTCGGGATCGATCCCGGCTCCGACCGAACCGGATACGGCTGCATCGAGACGCTCGGCAGCCGGCACCGCCTGGTGATCTGCGGCACGATTTCGGCTCCCGCCCGCGCGACATTCCCGGAAAAGCTCAAGCACATTCATCTCGGCCTCGCGGCGCTGCTGACGCGGCATCGACCGGACTGTGTCGCCGTCGAGAATCTGTTTCACGCGCGCAACGTACGCAGCGCGCTGAAGTTGGGCCATGCCCGCGGGATCGCCCTGCTCGCGGCGTGCGAAGCGGGCGTGCCGGTGGTGGAATACGCGCCGGCCGAAATCAAACGCGCGGTCGTCGGGTTCGGACGCGCCGAGAAAGTGCAGGTGCAGGAGATGATCAAGCTGCTGCTCGGGCTCGACGCCGTTCCGTCGCCGCACGACGCGGCGGATGCCCTGGCCGTGGCGATTTGCCACGTGCACAGCGCGACCGGCATCATCGCCGAACGATCCGCCATCGACAAGCCGCACACCTCTCTTCGATCGTGGAGAGATTTCCGTCCGTGACGTGGCATTGCCATAATCGCCGGAATTGCCAGCATCGCCGGAATTGTTCGGGGAACGCCATGGCAATTGTGGCAATTCCGGCGATGCTGACAATTCCGGCGATTCTGACAACAGCATGATTGCGCTGGTGCGCGGCAATCTCCTTGAGAAGAAACCGAGCCGGTTGATTGTCGATGTCGGGGGTGTGGGTTATGACGTGCAGGTGCCGCTCTCGACGTTTTATGTCGTCGGCGAGCCTGGCGCCGACGTCACGCTGCGGATTCACACGCATGTGCGTGAAGACGTCATTGCCCTCTACGGGTTCGCGACCACGCTCGAGCAGGATCTGTTCGAGCGGCTGATCGCGATCAGCGGCATCGGTCCGAAGCTCGCGCTCGCGGTGCTGTCGGGGATCGAGCCGGCGGAATTGATCAAGGCGATTCGACGGCAGGATGTGGCGAGGCTGACGGCGATTCCCGGGATTGGCAAGAAGACCGCGGAACGCATCGGCCTGGAGATGAAGGACCGCCTGCCGGCGGCGGCGCTGCAGACTGCCGGCCAGGAGCAGGCACCGGTGAAGCCGGAGGATCAGCTGCGGGAGGATGTGCTTTCCGCGCTGATGAATCTTGGGTATCAACGTCCGATCGCCGAAAAGGCGATCGAGAAAACGCTCCAGCACACCACTGACGTGCCGTTCGATCAGGCGCTGCGCGACGTGCTGCGCGCGCTGATGAGGACATGAAGGACGATCGCATCGTAACCGCCTCGGGCGACGAGGAGGAGCGTCAGTACGAGGCGGGCCTCCGGCCGCGCACGCTCGACGAATACATCGGCCAGGAGCGCGTGCGCGAAAACCTGCACGTGTCGATCACCGCGGCGAAGCAGCGCGGCGAGGCGCTCGACCACGTGCTCCTGTACGGCCCGCCCGGACTTGGCAAGACAACGCTCGCGACCATCATTGCCAACGAGCTCGGCGTCCCGATCCGATCCACCGCAGGTCCGGTCATCGAGAAACCGGGCGATCTCGCCGCGATGCTGACCAACCTGCAGCACCGCGAGGTGCTCTTCATCGACGAAGTGCACCGCATGAATCCCGCGATCGAAGAGATCCTGTATCCGGCGATGGAGGACTACGAGCTGGACATCATGATCGGTCAGGGTCCGAGCGCGCGATCGGTCAAAGTGCCGGTGCAGCGGTTCACGCTGATTGGCGCGACCACCAGGACCGGACTGCTGACGTCGCCGCTGCGCGCGCGGTTCGGCATCGTGCACCGGCTCGATTTCTACGGCGAGCAGGACATCCGCGAGATCGTGCAGCGGTCGGCGCGGATTCTCGGCGTGCCGGTCGATCCGGAGGCCGCCGTCGAAATCGCCAAGCGCGCGCGCGGGACACCGCGCGTCGCGAACCGCCTGCTGCGCCGGGTGCGGGATTACGCGCAGGTCCGGGCGAAGGGGCACGTCACGCTCGACGTCGCGCACCGTGCGCTGTCGCTCCTCGAAGTGGACGAACATGGATTCGACGAGATCGATCGCCGCCTGTTGCGCACGATCATCGACAAGTTCAGCGGCGGCCCCGTCGGGGTCGCCAGTTTGGCGGCGGCGATGAGCGAAGAGCGCGACGCGATCGAGGACATTTACGAACCCTTCCTGATTCAGATCGGCTTTCTCGACCGGACGCCGCGCGGACGCGTGGCGACGGCGAGGGCCTACGAGTATTTCGGGCTGGACGCCCCGGGAAAGGACCGCTTGTGGTGAAGGCGTTGAGGCACGTGAAGATCTCCGGACTGTCGACCTACGTGCCGCCGAAGGTGTTGACCAACGAGGACCTCGAGAAGCTCGTGGACACCAACAACGAGTGGATCCTGCAGCGGACCGGCATCCGGGAGCGGCACATCGCCGACCCGGGCGTCGCGACATCGGATCTGGCGTACGAAGCCACCATGCCGGCGCTGCGCCAGGCCGGCATCACCGCGAATCAGCTCGGGTTCATCGTCGTCGGCACCACGACCCCGGATACCATTTTCCCTTCCACGGCCTGCATGCTGCAGCATCGAATCGGCGCGACCCGCGCCTGGGGGTTCGATCTCGGCGCCGCGTGCTCCGGTTTCACGTATGCGCTGACGACGGCGATGCAGATGGTCGCGACCGGCGCACACGATCACGCGCTCGCCGTCGGAGCGGACGTCATGTCGAGCATCATCGACTACACCGATCGGACGACGTGTGTCCTCTTCGGCGACGGAGCGGGGGCGGTCGTCGTGTCGGCGGCGTCGGATGACGAACCACACATCATCGACTTCGCGCACGAGATCGACGGAAGCGGCGGTCCGGCGCTGTGCATGCCGGCCGGGGGCAGCCGCCTCCCCGCGTCGCACGAAACAGTCGAGCAGCGGCTCCACTACGTCAAACAGGACGGCGCAGCGGTGTTCAAGTTCGCGGTCAGGAAAACAGAGGAAATCTGCCGGCGCGTGCTCGAGCGCAACGGCCTCGAGGGTACGGACCTCGACCTATTCGTCTCGCACCAGGCGAATCGCCGAATCATCACCGCCGCCGCCGAGCGGCTCGGACTGCCGGAGGAGAAAGTCGTCATCAATCTCGGGAACTACGGCAATACCACCGCCGCGACTATTCCTTTGGCGCTCGCCGACGCCGTGCAAGAGGGGCGGCTGAAGAAAGGGAACCTCGTGCTGTTGACCTCGGTCGGCGCCGGGTTCACCGTTGGTGCGGTGCTGCTGCGATGGGCGTTCTAGGGGCTCAGGGCTCAAGGCTTCAAGGCTTCAGGGCTCAAGGCTCAAGGCTTAAGGCTTAAGGCTTAAAGTGGAAGCGTGACTCGGCGCCGCAAACGGGATCGCGGGCGCGTGTTCCTGCTGTCGCCGGCCAACGCCGGCGGCCCACGCGGCAAGATGATTCTCTCGGACCGCGCGAAGTTCGATCTCGCTGTGCGCCTGCGGTCCGGTGAGGGCGTTGCGATCGGCGAGGTCTTCGCATTCATCAGCGGGCTTTATTTCAAGGGGAAACTGGCCTACGCGCTCGAGTTCGCGCGGCCACCCGAGCCCGGCGCGCCCCTGACCGGCAGCGGCGCGCTCGTGATCACTCCGTCGGCGGGTCTCCGTCCGGTGGAGACCGCCATCACTCTCGAGGCGTTGCGGGCGTTTGGCCAGGTCGACATCGCCGCCAACGATCCGCGTTATCGCGACCCACTGCTGAGAAGCGCGAGGGCGCTGAACGAAGAGATCGGTACCGACTGCGAAATCGTTCTCCTCGGGAGCATCGCGTCGGCAAAATACGTCGACATCCTGCTCGACGTCTTCGCCGACCGGCTGCTGTTCCCGATCGAGTTCGTGGGCCGAGGCGACATGAGCCGCGGCGGTCTCCTGCTGCGCTCGGTCCGCGCGGGGGAGGAACTGACCTACGTGCCGGTCAAGGGGGCGGTTCGCCACGGTCCCCGGCCCCCGAAGCTCGCGCCGATTCGCGGAATCATGACCGTCTGGAAGAAGCGGTAGGCCCATCCTTTCGGTGAATGCCGTTGCATAGAATGCTGAAGTGCCAGCCGCTCGATTGACCATCCCGCCAGCGGGCAATGCCACCGTCAAAGTCGCCGGCAAGGAGGTTCGCCTCACGAACCTCGACAAGCTTTTCTGGCCGGAAGAAAAAATCACGAAAGGTGATCTGATCCAGTACTACGTCGACGTCGCGCCGGTGCTGCTGCCGCACATCCGCGATCGCGCCATGGTGATGAAGCGCTACCCGCATGGCGCCGCGGGCGAGTTCTTCTTCATGAAGCGTGCACCGGCGCCGCGGCCGGACTGGATTCGCACCTGCCGGATCGAGCACGACTCGGGCAACATCATCGATTTTCCGGTCATCGACGATGTCGCCTCGCTGCTGTGGGTGATCAATCTCGGTTGCATCGATCTGAACCAGTGGTACGCGACGTGTGACGACGTCGATCGGCCGGATTACCTGCACTTCGACCTGGATCCCGGGGTCGGGGCGACGTGGGACCGCGTGCGCGAGTGCGGCCAGATCGTCCGCGACGCGCTCGAAGCGCTCGAGATGCCGCGGCTCGTGAAGACGACCGGCTCCCGGGGGTTGCACGTGTACGTGCCGATTGTGCGCGGGCCGGTGCAGAAGGACGTCTGGACCTTTGCCAAGGCGCTGGCGGTGGAGCTGGCGTCGCGCCATCCCGCGCTGATGACCGCGGAATATCGCGTCGCCAAGCGCCCGCGCGGCCGGGTGCTGGTCGATTACAACCAGAACGCGTGGGGCCGGACGCTCGCCTCGATCTACTCGGTGCGTCCGCGGCCGCGCGCGCCGGTCTCGACGCCGGTGACGTGGAAGGAGATCGACCAGGGCGTGCGGATCGAGGACTTCCGAATGGATAACGTGCGCGCGCGGATTGCCAAGGTCGGGGATCTGTGGAAACCGCTGCTGCAGAAAAGCGGTCGCGTCAACTTGAAGAAGTACCTTTGATCGGCAATTCAGGTCGCCCGCAGGATCGCCAGGGGCAATGCCTCGAACAGCTCCCCCAGAAAAATGAACGCGCTCTCGGCGGCCTTGGTTGGCCTGACCTCGGCACCGGTCACGACGTTTCGAAACACGCGTTCGCGCAGTCCGGGCGGCAGCAGCAGGCGTGAGGTCTTCCAGGCCTCGCCGCCGAGCGGCACGCGATGTTCGGGAGTTACGATGCGCGCGCAGAGCCGCGGCGCCGCGAAGATCACCGCGTCATCTCCTGACGTGCGCGCGAACGCGACCGCACCCGCGGCGACCGAGACTTCCGTCGGTATTGGCAAGTAACCGCCGGCGAGGAACAGCTCCGGCAGCTCCCGGCGCAGCCGCAGCCCGGCGGCCGTGACGAGCAGCTTGACCCGGCCGTCGCACCAGTTGCGCAGCCACCCGGCGATGGCCTCCCGGCGCTCTGTCGTCCCCTTCGCGAGCACGGCGTCCACGTCGTCGAGCAGCCGCGCCCGCAGCGCGAAGTCGACCGGAAGACGATTGTCGGGATCGACGAGGCTGAGCTGCCACAGATCGGTGCCTTGATAGAAATCAGGCACCCCCGGCGCGCCGATCTTCAGCGTGAGCTGCGCGAGCGAGTTGATCATGCCGAGCGATGCGATCTTCTGCTGGAACCGCAGCAGCGCCGCGAGCAGGCGAGTGCCGGATGGGCCTGACAGACAACGTACGACGAACGCCCTCAGCGCCGCTTCATACGGTTCGTTCGGCGTCAGCCAGCTGGTGTGGACCTTGGCCTCCTTTACCGCCTTGATCATGTACTCCGTCAGCCGATCGATCACATGCGGCGGCGCCTCGGTGGTATTCGGCGGCAGGTCCACCGGCCACACGCCGACGAGCGCCTGGTAGAAGCGATATTCATCGACACGATCGGGCGCCGGCTCGCCGTCCACCAGCGACCGGTGCGGCCGGTTGATCCGCATCCACTTCGCCACTTCGCGGCCCCATTCGTCGGGTATTTCCGACAGCACGTTGATTCGCGCGCGGACGTCTTCCCCCAGCTTGGTGTCGTGCGTCGCCGTGGCGAGCATCTCGAAGGGCCATTCGGCCGCGCGCGCCGCGTTGATCGCGTGGAACTCCTCGACCGAGCGGCCGAACGTCGAGGGGTCGCCGCCGACTTCATTGATCGACAGCAGGACGTTGTAGCGGTAGAAGGCGGTGTCTTCCAGACCCTTCGCCTGCACCGGACCGGTGTACTGCTGCAGTTTCATCGCGAAGCGGAGCCGCGCCCGCGCCTCGTGCTCGTCGGCGGGGGGATAGCCGACGCGCCGTTCCTGCCCGGGCGGCGTGTGCTCCTTGTCGTCGTGCGTATCGCGCGGGAGTACCACCTCGCGGAAGAAATCGAACAGCGTCGATTCCATCGCCGGATTGCGGCGCCGCGCGCGCGCGATCGCGCGGGCGACGACCGCTCGATCCTCCCTGGTCCACCCAGTTTCGTCGACGTAGGTGCGATACACCGGGAAACAGGCGACGACTTCGGTGATGACGTCGCGCAGCGACTCCAGCGTGAAGTCCCGTGACTTGCGGTTGCTCTCGCCGATGCGATCGAGGATCTGCGCCAGCACGTTCAGCTCGCTCGCCATCGCCGTGGTCATGATCAACCGCTTGCTCGCATACAGCACGTCGTCGAACGGTTCGCTCCGCCCGGTCAGCTTTGCGTAGACGCGGCGCGTCTTCCTGGCCTGGGAGCTGTCGATGAAGATCCCGTTCAGATCGTTGAGGAAGTTGTAGCCGGTCGTCCCATGCACAGCCCAGTGGCGCGGCAGACGCTCGCCGGCCGAGAGGATCTTTTCGGCGACGACGTACAGCGGCCGCTCGGGGGGATCCGTCGGCCGGCCGAGCGACCGCGCCGCGAGTTCCTGGAGCATCACGAAATAGCGCGCCGGATCGAACAGCCCGTCCGGGTGATCGATCCTGACGGCCTGCACCTTCCCATCCCGGATCAATTCGCCGAGCAGCTGGTGCGTGGCATCGAACACCTCCTGGTGCTCGACGCGAATCCCGGCCAGCGTGTTGACATCGAAGAATCGACGGTAGTTGATCTCGTGCGAGGCGGTGCGCCAGTACGAGAGCCGGTAGGCCTGCGCCTCCAGCAACTCGTGCAGCGCGTCGAAGCTCGAGGGGTCTCCGGGCGTGCCGTTGAACGTCTTGATCGCCTCCCGGATGGCGTCAGCGACGAGCGGCTCCTCGCCGACGAGCCGTTCCAGCCGCGCCCGCGCCACTTCCTTTTCGCGCTGGCGTTCCGCCTTCCGCTCGGGGCTGGTTTCCGCGTACGCGGGCAGGTTCTCGAGCGATGTGATGATGCTCAGAAACTCGTTCAGCCGTGGATGGCTTTCGCCGAGCGCCGCGCGCAACGGCTCGACCGCCGCGGCGTAGACGCGCGCCGCCTGGCGCGGATTGAAAGGAAGCTCCTGCTTGAAATAGCGCAGCGCGAGCGTGCTGCCGGTGAACGCGAGTTGCAGCTCGCCGCGTTCGAGCACATGGCCGTACTGATCGCCAAGAATCGGGAGCAGCAGCTTGGCGTGGAGCTCCTCCTTGATAGGACGCCAGTCCACATCGAAAAAGATCGCCGCCGCCGCGCTCGGCCCGTTCTCCAGGACGTCGTTCCACCACGCGTTCGTGCCGGTTCCGATGCCCATGTGGTTCGGCACGAAGTCCACGACGTGGCCCATCCCGTGGGCGGCGAGCGCGCCGATGAACGCATCATGCGCCCCGGCGCCGCCGACTTCCGGATTGATCTCGTTGTGGTTGCAGACGTCGTAGCCGTGGGTGCTGCCCGGCGACGCCGTGAAGTAGGGCGAGGTGTAGCACGCGGCCGCGCCAAGCCGCGCCAGGTAGGGAACGATGTCCCGCGCCGCCGTCAGCGGAAACGCGTGATGTATCTGAAGGCGGTACGTGCTCGCGGGCACGTATCGGGGGCGGTGCAAATCGCTGATCACTACGTCGGAATCCCTAGTCTCTCATTCACTTGACCGCGGTCCGATGACCCCAGAAGATCGACGATCCCATACAGCGGGATGCGCACCCAGTCCGGGCGGTTGTTCAACTCGTAATTGAGCTCGTAGAGCGCCTTGTCGACGACGAACAATTGCAGCAGCGCATCGCGCTGCGACGCCACGGCGGGTATGAAGAGCGCCCCCGCGGTCGCCGCGAAGTATCCCTTCAGGAATGCGCCCGTCGTCCAGGTTTGCCAGATGCGTGCCCACGGTTCCATCCGCTCGAGGTCCGACTGGCGCGATGCGGTCAGCGCAAACAGGCCGGCGTAGGCGGCGTAGCCGAACGATCGGACCATTCCGGCGACGTCTTTCAGCGGCGACTGTTTGCGGCGGCGCTCGGCAATCGATCGGGCGGGCTCCCCCTCGAAGTCGAGCAGGTAGAAGTCCTGCTCCGACCAGAGCACCTGCCCGAGGTGATAATCGCCGTGAATCCGAATCTTCGCGGCGAGGAGTTCCAGGCCCACCGCGGAACGGATCCGTTGGAGCAGCGCATTGCGTCCATCCAGAAGCCGGCTCGCGGCGCGACGCACGTCGGCCGCGAGGCGATCGCCCATCGTCGAGAGCGATTGCAGCGCCTCCTGCGCCTGACCGATCGCATCCGCGGCGACGTATTCCAGGTCTGCCTTCTCGAGCGGTTCCGGCGCGAATGCCGCCTGCGTCGAATCCGACGCGAGCGCGAGGTGCATCTCCGCGGTGCGCCGGCCCAGGGTTGCGGCGTTGTCGAGATAACCGCCGATGGCCTGCGCGATTGCGCCGGGCGGCTGCGCTGCAATCAACTCGCTGAACGTCGCGGGCAGTCGGACGCTCGGCGCGGTCTCTCCACCGACCTCGTGGTAGAACCGCCCGACTTCGTTCAACGCGTGCGACCAGCCGTCCCCCTGGCTCGGCACGAGTTGCTGCATCATGCCGACCGTCGTGAGCTCCTCTCCGAGGCCGGTATATTCGAACGCGCCCAGGACGGCCGGCACTCGAGTGAAGCGCGCCCGCTCCGTCAGGTGGCGGCCGATCTCCAGGTCGGGATTGATGCCGGGCTGCAGGCGTCGGAACAATTTCAGAATCAATTGGTGGCCATAGACGATCGACGTATTGCTCTGGTCTGCGGCCGTCCGCCGCACCGGCACGTCGCTCCCCGTGCCGGCGTGAATACCTGCGAACGCGGTCGTCTTCGTCGCACGAATCGTCCCACGCTTGGTCGAGATCTGCTCGTCGCGCTCGAGCGCATCGAGCAGGGTGCGTGCAAAACGATCGTCGAGCCAGGCATCGAAGAGATATCCCTTCTTCGCGCCGGTGATGTTCGCCAGGATCGCGTGCGACGACTGCTCCTCGAGCGCGGTCGCGTCCCCGCGCGTGCAGACAGTGAGCGGGAGGAAGTACTGTTCGCGTGCACCGTCGATGTACTCGACGTCGACAATCGTGAGAAACAGCGGCTGCGGAGTGCGCCGCAGCATGCCCCAGTCGGCAAAGCGGGCCTGGCGCATCGGCCGCGCCTTCCCTCCGAACCAGCGCTGGCGTTGCAGGAACGGCATCAGAAGGTCGCGCTCGATGAGGATGCGCACGTTGCCTTCGAGCAGCGTTTCCCATGCGGCGCCGACGAGCAGCGCGGGCACTTCCGAGACGTCCGCAGGCGCCTCCTGTACGCCGCGCGGGCTCATGGCGGCGGGAGCCTGCTGCACGCGGAACCAGTAGAACGCGTACGGGCCGAGCGTGAGAAAGTACGGCAGCTCGCCGATCCGCGGAAATTCCGTCAGCCCGAGCATTTCCACCGGCGTCAGGCCCTTGAAGCGCGACAGGTCGAGCTCCACGGGCTGCACGGTCCGTGAAAGGTTGGCGACGCAGAGAATGATCTCGTCCTCGTAACGGCGCACGTAGGACAACACTTTGCGGTTCTGGGCCGGGATGAACTCGATCGTGCCACGGCCGAACACCTGGGACTGCTTCCGGAGGCCGATCATCCGCTTCATCCAGTTCAGCAGCGAGAAGGGGGCACGCTCCTGCGCCTCGACGTTGATGGCCTGGTAGCCGTAGACCGGGTCCATGATCGGTAGTGCGTAGAGACGCGCGGGATCGGCACGGGAGAAGCCGCCGTTGCGATCGCCCGTCCACTGCATCGGCGTGCGGACGCCGTTGCGATCGCCGAGGTAGACGTTGTCCCCCATTGCGAGTTCATCGCCGTAGTACACGACCGGCGTCCCCGGCATGGAGAACAGCAGCGCGTTCATCAGCTCCACCCGGCGGCGGCTGTTCTCGAGCAGCGGCGCGAGGCGGCGGCGGATGCCGACGTTGATCCGCATCTGCGGATCGGCCGCGTACGCCTGGTACATGTAGTCCCGCTCCTCATCGGTCACCATCTCGAGCGTGAGCTCGTCGTGGTTGCGCAGGAACATCGCCCACTGGCAGTTCTCGGGGATGTCGGGCGTCTGCCGCAGGATCTCGGTAATCGGATGACGGTCCTCCTGCCGGATGGCCATGAACATGCGCGGCATCAGCGGAAAATGGAACGCCATGTGGCATTCGTCGCCGTCGCCGAAGTACGGCCGCACGTCGGCAGGCCATTGGTTCGCTTCCGCGAGCAGCATGCGATCGCTGTAGCGCGCGTCCAGCGCGGCGCGGATTCTCTTCAGGATGTCGTGCGTTTCGGGGAGGTTCTCGCAGATCGTGCCTTCGCGCTCGATCAGATATGGCACCGCATCCAGCCGCAGGCCGTCGACGCCGCGATCCAGCCAGAAATACATGACGCGCAGCACGGCGTCGAGGACGGCGGGACTGTCGAAGTTGAGATCCGGCTGGTGATGAAAGAAGCGGTGCCAGTAATACGCCTTCGCGGTGTCGTCCCAGCTCCAGTTCGACGTCTCGGTGTCGGTGAAAATGATGCGAACGCCTTGATATTTCTGGTTCGTGTCGCTCCACACGTAGAAGTTACGTTCGGGCGAACCGGCCGGCGCCCGCCGCGCCGCCTGGAACCACGGGTGCTGATCCGACGTGTGGTTGATGACCAGCTCGGTGATGACCCGGATGTCGCGCCGGTGCGCCTCCGCGATGAACCGATCGAAATCAGCCAGCGTGCCGTAGTTGGGATGGATGTTCTCGTAGTCCGCAATGTCGTACCCGTCGTCTCGCAGCGGCGACGGGTAGAACGGCAGCAGCCAGAGCGTGTTGATGCCGAGTCCCTGCAGGTATTCGAGCTTCTGCGTCAGGCCCGGGAAGTCGCCGATGCCATCGTTGTTGCTGTCGAGAAACGCGCGCACGTGCGCCTGGTAGATGACGGCGTCTTTGTACCAGAGAGAGTCGGTGGACATTTTCACTGAATCGCCGAAATTGCCACAATTGCCATAATTGCCATAATTAATCGTTGAATTGCTCCGTTGCCTCCTGATTCCGGCGATTTTGGCAATTCTGGCAATTATGGCAATTCAACATTGAGAACGTGCGCGACGCGCGATTGCGGATCGAGGCGGACGTAGTTCCACTCGCCGCGCCAGAAGTAACGTTCGCCGGAGAGCATGTCGAGCACTTCGACGGATTCGAATGGCGACACGCCCCAGTCGGCCAGCGGCAGCTGCACGAACCCGTGCTGCATGTTGAACGGATCGAGGTTCACGATGACCATCACAGTGTCGCGGCCGTCGGTCGACCGCTTCGTGTAGGCAAGGATCTCGGGGTTGTCGGTCTGGTGAAACGTGAGACCCCAGTCGTGCTGCAGGGCCGGATGATCGCGGCGGATGCCATTGATCCGCCCGATCATCTCGGCGAGGCTGCCCGCCTGCCGATAATCGCGGTGGCGGATCTGATACTTCTCCGAATCCAGATATTCCTCGCTGCCGTCGCGTACCGGCACGTTTTCCGCGAGCTCGAATCCGCTGTAGATGCCGTACGACGCGCCCAGCGTTGCCGCGAGCACCAGCCGCACCTGGAACGCAGGACGGCCTCCGCGCTGCAGGTACGCGTGCAGGATGTCGGGAGTATTCGCAAACAGGTTCGGGCGCATGTACTCGCGCACGTCCGTCTGCGCCAGCTCGGTGAAGTAGTCCGTCAGCTCCGCTTTCGTATTGCGCCACGTGAAGTAGGAGTACGACTGTGAGAATCCGCACTTCGCGAGATAGCGCATCACTTTCGGTCGGGTGAACGCCTCGGACAGGAAAATGGCCTCCGGGTGCTCCCGTTTCAGCTCGCCGAGCGCCCATTCCCAGAAGCGGAACGGCTTGGTGTGCGGGTTGTCGACGCGAAAGATCGTGACCCGGTGCGCGATCCAGAACTCGAACACGTCCTTCAGTTCCTGCCAGAGCGCCTGCCAGTCCTCCGACTCGAAGTTGATCGGGTAAATGTCCTGATACTTCTTCGGCGGGTTCTCCGCGTACTTGATCGTGCCGTCCGGCCGGCGGCGGAACCACTCCGGATGCTCGCGCACGTACGGGTGATCCGGCGAGGCCTGGAAGGCGATGTCGAGAGCGACCTCCAGCCCGTGATGCGCGGCGGCGGCAACGAACCGATCGAAGTCCTCGATCGTGCCGAGTCCGGGCTCTATCGCGGTGTGGCCGCCTTCTTCGGATCCGATCGCCCAGGGACTTCCAGGATCATCCGGTCCAGGCGTCAACGAGTTGTTCGGTCCCTTGCGGAACGCGCGCCCGATTGGATGGATCGGCGGCAAGTACAGCACGTCGAACCCCATCGACGCGACGTAAGGCAGCATCGCCTGCGCCTCGTCGAACGTCGCGCTGCGCGAGGGATCGGCACCGGTGGAACGCGGGAACATCTCGTACCACGCGCCGAAGCGCGCGCGCTCGCGGTCCACGGTGACTTCGAACACGCGATCGAATCGCGTCGCGCGGCTCCGGTCCGTCTGCCCGGACATCACCGCGCTGAGCTCCTCGCGCAGCGCCTCCGCCACACGCGCGTCGACCGGGATGTTGGCGTCGGCGAGCACGCTCGCCTTCTCGGCCGACGAACTCTCGACGATCGCCGCGCCTTCGAGCAGTTCGGCCGAGACGTCCTGGCCGGCGCCGACTTTCTTCGACAGCTCGTGGCGCCAGCTCGCGAACCGATCGACCCACCCTTCGATGGTGTACTCATAACGCCCGAGCGCCTCGACCGTGAACGTGCCTTCCCAGCGATCGTTCTCGACGATGCGCATCGGGAGCTCCGACCAGGCCGCGTCGCCTGCCCTCCGGTAGAGGAGCACCGCGGCAAGCACGTCGTGCCCGTCCGCGTGGATGTCGGCCGTGACGGTCACCGTTTCGCCGGCGGTCCGCTTGACCGGGAATCGGCCGCAATCGACCTGCGGCCGGACGTTTTCGACGACGACACGCCGCTGCAGCGATGGATCGAGGGATGGAGTTGGCGCCGGCGCCGGGGCACTGCGACGCTTCGGCTTGGCGGCCCGCTTGGCCATGTCATTCAGCATTCATCATTTCAGCATTCAGCATTCAGCATTCAGCATTCATCATTCATCATTCATCATTCTCAGTAGACCCCCATCGGTCCCCAGTCTTCCGCGCGCCTGAGATCCTCGCGCCGGCAATTCAGCTTCAGCACCGCCATCGATTGCGGTAGCAGCTCGTAGCGTCCGCCGGCGCGAAGCCGCCGCGAGGGCGCCCAGGGATCGGCAGTGTCGATCAGCGTTTCCCATCGCTCTTCCGGTGCCGTCATCGGCAGCGTGAACACGATCGGCTGGTCGGCGGCGTTGAGCAGGAGCAGCAGCGTGTCGCCGATAATCCGCGCACCGCGTTCGTCGACTTCGTCGATCGCGTCGCCGTTCAGTCGGACGCCGAGGCTACGCACATCCGGCGAGCCCCACGTGTCGTCGGTCATTTCGTGTCCCGACGGATCGAGCCAGGCGATATCCAGGACGTCGGCGCCGCGAATGCGCCGCCCCTGGAAGAACTTGCGGCGGCGCAGCACCGGGTGATCCTTCCAGATCCGGATCAGCCGCCGCGTGAAATCCAGGAAGTCGCGTCGTTCCGCGGTGTTTTCCCAGCACGTCCAGCTGATCTCGTTGTCCTGGCAGTACGCGTTGTTGTTCCCTCCCTGCGTACGGCCAAGCTCGTCGCCGCCGCTGATCATCGGCACGCCGACGGACAGCAACAGCGTCGCGATCTGGTTTCGCCGCTGACGCTCGCGCAATTCGAGGACGCGGCGATCGGTCGTCGGCCCCTCGACGCCGCAGTTCCAGCTCAGATTGTGGTTTTCGCCGTCGGCGTTCTGTTCGCCGTTGGCTTCGTTGTGCTTGGTGTTGTAGCTGACGAGATCCGCAAGCGTGAACCCGTCGTGCGCCGTAATGAAGTTGATGCTCGCGTACGGCCGTCGTCCGCTCTGCTCGTAGAGATCGCTGCTGCCCGAGAGGCGCGTCGCCAGCTCCGAGACCACGCCGCCGTCGCCGCGCCAGAATCGGCGCACTGCGTCGCGGTACTTCCCGTTCCATTCCGTCCACTTCGTCGGAAAGTTCCCGACCTGATATCCGCCTTCACCGAGATCCCACGGCTCGGCAATCAGCTTCACCTGCGAAAGCACGGGATCCTGGTGGATGATGTCAAAGAACGCACCCAGCTTGTCGACGGCATGCAACTCACGAGCCAGTGCACTCGCCAGATCGAACCGGAACCCGTCGACGTGCATCTCCTTCACCCAGTAGCGCAGGCTGTCCATGATGAGCTGAAGCACGCGCGGGCTGCGCATGTTCAGCGTATTGCCGCAGCCGGTGAAGTCCTGGTAGAAACGCGGTTCGTTCGGCAGCAGGCGGTAGTACGAGGTGTTATCGATGCCGCGCAGCGAGAGCGTCGGCCCGAAGTGATTGCCTTCGGCGGTGTGGTTGTAGACGACGTCGAGGATCACTTCGAGATTGGCCGCGTGCAGCGCGCGCACCATCATCTTGAATTCGCGCACGGCATCCTGCGGCGACGTCGACGAGGCGTAGCGCACGTCAGGCGCGAAATACGACAGCGTGTTATAGCCCCAGTAGTTGTTCAAGCCGCGCCGCACCAGGTGCCAGTCGTCGACATGGTGGTGCACCGGCATCAGCTCCACCGCCGTGACGCCCAGCGACGTGAGATGGCGAATGGCCGGCTCGGACGCGAGGCCGAGATACGTGCCTCGCAGCGTTTCCGAGATGTACGGGTTCAGTTTCGTGAACCCCTTGACGTGCATCTCGTAGATGAGCGTTTCGTGCCACGGCGTGCGCAACGGACGGTCGTCCCCCCAGGTAAACGCGTTATCGATCACCGCCGCGAGCGGCGCATACGGTGCGCTGTCGCGATCGTCGAAGGTGATGTCCTCCGACCCGAACGTGAAACCGAACAGCGATTCGTGCCACCGCACGGTGCGACCCACGACTTTCGCGTATGGATCCATGACGAGCTTGTGCGGGTTGAACCGGTAGCCCATGTGTGGCGTGAAGGGCCCGTGGACGCGGTAGCCGTAGAGCTGACCGGGCCGCACATCCGGAAGGTAGCCGTGCCAGACCATGTCGGTGTGCTCTGGCAGCGGAATCGTGACCGATTCGAGCTCCGCCTCGACCGAGTCGAACAGGCAGAGCTCGACGCGGGTGCCGTGTTCCGAGAAAATTGCGAAGTTGACTCCGACACCGTCCCAGGTAGCGCCCAGCGGGTACGGAGTCCCCGGCCAGACGCGCATGTTCGTCGTAGACACAGAAGGATTTAGGTAGCACGTTCGCGGGAGCGGTTGCAATCAAACTCGGCCGGGCGCGAGCGGGAACGGGCGGGCCCGTCGGGCTGAGAGAGCGGGCCCGTCGGGCTGACAGAGGATCTGGACGATTCAGCCGCGAACGGAGTGGCGCGAGCGACGAAGCGCGAGCGGAACGAAGTGAGCCAGTCGGGGTGCAGGGGACCCCGACGATTCAAAAAATGACCATCCGCGAATCCGACGCCCGGACGCTCGCCGCCTTGCGCAAGTGGAGCGTCCTGCTCGACAGCGCCTTCCGTGTGCCCGGCACCCAGATGACCTTCGGCCTCGATCCGATCCTTGGCCTGATTCCCTGGCTCGGCGATCTCACGACGCCATTCTTCGCCGGCCTGCTGCTCCTTCATGCCGTGCGGATGAAGATCCCGCGCGTCGTCCAGCTGCGCATGGTGATGAATGCCGCCCTCGATCTCGCAATCGGAGTCGTCCCAGTCGTCGGCGACCTGTTCGATTTCGGATGGAAGGCGAACGTGAAGAACCTCGCGCTGCTGGAGCGCTATGCCCATCCCGGCTCGAGGGCAAGCGCGGCAGACTGGTGGTTCGTCTCGATTGTGATCGGCTTGCTGGCGGTGGTGACGGTGGTTCCGATCCTCCTCGTGGCCTGGCTGCTCTCGCACGTATCGCTTTTTTGAATCCCTCATCCCTCATCTGTAATCCCTCATCCTGAATCGCGGGATCTCTCGATTCACATGATCTTTGGCGAAGTGATTAGGGATTCGCGATTAGGGATGAGGGATTGGGTGACCTTACTCTCCGAGCAGTTCACCGAGCGGCTGCAGGTCCTCGACGTGATCGCAGACTGCCTTGAACATCATCAGCATCGGGACGGCGAGGACCGTGCCCCACAGTCCCCAGATCCAGCTCCAGAACATCAGTCCGACGAAGATCGCGACCGGATTCATCTGCGCCGCGCGGCCGATCAGCATCGGCGTCAAGAGAAACCCCTCGAGGCTGGTAATCGCGAACGCGGACGCGCACACGATCGCGGTTCGCCACACGTCGTCGAACTGCAGGAACGCGACGACCCCGAGGCCGGCGGTCACGATGACGGGTCCGAGATACGGAATCGAGTTGAAAATGCCCGCGAGCAATCCCCACAGGACGAAGTGGTCGAGGCCGAACCACCACAGGGCGGCGCCGGTGACGGCGGCGACGATGAGGCTGGTCATCACCTGAACCCGCATGAAGGTGGCGATCTGCTGGTTGATCTCATCGAGAATCTGGACGGTGATTTTCTTCTGCGAGAGCGTCGGTCCCGCGATCTTGACGAACTTGCGCTTATACAGATCTCCCGTGACCAGGAAGAAGTACACCAGGAAAAAGACGATGAGCAGCTGCGCCGCGAAGTTCAACAAGCCGACGCCGCCCGACCAGACGTAATCGGAGGCACGAAAGGCCGGCTCGACGACCTCCACTTTCTGAACGCCCCGTGGGGCGGGCGGCGGCGTCGTCGCTCCGGGCGTAGTGGCGGCCTCCTGCGCGGCGCGATCGATCTCGGTGGCAGCCTGCTGCACTTTGGCGAGTGCGCCGCCGGATGTCGAGCGCTGGTGCGTGCGAATGCGATCGCGAATCCGCTGCGCCGCTTGCGGGACACTGTTCACCACCGACATGGCCTCATCACTGAGCGTGTAGAGCCCGGTTCCGATCGCGCCGACGAGCAGCGCCACCGCAACGCCGGCGCCGAGCGCGCGCGGAATCCGGATCCGGTGGAGCACCAAGACGATGGGTTCGAGGGCGTAGCTGATCAGGGTGCCGAGGACCACCGGAATAAGCACCGACTGCGCGTACTGCAGGAGGTACACGGCCGCAACGACGGCAATGACCGTGAGGGCCACGCTGCGGACGTCGACCGGCGTCGTGATGACGTCCGGTTCCTGGCCGGCGGCTTCTTCCTTGGCGTGAGTGTCCATGCGGTTTGCTGCGCGATTGTACCGCACTACGATCTGCGGCATGGATGTCGCCGACTTCGAGTTCGATCTTCCTGACGAGCTGATCGCACAGGAGGCCGCGCCGCGGGGAACGTCGCGGCTGCTCGTCCTCGATCGCGAGAGCGGCGGCATCCGCCACACGCACATCGCTGATTTGCCGAACGTCCTTCGTGCCGGAGATTTGCTCGTCGTCAATAACACACGCGTGTTCGCGGCGCGCCTGCTCGGCCATCGTGTGCCGAGCGGAGGAGCCGTGGAGTGTCTCTTGCTGGAAGCTCCGAGCTCAGGCGACGGCGAATCGAGATTCGCGCAGGCGCTCGTGCATCCCGGACAGAAGCTGAAGCCCGGCGCGCTGGTGCGATTCGAAGGCGATCCTGGCGTCCTGATGGGCGAAGTAATCGACCGCCACTTCTACGGCCGTCGCACGATTCGCCTCTGGGCGGAAGCAGGACGGGATGTCGATCGGTTGATCGATGCGCTCGGGCACATTCCGCTACCGCCCTATATCAAACGCGGCGACACCGTGGCGGATCGCGAACGCTACCAGACCGTATATGCACGAGTGCGTGGATCGGTCGCCGCGCCGACCGCGGGGCTGCACTTCGATGATGCGCTCATCGCTGCGCTTTTGGCGCGCGGCGTCGAACGAGCGGAGATCACACTGCACGTCGGCTACGGGACGTTCAAACCTGTGCGCGCCGGCCGTGTCGAGGACCACGTCGTGGATCCGGAGCGCTACGACATTTCAAAGGACGCCGCGGCCGCGATCGCCGGGGCGCGTCGCGACGGTCGCCGCGTGATCGCGGTCGGTACCACCACGACGAGAGCGCTCGAGGATGCGGCGGCACGCGGCGATGGTTGCGTCACCGCAGGGGCCGCGACCGCATCGCTCTTTATCTATCCCGGCCACGAGTTCCGCGTCATCGACGGGCTGCTCACCAATTTCCATCTGCCAGGCTCGTCGCTGCTGATGCTGGTCGCCGCGTTTGCGGGGCGCGAGCGGGTGCTCGCGGCGTACCGCGAGGCCGTCGCTCAGCGATACCGGTTCTACAGTTACGGCGACGCGATGCTGATCGCGTAACGGAGAGGATAACTAAGAGGCCACGAAGGGCACGGAGTGGCCGGACCGCCCCTTCGTGCCCTCCGTGTCCTCTCAGTTCAACACTGCGCTATTCTCAGGTCGTGAAATTCCGCTACGAAGAATTCGATCTGTCCGCCGTTCGCACCTACCCGCTCGGCTCCCGGGCGAGTAAGGCGAACGCCGCGGATTTCGCGAAGCCATTCCGCGGCGCGTCGTTGAAGCCGTTCCTCGAGGCGTTGCCGGACATTCTGGCCGCGCGCGATTTCAAGGCGGTCGTCGCCGCCATCAGAACGGCGCGATCGGGCGATCGCGGCGTCGTGTGGGGCCTCGGCGCGCACGTGATCAAGACGGGGCTCGGGCCCGTGATCGTGGATCTGATGGAGCGCGGTTTCGTCTCCGCGCTGGCAACCAATGGCGCAGGGGTCATCCATGATTTCGAGATCGCGCTCTCCGGCGCGACCTCGGAGGACGTCGATGAAGCGCTCGGACCGGGCCGCTTCGGCATGGCGGAGGAGACCGGCCGACTGTTGAATGCGGCCATCAATGACGGCGTGACCGCCGGGCTCGGCCTCGGTCAGGGGGTCGGCAAACGCCTGCGCGAGATGAAGCCGCAGCACGAGTCGCTCAGCATCCTCGCGGCCGCCGCCCGGCTCGAGATCCCGGTGACGGTGCACGTGGCGATCGGCACCGACATCATTCACATGCATCCAGCGGCATCCGGCGCGGCGCTCGGCGAAGGAAGCCTGCGCGACTTCCGCTACTTCGTGTCGAACGTCGCGCGGCTGGCCGGCGGCGTATTCCTCAATTGCGGTTCCGCGGTCGTGCTGCCCGAAGTGTTTCTCAAGGCGGTCGCCCTCGCGCGCAACCGCGGCACGTCGCTCGACGGCTTGACGACGGTGAATCTCGATTTCACGCGTCTCTATCGACCGCAGACGAACGTCGTGTCGCGGCCGGTGGCCGGGATTGGGAAGGGGTACTCGCTCGTCGGCCACCACGAGATCATGATTCCGCTGCTCGCCGCGGCGTTGACTGACTGATCATAGATGCCGTTCGATCGCGTCGCGCAATATCGTGTCCTGGAGCTCATCGGCCGCGGCGGCATGGGAGAGATCTATACCGCCCACGACGAATCGCTCGAGCGGCTGGTCGTGTTGAAAATCATCCAGTCGCAGCACCTGGATGCGACGACGCGCAGCCGCTTCGTGCGCGAGGCGCGGGCCGCGGCGGCGCTCTCCCATCCGTTCATTTGTTCGATATACGAAGTGCTCGAGCACGACGGGCAGCCGGTGATCGTGATGGAGTACGTGCGCGGTCAGACCGTGTTCGAGCGTACGGCGGCGGGGCCGCTTCCGCCGCGCGAGGTCTGCCGCCTCGGGCGCGAGATGGCGGAGGCACTGGCCGCCGCGCACGCACGCGGCATCGTCCATCGCGACGTCTCGGCCAGCAACGTGATGATCACGGTCGATGGCCACGTGAAACTGATGGATTTTGGGCTGGCGCGGGTCGAGCACCGCCAGGAGTCCAGAGCGGATGTCACGGTCACGGCGGTTCCGGCGCCACTGACCGGGAACGCCATCATGGGCACCCCTGCCTACACGGCGCCGGAGGTGTTGAACGGAAAGACGGCGGACGCGCGATCGGATCTGTATGCGGCCGGCGTCGTGCTGTACCGCATGACGACCGGGCGCCTGCCGTTTGGTGACGGCAGTTCTGCGCCGGTGCTGTCGGAGATCCTGATGCGTGCGCCTGCGCCGCCGCGCGCGTTCGTACCGGAGGTGCCGTGGGCGCTCGAGCGCGCCATCCTCCGGCTGCTCGAGAAAGATCCCGATGCCCGATTTCAAACGGCTGTCAGTCTCGTGGCCGCGCTTGGCGAGGCGTCGCGCGGCGAGATCGAACCGGGACGCGCCGCGCGCAGCGTCGCCGTTCTGCCGTTCAAGCCGATCGGCCGGATGCAGTCTGGTGCCGATCTCGGGCTCGGGCTCGCCGATGCCACGATCACGGATCTCGCGCTGGTCCGTTCGCTCCTGGTGCGGCCCACGTCGGCGATCGTGAGCTACCAGGAGCGCTCGCTCGACGCGGTATCGGCGGGGCGCGAGCTGTCTGTCGATGCCGTCGTGTACGGCAGTTTTCAGGAACTCGGCGGAAGGGTGCGGGTCACCGTGCAGCTGGTCTCGACCGAAAGCGGCGAGCCGCTCTGGGGGACGAAGATCGACAAGTCGCTCGACGATGTGTTCGCGCTGCAGGACGAAGTATCGCGCCAGATCGTTCAGGCGCTCGAGGTGCGGCTCACGAAACACGACGAGGATCGGTTGCACCAGGCCGTTCACGCGGCGAGCCCCGCGCAGCACGAATATATGCGCGGGCGCGTCGCGGCCCTGCACGAGTCCCTCGAGCGGTTGAACGAAGCGATCGACGCCTTCCAACGAGCGATTGAAATCGATCCGACGTTTGCGCCCGCCTACGCGGGGCTTGCACATGCCTTCCTGAACATCGCTTTTACTTACCTGCCGGAGTCGGACTACTACGACCGCGCGCAGTTGATGTGCGAAAAGGCGTTATCGATCGATCCGCATTTATCCGAGGCGCGCCTGGTTCGAGCCCGTCTGGCCTGGACGCCGAAGGCTGGATTCAACCACGAGATGGCGATGCGCGAAGCCGGGGCCGCTCTGGCCGGACAGCCCAACCTCGGGCAGGGATGGACGACGATGGGACTCATCGCGTTTCACATCGGCCTGACGGCCGAGGCTCGAATGTTGTGCGTGCGCAGTCTCGCGATCGATCCCGGCGACTTCTTTGCGTTGACGCACATCGCCTATACACACTATCTGGAGGGGGACTGGCGCCGCGCCGTCACCGCCGCGGCGGAGGTGTGGAGGCGTGCGCCGACGTCGTGGGCAGGCTACCAGCTCGCCTTGAGTCAGCTGCATCTGGGACAGTTCGCGGAAGCCCAGCAGCTGACCGATCGGGTCATGCGGCAATTCGTCGGCGACGTGCTGCTGCATCCGATCAACGCCTTGATTGCGGCGCATCATGGCGATCCGGCGCGCGTGCGCCACCACATCGAACTGACCGTGCGTCACGAAAAGGGATTCGGACACTATCACCACGCGCAGTACGACGTCGGCTGCTCGCTTGCGCTGATCGGCGCTGCGGACGAAGCGCTCGATTGGCTCGAACAGGCGGCGCAGAACGGGTTTCCGTGCGTGGTGCTATTCGAGCGGGACCCGTGGCTCGATTCGTTACGTCAGCTCCCGCGCTTTGCCGCGCTGCTGACGCGGCTTCGCGAGGAATCGGCCCGGCTCGCGGCGGTGTACCGCGAGGTCATGCGCGACACCGGACGGCTCTCCTCGGCCGCACGTTCGTAGTACAATCGATGATTCCTGCCGGTGTAGCTCAGTTGGTTAGAGCACGCGGCTCATATCCGCGGAGTCCGGGGTTCAAGTCCCTGCACCGGCACCAATCTTTCTTCGCTGACAATGATGAATGATGAATGATGAATGATGAATGACGAAAGTTCATCATTTTCATCATTCATCATTCATCATTCATCATTCATTAGATGATCCTCGATCTCCTGCGGCGTACGATCGAACGCCACGCGCTCGTGGCGCCGGGCGGACGCGTGCTCGTCGCGCTGTCCGGCGGTCCCGATTCCGTCGCGCTCCTTCACCTGCTGCTCGCGCTGCAGGAGGCGGGCGACCTGCGCGTTGCCGGCGTCGCACATTTCAACCATCAGCTGCGCGGCGACGACGCCGATCGCGACGAGAGCTTCTGCCGCGAGCTGGCGGCCTCCCTCGCGGTGGCGATCGAAGTCGGCGTCGCGAACGTGCGGGAGGCAGCCCGAGCGACCCGGTGTTCGGTTGAAGACGCCGCGCGCACGTTGCGCTACGAATTCCTGGAGGCGGCCGCCGACCGGCTGAACGCCGACGTGATTGCGGTCGGGCACAGCCTCGATGACCAGGCCGAAACCTTCCTGCTGCGGCTCATCCGCGGCGCCGGACCGCGCGGCCTTGGATCGATCTATCCGCGCGCCGGACGCGTGATCCGTCCGCTGATCGAAATCCCGCGTGCCGACCTTCGTCAGTACGCGGAGGACCATCGGCTGCGGTGGCGCGAGGACGAAACGAATCGCGACATCTCCATTCCCCGTAATCGCGTCCGCCACGAGCTGCTCCCGTATCTGGAGCGCGAATTCTCGCGCGGCATTGTCGAGGTGCTCGCCCGCGACGCCGCCATCGCGCGAGAGGACGAAGATCGCCTGCAGCGCGAAGCAATCGATTTGGCCAGTACGATCGTCTTAAGAAATACAGGCGGGACAATCGAGGTGGCGGTGGACGCGCTGCGCGCGCTGCATCCGGCGCTGCAGGCGCGGGTCGCGCGCCACGCGCTGGCGATGGGGGTCGGAGCGGGGCCGACGGAGCCCTTCTTCGGATTCGATCAGGTCCAGCGCCTCCTGGGTCTCGCAAAGGACGAGCGGGAGCGGGATTCGGTCAGTTTCCCCGGCCGCCAGGTGGAGCGGCGTGGCAACCGCATCATCATCGGACCCGCGTTGAGCCGGGAACCGGGGCAACCGAACTCTTTCAGAGTTCCGCTGTCTATTCCTGGTGAGGTTCTGCTCGACCGCCAGGGCTGGGCGGTGTCGGCGGAACGTGCGGAAACCGCCGGCCCCGCGGCGGCACCGGGCAGCGCCCGCTCGGCCGCAGTCGCCGTGGCGGGCCCGTTGTCGCTGCCGCTGGCGGTCCGATCGCGGCGTCCGGGAGACAGGTTCCGGCCGCTCGGACAATCCGGGCGGAAGAAGCTGCAGGATTTCCTCGTGGATCGCAAGATTCCGCGGGAAATCAGGGATTCTCTGCCGCTGGTGGTCGACGGCGATGACAGAATTGTGTGGGTCGTGGGGCAGTCGGTCGCGGAGGATTTTCGCGTCACGGAGCCTTCACGAGGCGTGATACTCTTGAAAGCAAGGCGGTTAGGAGGCCTAGGTTGAATTCGACCCTCAAGAGCTTGCTGTTCTGGATGGTCCTCGTCGTCGTCGGGGTGCTCATCTGGAACTTCTCGAACGCGTTTGCCGGCAAGTCCGAGAACCAGCTGCCGTTTTCGGAGTTCCTCGCGCAGATGGAGACCAATCAGGTCGACTCGGTCGTGATGGTCGGCCACGAGATCACGGGCACGCTCAGAAGCGGGACCGAGAAGTTCCGCACCTATGCGCCGGATTACGAAGGCCTCGCGAACAAGCTGCACGAAAAGGGCATCAAGATTCAGGCGAAGCCCGAAACGACGAGCCCCTGGGCGACGCTGCTCTATTCGTGGGCGCCGATCCTTTTGATGATCGGCTTCTGGATCTTCATCATGCGGCAGATGCAGAGCGGAGGGAACAAGGCCCTCTCGTTCGGTAAGAGCCGCGCGAAGCTGTCGTCGAGCTCGCAGAAGAAGGTCACGTTCAAGGACGTGTCCGGTGTCGATGAAGCGAAGGAAGAGCTCCAGGAGATCATCGAGTTCCTCAAAGAACCGCAGAAATTCCAGAAGCTCGGCGGCCGCATTCCCAAGGGTGTGCTGTTGATGGGCCCCCCGGGAACGGGGAAGACGCTGCTCGCGCGGGCGGTGGCCGGCGAGGCGAACGTCCCGTTCTTCTCGATCAGCGGCTCCGACTTCGTCGAGATGTTCGTCGGCGTCGGCGCATCGCGCGTCCGCGACCTGTTCGAGCAGGGCAAGAAGAATGCGCCGTGCATCGTCTTCATCGACGAGATTGACGCGGTCGGCCGTCACCGCGGCGCCGGCCTTGGCGGCGGTCACGACGAGCGCGAGCAGACGCTGAACCAGTTGCTCGTCGAGATGGACGGCTTCGAATCGAACGAAGGCGTCATCCTGGTCGCGGCGACGAACCGCCCCGACGTCCTCGATCCCGCGCTGCTTCGCCCGGGCCGCTTCGATCGCCGGATCGTCGTCAATCGTCCGGACGTGAAAGGCCGAGAGGGCATCCTGGCCGTCCACACGAAAAAGATCCCGCTCGCCGACGACGTGAACATTCACGTGCTCGCCCGCGGCTCGTCCGGCTTCTCGGGCGCGGACCTCGCGAACCTGGTGAACGAAGCGGCGCTCAATGCCGCACGCTACAATCAGAAGGTCGTTCGCATGCTCGACTTCGAGTTCGCGAAGGACAAGGTGATGATGGGCTCCGAACGCCGGTCCATGATCATCAACGACGAAGAGAAGAAGGTGACGGCGGTCCACGAGGCCGGCCACGCGCTGCTCGCGATGGTGCTGCCGCACGCCGACCCGGTGCACAAGGTCACGATCATTCCCCGCGGCATGGCGCTCGGCGTGACGATGCAGCTGCCGGTCGAGGATAAGCACAACTACACGCGCGAGTATCTGAACGATCAGATCGCGATCCTCCTGGGCGGCCGCATCGCCGAGGAAATCACGATGAACGGGATGACCACCGGGGCGGGCAACGACCTCGAGCGGTCGACCGAGATGGCGCGCAAGATGGTCTGCGAGTGGGGCATGAGCGACGCGATGGGTCCGCTCACGTTCGGCAAGAAGGAGGAGCAGATCTTCCTCGGCCGCGAGATCGCGCAGCACCAGGACTACAGCGAGGACACGGCGATCCGCATCGATCACGAGATCAAGCGTTTCGTGACGAGCAACTACGAACGCGCCCGCGCGGTCCTCGAGCAGTACAAGCCCGCGTTGCTGCGGATTGCCGAGGAGCTCCTGGCGCGTGAAGTGCTCGACTCCGAGCAGGTGCGCCGCATCATCGCCGGCGAGGCACTCGAGGAGCACAAGCCGGCGAGCGTGGCCGCCGCCACCGATGACGGCTCGAAGAAGCCGACGAAGGAGCGTCCGTCGATCGTTCCGCCGCTGCCGCCGCTGAATAAACCGCTCCCGCAGGAGTGAGCTTCGCGTCGCAAGGTAAAAGGTAAAAGGTAAAAGGTAAAAGGTAGAATCCTTTTCCTTTTACCTTTTTCCTTTTACCTTGACACCTTTCACGCGACAGCCGTACCTCCTGCCCCTGCCAGGTCGCGCTCCGCTCCACCTCGGCGCCCGGACCGTGGTGATGGGGATCCTGAACGTCACTCCAGATTCTTTCTCCGATGGCGGTCTGCGCTTCGATCCCGCTCGGGCGATCGAGGACGGCCTGCGCATGCTCGAGCAGGGGGCTGACATCCTCGATGTCGGGGGGGAATCCACGCGCCCCGGAGCCGAGCCGTTGCCTGCCGACGAGGAAATGCGCCGGGTGCTGCCGGTCGTCGAGCATCTCGCGGAGCGTGGCGCCGTCGTTTCCATCGATACTTACAAATCTGTGGTCGCGGGCGAGGCCATCGCGCGCGGTGCGGCGATCGTCAACGACGTACACGGGCTACGGGCGGATGCCCGGCTGGCGTCCGTGGTCGCCGAAGCCGGCGCCGCCGTCGTGCTGATGCACAATCGTGGCAACCCACGTGACATGTATCGCGAAGCCGTGTATGAGGACGCGGCACGCGACGTCCGGCACGAGCTTGCGGCGGCGATCGACATGGCGGTCGCGGCAGGGATCGCGCGCACCTCGATCGTCATCGATCCGGGCATCGGTTTCGCCAAACGTGCGCCGCACTCGTACGACGTGCTTGCGCGACTGGATGAGTTGCGCACGCTCGATCGCCCGATTCTTTCAGGCCCTTCCCGCAAATCTTTTCTCGATGCGGCGCTCGGCGCGCGGCGATCCGACGAACGCGAGTGGGGGACCGCTGCGGCGGTCGCGGCGAGCGTGCTTTGCGGTGCGCACATCGTTCGGGTGCACGACGTGGCGCATATGGTTGACGTCGCGCGGGTCGCGGATCGGATCGCCGCGTCCTACAGCTGACCCGTACTCGACTGGCAACCATGTTGCTGTATCGGGCGTCGACGCTGCGTTGCGCATGAGGCGCGACGCACAAGGAGGTCTACCGATGGGTCACATGGATCACGATCGCCCGGATGACTCGAATGCCCCCCGCCACAAACCGGGGTCAGTACGGGAAGAAACATCGGCGTTCGGGCAGCGTGTGAAGGGTGAGGTTGAGAACATCGCCGGCGAAGTGACTGGCGACGACAGCCTCGAGGACAAGGGCGAGCGTGAAAACGCCGCCGGGCGCGACCGCCAGCGCAAGAACGACGCGGTGTAACGCTTTCCAGGCGGGGCGGCGATGCCGTCCCGCCGTTTTTCCCGGGCGGGTTTCCTCCCTCCTCGCCTCGACCCCATTCAGATAAGCTATCTCTGCATGATGGAACTGATCGGCAGTGTCCTGCGCCGAGCCCCGTTCGGCTGGTGGGATTTGCTCGACATTGCGATCGTTTCGGTTCTGCTTTATGAGTTCCTGAAGCTGATCAGGGGGACCCGCGCCGTCCAGATGGGTGTGGGGACGCTGATCATCGTCGGCCTGTTCTACGTTTCTCGGCTGGCGCCGCTGCAAACCGTCAACTGGCTCATCCGCAACATCCTCGTCTATGTCGCGTTCGCCGCCATCGTGATTTTTCAGTCGGACATCCGCCGCGCCCTCGCGCACTTCGGGCAGGCGCCGTTCTTCCGCTACTTCTACCGCCAGGAGGCAGCACAAGAAACGATTGAAGAGATCGTCGTCGCCGCGACGATGTTGTCGACCCAGCGGGTCGGCGCGATCATCGCGATCGAACGCGACATCGGCTTGCGGAACTACATCGAGAGCGGCATTCCCCTGGACGCGATCCTGACCTACGACCTGCTCGTGACGATTTTCCATCCAGGGTCCGCGCTGCACGATGGCGCGGTGATTCTCCAGGAGGATCGCGTCGCGGCGGCGGCCTGTTTTCTGCCGCTGACTGTCAACCCGCGCGTGAGCCGCGAGCTCGGAACGCGGCATCGCGCGGCGATTGGCCTGACCGAAGAAGGGGACGCGGTCGCCGTCGTCGTGTCGGAGGAAACGGGCCAGATCTCGCTGGCGATTGACGGCCGGATCCAGCGCGGCCTCACGCCCGATGAACTGCGGGAACGCATGCGGTCGCTCGTCACGCTGCGGCGTTCGAGCCGCCGCGACAGCGGCGCACGCGCGTACGATGTATAGCCCCTTTCGGCATCTCGGGTTGAAGGTCGTCGCGGTCGCGCTGGCCGCGCTGCTGTGGCTGATCGTCGCGGGCGATCATCTCGTCGAGCGCAGCATGCGGGTGCCGCTGGAGTTCCGCAACATTCCGAACGAGCTGGAAATCGTCGGCGATCCGCCGACCACGGTCGACGTTCGGCTGCGCGGATCCTCGGCGCAGCTTGCCCGACTCGAGCCGACCGAAGTGGTCGCGGTCCTGGATCTCACGGGCGCGCGGCCCGGCTCGCGCATGTTCCATCTGCGCAACGACGAGGTGCGTGCGCCGTACGGCGTCGATGTCTCGCAGGTCGTACCCGGCACGCTGGCACTCGATCTCGAAAAGTCCGGCCGGCGCACGGTCCGCGTCGAACCAGTGCTCGACGGCGAACCCGCGCCCGGGTTCGTCGTCGGCAAGGTGACGAGCGATCCGCCCGTGGTGGAGGTAGCCGGGCCCGAAAGCCGGTTGAAACAGCTGACCGGTGCGACGACGGAGCCGGTCACCGTGGATGGCAAGCGCGAGAAGTTCAGCGACCAGGTCACCGTCGGCGTCACCGATTCTGCCGTGCGGCTGGTCCAGGCGCAGAACGCACGGGTGACGGTGGAGATTCTGCCGGCGCCGGTCGAACATGAGCTCACTGGCGTTCCCGTACGGATGCGCAATCTGGGACAGGGCCTGAGTGCGTCGGTGCAGCCGACGCTCACGCGCGTGACCGTGCGCGGGCGCCGCGAGGCGATCAACGATCTGCGCGCGGGTTCCATCGAGGCGTTCGTCGACCTTGCCGGCCTCGCGCCCGGCCGGTACAATCTTCGGGTTCAGGTCGACCCGTCGCAGACATTCGGCGTCAGCTCGATCGATCCCGCCGCCGTCGACGTCACGATTCGATAGCATCGCGATTCGCGGGTCGCGGGTCGCGATTTGAGGCTTCAATGATTCCCCGATCAGGGATCTCCGATCAGGGATTAGGGATTAGGTCTGTAATTCGATAATGGCCAATCGGCTTTTCGGCACGGATGGCGTCCGCGGCAGAGCGGGCGAATATCCTCTTGACCACGAGACCGTGGCGCGGCTCGGCGCGGCACTGGTGCGCGCGATGGGCACGGCAGCACACGGCCGAACGCTCAAGTTCGTCGTGGGACGCGACACGCGCGAGTCGGGCGGGTGGATCGAGCGCGAGCTGGCCCGGGGAGTGCATTCGGCCGCGGCACAAATCACCAGCGTCGGAGTCATTCCGACGCCGGCGGTCGCCTACATCACTCGCGCGATGGGATTCGACGCGGGCCTGGTCATTTCCGCTTCGCACAATCCCTTCGAGGACAACGGGATCAAGGTGTTCTCGGGCAAGGGGGAGAAGTTCACCGAGACGCTCGAGCGTGAAGTCGAGGGGATCGTCCAGGATCGCAGCTGGTCGGTCGGCGGTTCGGCCGATGCCCCGGTCGACCGGACCGACGCCATCGACGCGTACATCGCGCATGCGCGTCTGGCGCTGCCCGATCCGCAGAGGCTCGGACGGCTGAAGATCGCGATCGACACGGCCAACGGGGCGACGACGACCGTCGCGCCGCGGTTGTTTCGTGAGCTTGGCTTCGACGTGCAGTTGCTCAGCGCGTCTCCGGATGGCCGTAACATCAACCTCGGATGCGGGTCGACCCACCCGGAGCAGCTCGCCAGGACAGTCCGCGACCGCGGCTGCGCCCTGGGCGTGGCATTCGACGGCGACGGCGATCGCGCAATCTTCATCGACGCCAACGGCAGTATCGTCGACGGGGATGCTGTGCTGCTGATGTGCGCCCGCCACTGGAAGGCCGGCGGGCGTCTTAAAGGGAACGCGATTGTCGCCACGGTGATGAGCAATCTGGGATTGGAGCTTGCCCTTCGCGAGAGCGGAATCGATCTTGTGCGTTGCGCGGTGGGGGACAAATACGTGATGGAGGAGATGATCAAGCGCGATCTCTCCATCGGCGGCGAGCAGTCGGGCCACATCATCTTTTCGGACTACCTGTTCACCGGGGACGGCCTGGTGACAGCGCTCAGCGTGTTGCGTGTGATGGCGGAGAGCGGCCACGGGCTGGGCGACCTGGCGTCCCAGCTCGTGACGTATCCGCAGGTACTGGTCAACGTGCGGGTCCGCGAGCGGCAGGATCTGCAAACGGTCCCGGCGGTCGCGGCGGCGATGCAGAAGGTCGAGCGGCAGCTGCACGGCGAGGGCCGCTTGCTGGTGCGCTATTCGGGGACGGAGCCGCTCCTGCGGGTGATGATCGAAGGGAAGGATCAGCAGCAGATCCAGGCCTGGGCGGCGGAAATCGCTGGCACGGTCAAGGACCATCTCGGATAACGAATGCGGTTAGCCGTCAACATCGATCACGTCGCGACCCTGCGCGAGGCGCGCAAGGCGCGCGAGCCGGAGCCGGTTGCCGCCGCGCTCATCGCCGAAATGGCTGGCGCGCAGGGCATCACCGTGCATCTGCGCAGCGATCGCCGTCACATCAAGGAGCGCGATCTCCAGCTGCTGCGGCAGGCGGTGGCGACGAAGTTGAACGTCGAGATGGCCGTGACGGCGGACATGGCACGCGTCGCGCTGGAGGTGCATCCTGACCAGGTGACGCTCGTGCCCGAGCGGCCGCAGGAACTCACCACCGAAGGCGGACTCGACGTCGTGCTTCACGCCGCGGCGGTACAGGACTTCGTGCGGCAGATGCACGATGGCGGGATTCGCGTCAGCCTCTTTCTGGATCCGGACGGGGATCAGGTGCGCACGGCGAAAGCGGTCGGCGCGGATGCGGTCGAGATCAACACGGGCCGGTACGCGGAGGCGCCGGCGGCATCGACGGCCGGCGAGCTGGCGCGGATCGTCGACGCGGCACGCCTTGCGGCGCAGCAAAACCTCGAGGTGCTCGCCGGTCACGGCCTCAACTACACGAACGTGATCGCGATCGCCGCCATCCCGGAGATCGTCGAGTTGAACATCGGTCACAGCATCGTGGCGCGGGCCGCGCTCGCCGGGATGGAACGCGCGGTCCGCGACATGGTCACGTTGCTGTGAGGCTCGTCTTGGCGGTCATTGCCGCCCTCCTGCTCGCTCCCCCGGCATTCGCCGGGACACAGCGTGTCACGATCCGTACCGATGACGGTGCATCGCTCGCGGCCACGTGGTACGAGACTGCCGGGCGTCAAGCGCCTGCCGTCATTCTCGTGCACATGCTGCACCGAAGCCGGCACGACTGGGACGCGGTCGCGACGAGGCTGGCGTCGGAAGGCATCGGCGCGCTCGCCATCGATTTGCGCGGCCACGGCGAGTCGTCCGTCGGGATCGAGGGCGAGACGCCGGATTACTCCACCTTCGTGCGCGACGTCGCCGCAGCGCGGCGCTACCTCGCGTCGCGCAGTGACGTACAGCAAACGCGGGTGGGGATCGCCGGTGCATCCATCGGCGCGAACCTCGCGGTACTGGAAGCCGCGGGGGACCCGTCGATCGTGAGTCTGGCGCTGCTGTCGCCGTCGCTCGACTACCGCGGTCTCAGAATCGAGGCGGCGATGAAGAAGTACGGCGGCAAGCCGGCGCTGCTGGTCGTGAGCGACGAGGATCCCTACGCCCGTCGATCCGCAAAGGACCTGCA
>JBKPLP010000111.1:0-2643 GCA_046731735.1 Acidobacteriota bacterium
TTCGAGACTTACGAATCCGAACCGGATGCAATTAAGAGCTTCGGCAATTAGCCAGACCGCGCACATACCCGCCGCGCTTTGAATGGCGCGACACAGTATTCCGGACATCATCGAACAGGCCGAGCCGCGTCGCGGGCACACGATCGTCCGCACGCGCCCGTTGCCTTACAGCCTCGTACGGTCGCTCCGCCCGGAGCAGTGGACGAAGAATCTCATCATCTTCGGCGGACTGCTCTTCGGCCAGCGGCTGTTCGACGTGCCGTCGATCCTGAAGGCCGGCGGCGCGTTCGTGGTCTTCTGCGCGCTGTCGGGCGTCGTCTACCTGCTCAACGATGTCGCAGACCGCGACGCGGACCGGCGCCACCCGCTGAAGCGGCACCGGCCGATCGCGTCGGGCGCCGTATCCACCGCCGCCGCGCTCGGCACTGCGCTCGCGATCGGCGTCGTGGCGCTGATTGCCGCGTTCCTCCTCCGCATCCAATTCGGGTTCTTCGCGCTGGCCTATGTCGCGCTGCTGGCCATCTACTCGGGACCGCTGAAGCACGTCGTCATCATCGACGTGCTGACGATCGCGATCGGCTTCGTGTTGCGCGCCGCCGCGGGGGCGGTCGTCATTGATGTGCCGATCAGCAACTGGCTGCTGTTCGTGACGATCCTCGGCGCGCTGTTTCTCGCGCTGAGCAAGCGCCGGCACGAGCTGGTCCTCCTGGCGGACGACGCGACGAGCCACCGGCCGATCCTGCAGGAATATTCCCCCTATCTGCTCGACCAGATGATCTCGGTCGTGACCGCGTCCACGCTGGTGGCCTACGCGTTCTACACGATCAATCCCGAGACGGTGGAGAAGTTCCACACGAACCACCTGAGCCTTACTCTGCCGTTCTTGCTCTATGGAATCTTTCGCTACCTTTATCTGGTGCATCAGAAGGAGGGAGGGGGAAGTCCGGCGGAAACCCTGCTCAACGACCGGCCGCTGCTCGCGTGCGTGGCGCTCTGGGCGCTGGCCGTTGCCTTAATCATCTACGGACCGCTGCGATAAATGGCCAAATCAACCGTCGCAATTCTGAAAACGACCCCGGCAACGGTCCTGCGCGATTACCACTCGCTGATGAACCTGGCGGGATACCAGGACGTGATCGCGCGCGACGTCGACACCGCACTGAAGGTGAACATTTCGTGGCACTTCTTCTTCCCCGGCAGCTCGACGACGCCATGGCAGCTCGAAGGGGTGATCCGCGCGATGGCGCAGGACGGCTACGATCCGTCGCTGATTCACGCGTGCCACAACCGCACCGTCGTCATCGACGCGCACCTCGGCGAGCGTGAAAACAAACAGATCAACGTCGTCAATGCGCACGGCCTGCGCAATATTCACATCTACGAGACCGAGGAGTGGATCAACATCCGCGACGCGGTCGGGGATCTGACGAAGAAGTTCACCTGCCTGAACGAGGTCTACCCCAAGGGATTCATGATCCCGAAGCGCTTCATCGGGGAGAACATCATCCATCTGCCCACGGTGAAGACGCATGTGTTCACCACCACCACGGGCGCGATGAAGAACGCGTTCGGCGGGCTGCTGAACGAGCACCGGCATTGGACGCATCCGGTCATCCACGAGACGCTCGTCGATCTTCTGATGATCCAGAAGCAGATCCATCGCGGGGTCTTCGCGGTGATGGACGGGACCTTCGCCGGCGACGGCCCCGGGCCGCGCTGCATGATGCCGCACGCGAAGAACGTGCTGCTGGCGAGCGCCGATCAGACGGCGATCGATGCAGTGGCGGCGAAGCTGATGGGCTTCGACCCGATGTCGATCAAGTTCATTCGGATGGCGCACGATCTGGGCCTGGGATGCGGCGACCCCCGCGAGATTGAGATTGTCGGCGACACGGCGGCGGCCAACGAGAACTGGCATTTCGTCGGGCCATTCAAGAAGATGACCTTCGCGTCGCGGATGCAGCACCAGATTTACTGGGGGCCGATGAAGAAGCCGATCGAGTGGTCTTTGAAGACCGTGCTGGCGCCGTGGGCGTACATCGCCAGCGTGATCTACCACGATACGTTCTGGTATCCGTACAACGCGAAGCAGATGATGCGGGAGGTCCTCGACGGCCCCTGGGGGCGCCTCTTCCGCAACTGGGAGACGCTCGCCGCCACGGCCGACGGGTATCCGGACGTCGGGTCGGCGGGCGCTGAGATCGAGCTGACCGGAACGAAGGCGCTGGTGCGCTCACTGGGCATTCTCGGCACGTGCATCGCGCAAGCGCCCGAGTTCGTGCACCGGAAACGCCCGGTGGAACGGTGAAATGCTGATTCATCAATGCTGATTGCGGATTGATTGACCAATCAGCAATCGAGAATCAGCAATCAGAGAGTTGCGAGTCACACTATGTCCGATTTCTCAGTGCGCTCCGACAACGTCGACGTCGAGCAGATCATGCGGCAGATCCGCTCGCGCATCCGTGAGAAGCGCGGCGTCGACTACACGGAGGAGGAAATCCGCGAGCTGGCGAACGTCAAGCTCGAGAAGTTTCTCGATCCGCGCGGCGTGCGGTCCGATCTGCTCGAGCAGTTCCGCCGGAAGCGCGAGGCCTCGCTGCCGCCAAACTTCAAGTTCGAAGACACGACGCTGTTCGAGAC
>JBKPLP010000112.1:0-17025 GCA_046731735.1 Acidobacteriota bacterium
CCCTCCGGCGCAAAGGTCACGGAATTGTTGCCGGGCATCTCGCGCCAATTGTTTGGCACGCTGACGCGAAACAGGTTGCCCTCTGTGTAGGTCTGGTAGCGCGACGACGGGCGCTCGACGTTCGTGCTGATGCGGCCGGACGTGCCGACCGGACCAGAGGTGCGGCCATTGCCGTTGCGCGCGTTCCGTGTCGCCTCTTCGGTGCTGGGCGCCGGAGACATCTGCCGCAGCCGGGCCTGCACGTTCTGGAACGCACCCGAATCACGCCGCGCGTTGTCGACATGCAGCGACTCCGCCTCCTTCGTGATGTAGGCGTAGCGGTTGCCGGGGTTGGGGTGATCGCTCAGCCACTGCGGTCCGCCGGCGCCTCCCTGCTGCTCGATCGTCTTGAACATGTTCGCCATGTCGCGCGGGTCGTAGCCCGCCCGCGCCATGATCTGCGACCCCTCGAGATCGGCCTGCTTCTCGTACTCGCGGCTGAATCGCAGGAAGGCGGTGCCGAGCCCGAACTGTGTGCCCTGCGCGATCACGCTGCCTGCGGTACCGCCGATAATCGCCCCGATCACGGCGCCGGCGATCGTGCCGACCTGATACTTCGTCGCTTTCGTCGCCTGCGCCGTGCCGTGCCGCAAGGCGACGTGGCTCAGCTCGTGCGCGATAACGCCGGCGACTTCCCCTTCGTTGCGTGCGGCCTCGATCATTCCGCGGTTGACGTACATCGGCCCGCCGGGCAGCGCGAAGGCGTTGATCTCCTTCACGTTCACGACCTTGAATGTGTAGTTGAATTCCGGGTGGCGCAACTCGGGTGGAATCGCGTGAACAAGGTTCTGTCCAATCTCAGACACATAGGACGAGACATTGTCATCTCGAAGCAACGGAAGCTGTTGCTCGACCTGCGCGGATGCTTCCCGGCCGAGCTGCACATCGTCCTTGGGACTGTATTTGTTCTTCGGCGCCGTGATCTTCGTCTGGGCACCAAGAATCTGGACCGACATCACGAGGGCGGCGACCGTCACCGTGTATCGAGACACTCGCATAGTTCTTCTCCTCAGCTCCAATCTCATCCGATCGACGGCAGAGCCGCCTGACGATGCTAATGCGGGATTCATGCCGACGCCGCATATGATGCGCGCATGATTCTCGCCACCTCGACGCTGGCGCGCCGAATCGAACACGCGGAAAGCACGCTGATTACAGATTTCGCCAGGCCGGTGCAGGCGCGCCTGGGAGAAACCCGCGTCTTTATTCAAGACATCGGCGGCGGCACCGCGGTGGCCGCCGGACCAACAGCGCCCTTCAGCAAGATCGCGGGATTGGGATTCGAGCCGCTCGACGACGTGGCGCTCGAAGCAGTGGAACGGGGGTTCGCCCAGCGCGCAACGCCGGTGCGGGTGGAGCTTTCGACGCTGGGTGATCCGGACATTGGGACCCGCCTTACTGCTCGCGGTTACCGCCTCGTCGGATTCGAGAACGTGCTCGGGCGTGCGGTGGCGGGTCTCAGCACGGAAGCGACCGACGTCGCCGTGCATCCGATTCCCCTCGATCGCGCACCCGAGTGGATCGACATTGTCACCACGGCGTTCGCGAATCCCGACGTTTTCGATGCGCCGCCATCGCAGGAGGTCGTCGACCGCGCGTCAATTGAATCCGCGTTCGCAGAGATCGCCGCGATCGGCAGCGTGCACTTGTACCTTGCGATGCGCGACGGGCGCGCCGCGGGAGGGGCAAGCATGCGGCTGACCGACGGACTGGTGCAACTCTGCGGCGCCGGGACGCTGCCTGCCGAACGCCGCCGCGGTGTCCAGACTGCGCTGTTGCAGTACCGCCTCGCCGATGCGGCTTCCCGCGGCTGCGATCTCGCGATCGTCACCGTGCAGCCAGGGTCGGTCTCTCAATACAACGTCCAGCGCCAGGGTTTCGAGTTGCTCTACACGCGCGCCATTCTGGTGCTGACAACTGACAGCTGACAGCTGATAGCTGATAGCTGACAGCTCGTAGCTGGCAGCTGGCGAGTATGGTAGATTCACGCTCCCGTAACCACCGAGCAGGAGGAGCTATGCGAATGTGTGGAGTTCGGCGTCTGCCGACAGTTGCGATCGCCGTGGTGATGGCGCTGGGCGTGGCCGCTACGGCACCCGCGCAGGATGCGGCGAAGTCGGCGATAGATGCAGCCAACAAGAAATTCATCGCGGCGTTCAACAAGAAGGATGCGTCAGGCGTCGCGTCGACCTATTCGCCCGACGCGAATGCCTTCCCGCCGAACGCTCCGATTCTCAAAGGGCGCGCGGCGATTCAAAAAATGTGGCAGGACGTGATCAACAGCGGCATCACGTCAATCTCGTTGGTCACGACGGAAGTCGAATCGGGCGGCAACATCGCCTATGAGTCCGGCACTTACGAGATGAAGACACAAGATGGCAAGGTTGCCGACAAAGGTAAGTACTGCGTCGTCTGGAAGAACGTCAACGGGCAATGGATGCTCCATCGCGATATCTGGAGCACCGACATGCCTGCGCCTAAATAACCCCGTCACCGGCCTCGCCGATGCGTTACTCGAGCACGTTCGTCGTTCTGTCGGTCCTGCTGCTGAACCTCGCAGCGACGGCCTCGGCGCAGACGAGAGTGATCAGAGCGGGCAAAGTGTGGGATGGCGCGGCCGTTCTCACCGATGTGGCCATCGTCATCGAAGGCAATCGCATCAGCCGCATCGTGCCGGCGAATGCCGAGCTTCCATCAGGCGGTGAGATTCTCGACCTGCGCAAGTACACGCTGCTGCCTGGTCTCATCGACCTGCACACGCACATGACCTATTACTGGGACCGGCAGCCCGGCACGAGGCCTTTGGGGCAACGGCGCCGCCCTGCCGTCACGGTATTCCTGGCGCAGGAAAACGCGCGGCACACGCTCGAGACCGGGGTCACGACGGTGCGCGATCTCGGCGCGTCGAACGATACGGACTTCGCGATGCGGGATCTCATTGCCATGGGGGCAATGGCGGGCCCGCGAATGATCGTTGCCGGCCAGGGGATCTCGGCGCCGCGGCAGGCAACGGCACCAGATCCGGACGCGATGCGCAGGACGACCGAAGAGCGAATCAAATCGGGTTCGGACTGGATCAAGGTCTATGGGTCGCGCGGCAGCTTCGACAGCGTCGACACCACGCAGACGCTGACGTTCGAGGAGATGAAGTCGATCGTCGACACCGCGCACGCCGCGGGGCGCAAGGTCGCGATCCATTCCTACGGCGCGTCCGGCGTCAAAGACGCGGTCCGTGCTGGCGCAGATTCCGTCGAGCACGGCGTCGATCTGGACGACGAGACCATCGCGGAGATGGTGAAGCGCGGGACAGTGTGGGTGCCGACGATCGATCACAACCGCTATTACGTCGACGTACGAGACGAGTACGGATTCAAGCCGGAGTCGATCCCGCCGCTGCAGGATTACATCCAGCGCAACCTCGAGTCGACTCGCCGCGCGGCGAAAGCGGGTGTGCGGCTCGGTATGGGCTCGGACGCTGTTTACACGATGTTCGGGCAGAATACGCGTGAGCTCGGCTGGCTGGTGAAGGCCGGGTTGACGCCTGCCGAAGCGCTCGGCACAGCAACAACGGTGGCCGCCGACCTGCTCGGCATGAAGGACCGTCTGGGCCGGATCGCGCCGGGCTATGCCGCCGACATTGTTGCCGTCGACGGCGATCCCCTCTCGAACATCGACGCGCTTTTCACCGGCGTTCGGGTGGTCGTCAAAGACGGCAAGACGGTCGTCGACAAGAGATGAACACGTGGTGTTTCACGCAGCGACGCTGAGGACGATCTCGCGCAGAGGACGCCGAGAACGCAGAGCAAAGGTGAACAACCGACCCGGTGGGGCGCCACCGCTGTCGTCTCCGGCCCCACCGGGTCGGTTGTTCACTATTGCGCCCTCCGCGTCCTCTGCGTTCTCCGCGCGAGATCGCTCTCTGCGTTCTCCGCGCGATATCCGTCGAGCGAGCGCTAGTTGGTGTCGCGCGCGTCGGCTTGGCCCAGACGGAGCTCGTACCAGTTCACCCGCCGCGTCGCCAGCATGAGCACGGCCAGCATCACGAACAGCCCCACCGATCCGGCCAGCAACGCGTAGTCTTCGAGGCGGAGCAGCAGATACAGGAACGCGTAGAGTGCCGCCACCGCAGCTCCGAGGAACACACCCTGTCCCGCGCCGCCGAGCGCGAAACCCGAATACGAGCCAATGAGCACCGTCGTCGCGGTGGCGGCGACGGCGTAGGCGACGTCGAAGCCCACGTGCTCAGAAATCGAGAGCAGCAGCAGGTAGAACACGCAGATGGCAAAACCGACGAAAAGGTACTGAACCGGATGAAGCAGACGGCTGCGCATCACTTCGCAGAGAAAAAAGACGACGAACGTGAGCACGATGAAGAGCGATGCGTACTTTACCGCCCGCTCCGCCTGCTGATAGACATCCACCGGCTGGACGAAGCTGACGCCGAACGCTGCCGCGTCGGCCTGCACCTTCAGCTTCTCGCGATCGAGAACCGAATCGTTCCAGGCCTGCGGAAAACCTCGACCGAAATATGGGACGCGCCATTCAGCCGAGAAGCCCTGTTCCGTGACCGATCGCGACTCAGGCAACGGCGCTCCCGTGAAGCCGGGGTGGGGCCACTGAGACGAGAGTTGGAGGGATGTCTCGCTGCCGGCCGGAACCAGCCGAAGATCGCGGCTGCCGTTCAGATCCAGATCGAATGCGAATGGAATCGCGGCGGCCGGACCTGCCGCTGAAAACTGCGCCGGCGCATGCAGCCCGGTGGCGAACAGCGAAGCGTCCGTGATTCCCGGCGCAAATGGAATATCCTGACCGTTCCACTTCAGCGTCAGGCGGCGCGCAATCCCGCGCGGATCGCTCACGCCGATGTTCACGGTGGCCTCGTTCCAGAGCGGCTCGGCGCCGGAACGGATCAAGCCGGCCATCTCCGGGCGTGCGAAACGGCCCGACACCTTCAGGCGCGCCTTGTACACGACGACCTTGAACAGCGTCCGTTTCCGTACCTCCGTGTCCGCGACACCCTGCACATCGAGCGCCTCGGGCAGAAAACTCGCCCTGTTGATCCATTCGATCTGCTTGCCGTTGTTATCAGTCTTAGTCCAGCGGTACGGAACGACGAGGACCGGCCCGGCAATCGTCTGCGCTGCACCCCAGCTGCCACTGATCTCTTCCGCGACTTCATTCCGCCGGCCCGCACGTTCGGTGACCACCGATTGCACCATCGTGAGCGGGACGAGCAGCACCAGCATGAGAAACCCCATGACCAGCAGCCTGACGACAACCGATGTCCGCAGGTTCATACATCCTCCGTGGCGGCGACACTGCCGATGCCGTCATTACACGCGCGCAGTGCAACACGGCGAAGGCGGAAACAAGGAATTTCACGGGCGGATTGTGGCCAAACAAAGGCAGCGCCAAATCGCACGTGACGGCGGGGCGGTTCGGTTAAAGTCGAGAGAACGATGGAGCATCAACGCGTCGTCGCCGTCGTCGAAGACGAGGCGACCATCCGGGAGGCCGTGTGCTTTGCGCTGCGCAGGGAGGGATACGCGGCGGACGCATTCGACGATGGGTTGAATGCGTGGGAGGCGTTTGGACGAAAACTGCCGGATGTGGCGATTCTGGATATCGGACTGCCGCGCATGGACGGCCTGGAATTGTGCCGGCGATTGCGGACGGTCTCCGAAACGCTGCCGATCATCTTCGTCACGTCGCGCGAAGACGAATTCGACCGCGTCCTGGGTCTCGAGATCGGAGCCGACGATTACCTGTGCAAGCCGTTCTCCATGCGCGAGCTGATGGCGCGGGTGAAAGTATTGCTGCGCCGCGGTTCCCTGACGCCGGCCGGTCCCGCGGCGGAAGATGAGAAGGTCCTCACCGTTGGCGATCTGACGCTGGATCCGCTGCGGCTTTCCGCGACCTGGAAAGGCGGCGCAGTCCCTCTCACGGTGACCGAGTTTCTGCTGCTGCAGGCGCTCGTTCGACGTCCGGGAATCGTGAAAACGCGCGAGCAGCTGATGGACGCTGCCTATCCGGAGCGCGTGTCGGTGACCGACCGCACGATCGACAGCCACATCAAACGGATCCGTCGCAAGTTTCAGGAAGTCGATCGCGCGTTCAGCGGGCTCGAGAGCGTCTACGGCGCGGGATACCGCTACAACGAGCCGTTGCGATGAATCTGAGGCGCGGGATTGCGCTCCGCCTGTTTGCGTTCAACCTGCTGCTCCTGTTTCTGCCCATTGCTGCAATTCTCTACTTGGATGTGTACGAGGAAGCGCTTCTGACCTCGCAGGAGCGGTCGATGGTGCAGCAGGCACGCCTCGTGAGCGCGGCCATGAGCACGGCGCCAGGGTTCGACACCGGGACCGCGGAGACGATCTTGCGCAGCGTCGAACGCGATGATGCGCGCGTCCGCATCTACGATGCCCGCGGCGCATTGCTCGCCGACTCCCACCATGCTGGTATGTCCGATCCGGCCGCGACGACCTATCCGCCCGGCACGGTCAATACACGAGCGAGGCTCCTCTACCGCCTCGGCGCGTGGATTGCGCGGAGCCGCGCCGCCGTCGACTCCTGGAGGCAACGCCTGTTGAAGGGACGTGTTGCGGTGGAAGCCGACACGCGGGCGGAAGGTTCTCCTACCGAAGTGATGGCGGCTCTTCAGGGACGTTACGGAGCGGCCACACGCCCTACACCCAACCAACGCTCGCTGACGCTGAACATCGCAGTTCCGATCAGGCGCAGCGGCGGAATTGTTGGTGCGGTGCGGGTCTCGCAGTCGACATATCGAGCTCTCCATGCGCTCTACCGTGTGCGGCTGCGAATCTTTCAGGTCGTACTGGGATCGATCGCGGCCGCCGCGCTGCTCACCGCTGTTGCCGCGGCGACCGTGGTGCGTCCGTTGCGCCGTTTAAGGCGCGAGGCCACCGCGCTTGCGGCGCGCCGCGATCAGTTGCCGGGGCGATTCGCCGACGTGAATCGCCATGACGAAATCGGCGATCTGGCGCGTGCTCTGCAGGAGCTGACGCGCCGCCTCGACGAGCACATCCGCGACGCGGAGCGCTTCGCGAGCGATGTATCGCACGAATTCAAGAACCCGCTGGCCTCGATTCGTGCCGCCGCCGAGATGACGACACAGTCGGACGAGCCTGCCGATCGTGCTCGCTTCCTGTCCATGCTCACCCGCGATGTCGACCGCCTCGAGCGGCTGGTGTCCGGCGTTCGAGAGCTCGCGCGCGTGGACACTCAGCTGCAGCAGGACCCGGTCGAGCAGACGGATCCAGCGGCGCTCGTGACCCAGGTCCTCGACGGATTGCGACTCGCCTACGGCGGCCACCCACAGATGCACCTCGAGATTCACGGCAAGCGCTGCGTCGTCCGCGCCGCCGCCACGCGACTGGTGCAGGCGCTCGAAAACGTGCTCGTCAACGCGCGGAGCGTCGCGCCGCCGGGCAGCCGCGTCGACGTGTCATTAGGCACGACCGGAACCGATTGCGTAATTGAAGTGGCGGATCGGGGCCCGGGCATCCCCTCGGCGCATCTCGAGCGGGTATTCGACCGTTTCTTCTCGTACCGGCCCGCCAGCCCGGACGCCAACTCGACTCATGCGGGACTCGGGCTCGCGATCGCGCGATCGATCGTGCAGGGATACGGAGGAACGATTGCCGCCAGGAATCGCGACGGCGGCGGCGCGGTATTTGAAATCCGGCTACCGTGCGAGCCGGCCGCTCCCGTCCAAGCAGACCGGGTGAAACCGGGGTCTGACCCCAGCCGTCGGGTCTGATCTGCGATGTGATCCTTATTAGTCAAGGGTTTGACCGTGATTTTGATCCCGAACGCGTGGGGTCAGACCCCGGTCGATGGGCAGCGTCCGCCTATCGGCGGACTAAGCGGTGCAGCAGGACCGCCATACGCTTCGCCTGTGACGGCAGCGTCGCGAGGTCGGCGGTCTCTTTCGCCGTATGGTCGTCGTGCCCCATCAGGCCGACGCCATCGATGATGGCCGGGACCTCGCCCGCGACGAACGAGACGTCCGCTGCGCCCGCACGGTCCGGGCTGACCGCAGTCACCGGCCCGAATCCGAGATCACGGCTCGCCTGGTCGTACATCGCCAGCAGCTTTGCATTGCCTTCGGTCGGAGCCATTGGCGGATAGCCTTCATCGAACGTGATCGTCGCGGAAGTCTGTGGCAGCGACGCGGCGACGATGTCGGTCATGGTTTTTTTCGCCTTGTCGAATTGCTCGCGCGACAACGCACGCAGGTCGCCAGAAGCCACGGCGTTCTCGGCAACGACGTTCGTCTTGCCGGCCGCCGCGCCGCGCACCTGAACCGGATCGAATTCCACGCTCGTACCGCCGAGCACGACACCGGGATTGAACGTGAGATGTGCTTCTCCCGCAAGCTTCTCGCGAAACGCATTGAGGATTCGCGCCAGCTCGTACACCGCTCCATAGCCGATGTCCTCGCGGAAGATCTGCGACGAGTGCGCGGGCTTCCCTTTCACCCGTACTTCCCACCCCGTCGTCCCACGTCGCGCCGTTACGGCGAGCCTCGGATCGGCCGGACCGTCTTCGAACCCGATCGCGAAATCCACTCCCTTCGCCGCGTCGACGAGCGGCTGACGCGCCAGGCCGAGTGGATCGCCCGAGTCTTCCTCGTCTCCCGTCATCACCACGCTCACGTTCATCGTGTCGAGCGTGCCCGCGGCCTGCAGTGCCTTGAGGGCGGCGATCATCACGACGTTCCCGCCTTTCATGTCGATGATGCCGGGACCACGCGCCGTGCGATCGTCAATGCGCTCGAACTTCTGAAACGGGCTGTCCTTTTCGAACACCGTATCGAGATGGCCGATCAGCAGGATGCGCGGGCCGCGGCCTGCGCCGTCGACTTTGCGGCGGGCAGGATGATCCGCGACGAGATGTCCGGCGCGCTTGAACGGCGTACCGTCCACCCACCGGGTGGTGAACCCGAGCGCATCGAGCTCCGCGCGAAAGACACGTCCGACCTCGCGCACTCCGTCGAAGTTCTGGGTGCCGCTATTGACGTTCACGACGCGCTCGAGGAGCGCGAGCGCCTCGGCGTTGTGCGCATCGATGAACGCCGCGAGCGCACGTTCCTCGGCCGTGACGGATGATGGCGCCTGCATGAGAGCAGCAAAGAGTGTGACGGCCAGGATCATCGCCCGGCGATCATAACAGTGCTGTGATCGTGTCGCGGTTCGCGGGTCGCGGGTCGCGGTTCGGCGGAACTCACGACGACGCTGGGGTTCTCCAAAGGTCCTGATTCGCGATTGGCGGCTGGCGGCTGGAAGAACCCCGGGGGCCGGACGTCGCCGCGAAGCAGCGTCATCGGGCCGAACACGGGCTGCCCGAGGCGCCCGGCATCAACCCCAATCGTGCCGTCCAGCCGGTAAGGAATCGGCTGCCGATTGATTGCGCGTCGGATGCTGTCGGCAAGGCCAGGAAGGTTCGAGAAGCTGACGCTGAGATCGATGGGCACGGTCGTATCGGCTCCTGCCGCAAGCGGGAGCCCCAGCGGAAAGTCGACGTCCGCGGCCTGCGATTCCTCCAGGAACAGCGTACCCTTCAGCGTGCCGAGCGTCAGGCTGAACGCGTTGGGATTGGTGACTTTCGCCCACAGACGAACGCCGGCGCCGCCAAGCGGCAGTCCCGCGCCTGGACCCATGACGCGAATCTCAGCCTGCCGATCCGGCGCCTGTTCGAAGCGCGGAGCGTGCACGAGCGACGCAAGCTTGTTCAACTCGGCACAGCCCGCGACAAGCGTCAAACCAATCGCGCAACAGATGAGTCTCAATTGCATGCATCCCCCAAGGACAACGGAGGTGCCAGCGCTTGTCCCCGTGACCTCCGCCTCCTCCGTTCTCTCCCGTGCAAAAAGGCGACCGCCGATGTAGCTCGTCAAGCGTAGTCGGGTAGACTTGAGGACAGCCCGTAACCATGCGCAAACATCCGGTGCTCCGTCGCATTGTTTCGGCATTCGCGATCGCCGCGGTCCTCGCCACGGCGTCGACGGCGCTGGCGCAGCGCCGCCGTGGGGGGCGCGGCTTCGGCTGGGGTTACGCGCCGCTCCGCATGGCGACCCCCGAAAGCTTCGACGGCGCGTTCAATTTCTGCCGAATCATGTATTCGGGAAGCAACGACGGCGACGGCGGCAACTGGAGCGTCGACTACCCGCGCGCCGACATCAACCTATCCATTCGCCTGGCGGAGCTCACGCGCGCGCGCATCAGCCGCGACAGCTCCGGCGAGCCGAACTACGTGCTGCTCCGGCTCACCGACGATCTCCTCTTCCAATGCCCGTTCATCATGATGACGGAGGTCGGCAACACGGATCTCAGTCCCGAGGAGGCCACGAGGCTGCGCCAATATCTGCTCAAGGGCGGGTTCCTGTGGGCCGACGATTTCTGGGGGAGCTGGGCGTGGGAAGTATGGGCGCGCGAAATCGGCAAGGCGCTGCCACCCTCGGAATACCAGATCGTCGACCTCCCGCTGACGCACCCGATCTTCCACCAGCAGTTCGAGGTCAAACGCGTGATTCAAATCCCGTCGATTGGCGCCTGGATGGGCATGGGCGGCGGGACGTCGGAGCGTGGCGCGGACAGCGCGGAGGCGCACGCGCGCGCCATCTTCGACAAGCACGGGCGCATGATGGTCTTCATCACGCACAACACCGACTTCGGGGACGCCTTCGAGCGCGAAGGGGATGACCCGAGCTACTTCTACACGTTCTCCGTCGAAGGCTACGCGATGGGCGTCAACGTGTTGCTGTATGCGTTGACGCATTAGAGATCAATCCCTAATCCCTAATCGGGAATCCCTCATCCTTGAATCCGTTGAATCCGCTCAATCCCTGAATCCGGTGAATCCGGTGAATCCGGTGAATCCGGTGAATCCGGTGAATCCGGTGAATCCGGTGAATCCGGTGAATCCTTGAAGCCTTGAAGCCCTGAAGCCCTGAAGCCTTGAAGCCCTGAAGCCCTGAAGCCCTGAAGCCTTGAAGCCTTGAAGCCCTGAAGCCCTGAAGCCTTGAAGCCTTGAAGCCTTGAAGCCTTGAAGCCGGCATCACACAGCGGCAAACATCCCGGCGAACAACTGGCAGATCAGCGCCCCGACGGCGGCCATCGAGAACCCCCAAATCATCAGCTTGCGGAACAGGTCGCGCGCCGCGTCGGGATCGTCGACGGCGGCCACGCACAAGGCGCCGAGCGTCGACAGCGGCGAGACGTCGACGATCGAGGCGCCAACGTTGATGCTCAGCGCGACGGCGAGCGGGTTGCCGCCGCCTACCTGCTGCACCAGCCGTGGCACGGTCGGGAGAAAGGTCGGCAGCACGACCGCGGAGGTGCTGCTGTAAGTCGAGATCAGTCCGGTGACGAGCGCGATGACGCCGTTGACGGTGTGCGGCCGCGCCAGCTTCGCCAGCAGCGCCGTGAATACATCCATCCCGCCGGTCTTCTCCACCATCGCCACCAGCATCGTTACGCCGCAGACCATGAGGATCGTGCCCCACGGCATGCGCTTGATGGCCGCGGTCTCGTCCGAGGCAGATGCGATGATTACCATGGCGGCCGCGGCGAACGCGCTGAGACCGATGTGCAGTTTGAGTCCAACCACGCCGACGATCCATCCGGTAATCGCGGCGACGGTGATCCATTGCGATCGGGTGAGGCGGTCTTGCGGAATCTCCGCCTTCGCGTCACGCGGCCTCGAGCGGCCGATGAGGAGCACGTACGCGGCCGCGCCGACCAGAGAATGCGCGAGGAAGTTCGCCGCCCAGACTTTCCATTCGTGGCCGGCGAGGCCAACCGACGCCATGCGGGTGTTGGCGATGATTCCGACGGCGCTCAAGGGGGACAGGTTCCCGGCATTCGCCCCGTTCGCAATCATCAGTGCGGTCAGGAACGGTGGAATGCCGGCGCGTGTGCTCAGCGCCATGCCGACCGGCGCGACAAGCGCGACCGAGACGATCGCACCGGGGCCGACGGTGGAGATCGCGCACGCAATCAGAAACATCAGGATGGGAACCAGCGTGTACCGGCCACCGGCGAGCCCGAGCAACCGGCGCGCCAGGATGCCGATGGTTCCATTCGCTTCCGCCAACGCGAACAGCGTCGTGACTCCCGCGAGCATGACGAAGAGGCCGGACGGGAACCCCGCCAGTACGCCGTCCGCCGGATGTCCCGCGTAGAGACCCACCGCCCACGCAAGTGGAATCGCGAGCAATCCCACGTTGATCCGCGACGTGCAGCTGATGGCGATTGCGATCAGGAGGGCGATGACAGAGACGGAGGCTGGGCTCAAGGCTTCAGGGCTTCATGGCTTCAGGGCTTCGGGGCTTCACGGCTTCATGGCTTCGGGGCTTCACGGCTTCATGGCGTCATGGCTTCGAGGCGTCGAGGCTCAGCGCTCGTGGACCGGGCGTTGCTATTGATCGAAGCATGGGCAGAGATCACCGGAAGCTTAGAGTATTCCATCAGGCAGATGCACTGGTCATGGCTATCTACAAGAGTACTCAGTCGTTTCCGCGTGAAGAGACCTATGGATTACGCGCTCAACTACGCCGGGCGGCACTCTCGACGGCAGCCAATATAGTTGAAGGATCTGCGCGCCGCGGTGAAGGTGAGTATCTCAACTTCTTAAACATGGCAGCCGGATCGGCGTGCGAAGTGCGATATCTGATCGATGTCTCGCGGCGGCTCGGCTTCATGAGGGCCCCGGACGCCAAGGATCTGGATCCGCAATGCGCGCAGTTAGTAGCCGGCCTGTTTCATTTAATTGTCTCTCTGTCCTGAAGCCCCGAAGCCCAGAAGCCCCGAAGCCTGCTCGCCACTCGTCACAATTCAGTTGCTGCCCGTATGCCGCGTTGCTACGCTCGCCCCGCATGGCGTGGTGGAAACGCAGCAAGCCGGCCGACGAGCCAGTACGGCGGGACATGCCTCTCGTCCGGCTGGAGCACATCACGAAGATCTTCCGCGGTGACCGCGCGGAAGAAGAGACGCGGGCGCTGTGGGACGTCACCGTGGATATCGGCAGCGGCGAGTACGTGTCGGTGTCGGGACCGTCGGGGTGCGGGAAGTCCACCTTCCTGTCAATCCTCGCTCTGCTGGATACGCCGACGAGCGGACGCTATTACCTGAATGGACGCCCGACCGACGAGTTCTCCCCTGCCGAACGGGCGCGCGTGCGCAACGTCGAGATCGGGCTGATCTTCCAGAGCTTCAACCTGATTGCCGATATGACGGTGTACGAGAACGTGGAGTATCCGCTCGTGCTGCGCAATACGGCGCCGGCGGAACGGAAAACGCGGGTCGATGCCGCGCTCGAGCGCGTGGGTCTCACCGGACGCGGCAGGCAGCGTCCCGGACAACTGTCAGGCGGACATCAGCAGCTCGTCGCCGTCGCGCGCGCCATCACTGGACGGCCGGCGATCCTGCTGGCCGACGAGCCGACCGGGAACCTCGACTCGAAAAGCGGTGACGCGCTGATGGAGGTGCTGAACGAGCTGCATGCGGACGGCGCGACGGTGTGCCTCGCGTCGCACGACCCGCGCTACATCGCGCGGGCCGGCCGTCACATCTACTTGTTCGACGGAGCGGTATCGCCGACACCGGTGTAAGAAGGCTTCAGGGCTTCACGGCTTAGGGCGCAGGAGCCTTGAGCCTTGAGCCTTGAAGTCCTGAAGCCCCGAAGCCTTGAAGCCCTGAAGCCCCGAAGCCTTGAAGCCCTGAAGCCCCTATCCGACGTTCTTCTTGAAGAACTGCACGACGAGCGGCCAGGACTGCTGCGCGGCCTTGAGGTTCGCGCCGGCGGCGCCTGCCTGGTTGCCCATGAAGCCGTGCCCCGCGCCCTCGTACGTGTGCACCTCGTAGCTCTTGCCAAGCTTCTTCATCGCGGCCTCGGTCGGCGGCACGGTCGCGCCGATGCGCGCGTCGTTGCCTGCGTAGAGACCGAGGACCGGCGCCTTCACATTCGCGAGCTGCGTTTCGATCGTGCCATCCCCGGCACCCGGTGCGTCTCCATAATAGACGACGGCGGCATTGAGGTTGGGTTGCGCCGCCGCGTAGCCGAAGCTCCGCGCACCACCCCAGCAGAACCCGATGACGCCGGTCTTGCCGTTCGACGCCGGCAGCTTCTTCCCGTACTCCATCGCGGCGTTGAGCCGGGCGTTGACGTCAGCCGGCGTCAGCGACTGGATTGCCTGGCCGACGCCAGTCCCCAGTGACTCGGTGCCGCCGCCATTCGGTCCCTTACCCGACAGAAAATCCGGCACGATGGCAATGAACCCGTCCTGCGCGAGTTGATCGCCAACCGCGCGAGTGATGTCCGACAGGCCGCGAATGTCGTGAATCACCAGCACCACACCCGACTTCGTCGGCCGCTCGGGATAGACCACCCACGACTTCAGCGCGGTACCGTCCGCCATTTTGACGTCGACCCATTCACCGTGCCGTGGCGACTCCTTCACCGCCCGCGCGGCATGGTCCATCGTGCCCGCCGGAATGCTGTCGTCCCACGGCACGTCAATCGGCGGTGGACCGGCCTGGCGCCCCTGCCCCGGAGCCGCAGGCGGCTGGGCTGCCGGCGGCGCAGCCTGCGCGTGGTCCATATGTACATGCTGCGCGAATGCCGGCGCGCTCAGCGATACTGCGATTACGAACAGAACACTCTTCTTCATCGGGCCTCCATTGATCGGGATCCGGGATCCGGGATGCGGGATCCGAGACCTGGCATGCGGGATGCGCACGATGCGACAACCGGGATCCGATTCGGATCCGGATCCCGGATCCCGGATCCCGCATCCCGGTTACGGCAGCGACTTCCCCTGCATTCTCAGAATCGCCGCGCGCAGCTGTTGCAGCGTCGCGTCGCTTCCGACGAACAGGTCCTTCGGGAACTGGCTGTACTGCAGCATGTCGGCGTAGATCGCTTCGCTCTGATAGAGGTTGAACCCCATCCCGGCGAGATACTGCAGTCGGAGATTCCGGTCGCGGTTGATCGTCGCATCCGCCAGCCATGGCGCCAAATCGGTCTTCATTCCTGCGTAGTTGGAGAAGAGATCGATCGCGGAATACATGCCGATCTCGCCGAGCGAACGCGCGACGGGCTGCATCGATGGCTCGCTCAAGTGGCGCTGGACGGCTTCGACGTCGATCCTCGTCGGCTCCGCTTGTCCGAGCAGGACGAGATCGTAGCCGGCGCCATTGTTCGTGTTGCCCCAGACCACTCCACCGGGGAACACCTCTAGGAAGGTCGCGATTTCACTTTTCACGGCCGCGGTGTTGCTCTCGTAGAGCTGCACGAATAGCGTGACGGCCCCGCCCGGATTCAGGTGCGACTTCACCGTCTCGAAAAATTCCTTCGTGTAGAGCATCGCCGCGCCCTTGACCCACGGATCCAGCGGATCCGACGTAATCGCGTCGAACTTCTGCCTCGTCGTCAGCAGGTAATGGCGCGCGTCGTCGATCTCGACATGGGTTTTCGGGTTGGCGACGACGTCGAAGTTGTGCTGCGCGAAGTAGCGCGAGACGACGCTGGGGACGAGCGGCTCGATTTCGGCGATCGTCAGCCGCTTGACGTTGGGATCCACAGATACGGCGCCCGCCGTGACGCCGGCGCCGCAGCCGATGACGAGCACGGATTCCGCATTCTTGGGGATCAACGTCGTCAAATGACCGAGCATCCGCTGCAGCCGCATGTCCTGCGGTTCGCTCGACGCCTGAACTTTCCCGGCATTGTGGTAGTTCAGCACGCCGTTCGAGAGGCGCGATACGGCAACCGAGGCGTTCCAGCCCTCACCCATGTAGATGATGTCCGCTTCGCCCAGGCGCGTTGCGGCGTAGCGTCCATACGCCACGAGAACTCCAGGCACCCTGTCAATCGATCGCGCGAGCAGGACGGCTCCGCCCATCGCGGCCGCGAGCAGGATCGTTCCCGCGAACTGGAACCGGGACTTGCGCGCTTCCGCTTCAGCGGCCGCCGATTCGAGCATCAGCAGCGCCGACACAGCGGAGATGATCACCAGCACCTGCTGCGCCCGCTGGCTGCCGAGCCAGACGACGAGCAGCAGGCTCGCCGTAACCGAGCCGATGATCGCGCCGAGCGTGTTCGCGGCGTAGACCCCGCCGACCAGCCGTGCGGGATCCTTTCCACCGGACGCCACCGACGCCAGCGCGAGCGGAAAGCTCGCACCCCAGAGAATCGTGCCCGGCAGAATCGCCCAGAGGCAGCGCACGAAATCGAGCTGGAAGTTGTACCAGGGGTTGCTCGAGATTGATGGGTTGATCGGCCAGTAGGGCAGCGATTGAGTGAGCATGTAGGCGGTCCACGCCATCGCGACGCACAACAGCATCTGACACCAGCCCAGCGCCAGCCGCGGACGCGCGATGCTGCCGGCGATCGCCGATCCGATGCTGCTGCCGATACCGAGGCCGAGCAGGAAGACGGCGAGGATCAGCGAGAACGTGTAGACGGTCGCGCCGAAGAGCAGCGAAAGAATTCGCGTCCAGATCACTTCTGCGCCGAGCGCCGTCAGGCCCGACAATCCGATCGCGACGTACACCGCCCAGGCTCCCGAGGCGCGCTCCAACGGCGCAGGGTGGACGACAACGTCATAGGGCGTCCGCTTCGCGATCAGGATCGCGAGCACGGCAACGATGACGTTCAGCGAGAGGGCAATGTAGGTCGCGAACGCGACGTCATGAACACGCAGCAGATAGAACCCGGCGAGAAGGCAGCCGATCACGCCGCCGGCGATGTTGCCGCCGTAGAAGAACCCGAGCCACGATACGCCCTCGGGGGTGGATTCCACCCATCGTGAAATGGCCGGCAAGGTCGCGCCCATGGCGAGCGTCGGCGGCAGCAGGCAGATTGCCGCGGCCAGCCCGCGAAGCAGGATGCCAGTGACACCGCCGCCGCCCCAATGGAAATACAGCCCGCCGAGCAGGGGCATCCCGAAGAGCAGCAGGATTC
>JBKPLP010000113.1:0-9073 GCA_046731735.1 Acidobacteriota bacterium
ATTTGCCGGCATCGCGACCCGACGCTCATCGCTGGTCCTCACGTTGAAATCAGCAAGCGACATCCGTAGCCCGCGAGTCGAGAAACGCGAGCAGACGTCCGCGAATCGCTGGCACGTGGCAGTCCGGCTCACCGCTCCAGCACAAGTGGACCGGCAGCTCGCCGCGTGGCTGCGCGCTGCGTACGAACTCGCAGGACCATAATCGACGCGCTGAAACGGAAAGCGCTGGAGGGTCGCTCGTGGGGCGTTTCACGTTCGGCGTCATTCTTGGTCTCGCCATTGGCATCATCGACGTGCTCCTGATGCTGCCGCTCGATCATCCGACTCGATCACACGATCGCGGTGACCCACGGCGGGCGAATCTGCTTCAAGGGCCGGAAGGTGAATCTCAACCACGTCTTCGGCGGACAGAACGTGGGCGTTACCCAAGTCGGCGACGGCGTCTGGCTCGTGAGCTTTATGCAGTACGACTTGGGCTGTTTTCTGATGACGAGGCCATCCGGGTCGAGCCGATCGAGAATCCGTTCGGCCCGAAAGTGTTACCTATGTGCTCGGAATAAACCGTCACCCATGTGACCGGAATAGACCCGAAGTGAGTGGCTCCTCGGGCTGGACTCGGAACCGCTAGTACCGAGCGAAGCGAGGTGCTGCGCTTCCCCGACGGACAACCCGAGAGCCGCGAACGAAGCCGGAGGCGAAGTGAGTGGCTCCTCGGGCTGGACTCGAACCAGCAACCCTCCGGTTAACAGCCGGATGCTCTGCCATTGAGCTACCGAGGATCGGTGAGCGCGGACGGGCTCAGGAAGAACAAACAGTGTAACTGATCCGACGCGGCCTACTCAAGATACGGGCACCTCAGACCCGCACCTCGCACCATTTACCGGGCAGGAATCGCAACCATGGGTGTGGCGGCTGGTAGCCAGCGCCCATCGATTCTGATCATTAGCTTGCCGGTTGCCACATCGCCCTGTCTTCCCGCGATGAGTTGGAAGCCGATGTTATCGCCCGTAATAATTGGGCCCACCGGCTGTCCGAGCTGAATCTCACGTCCTGGCGTGACTGCCTGCGCTTCGATGCGCGCATATGCCATGTTCCACGCGATACTGAGTACAGCGCCAAGGACAATCAGGCCCGCGCTCTTAATAACTCGCATCGGAGGGCTCCTTGTTGAAAGCTGACTGGCGTTCCAACGCCGGTCATCGCGTCAGCTTGTACTTCTGCGCGCGACCTGTCAAACTGAGACAGTGCACCTTTAGGCACCCTTCGCACCTTAGGCACCTTCAGCACCCCTTGCACCCTAGAGGCACCCCTTGCACCCATGCACCCTATTCCCTACCGCAGCGTCAGCTTCTGCACTCTGAAGTTGCCGACTTCGCCGACGTAAAGGACGTTTTCGCTGCGGCAATCAATCGCGTTCACCGTGCCGAACTCCTTGAGCAGCTTGCCCGCCCGGCCGAACTTGCCGACGATGGTGCCGTCCAAGCGCATCTTGTAGATCTCGCCCGCGGTATCGAGATCGTTTGGCGGATTTGAATTCGACACGTACATCACCTGGTTGGCGCCGGGCGTAATGCAGATGGCCTGTGCGTTGCCGACGTTCTTGATCTCGGCCTTGAAGGCACCGTTGTTGTCGAACACCTGGATGCGCTGGTTGCCGCCATCGGCCGCGTACACGTTGCCCGACGCGTCCACGGCGATGCTGTCGACGGTGGCGAACTGGCCGGCGGCGTCGCCCCGCTGGCCCCACGATTTGACGAAGACGCCGTCCTTCGAGAACTTGGCGACCCGCGCGTTGCCGTGACCGTCGGCGACGAAGATATTGCCCTGGGGATCCCACGCCACATCGGTCGGCCGGTTGAAGACGTCCTGCGAGGCGCCGGCTCCCGGAGCGCCGCCGCGCCCGCCACCGCCGGCTCCTCCGGTACGGCCTGGATTCTGAATCGATTCCGGCTTTCGTCCGAGAAGGAACGTCACGTGGCCCTGCGGATCGAATCGCATCACCATCGACGAATACTCATCGACCACCCAGAGGTTGTCCTGCGGATCCACGCGGACCTGCGCGGCAAAGAGGAATCCGTACACTCCCCGGCCGATCTCGCGCGTGAACTTGCCATTGCGATCGAACTGAAACAGCCGCGAGCCCCCATGCACGAATGGACGTGCCGTCCCCATCGACATCGTCGGGTGCCCGGTCCGCGTGTAGACGAAGATCTCGCCGCGTGAATTGGTCGCGACGCCGCCGACCTCCCCGAGGTAGATGTCGTCGGGCAGCGTCAACGCGTTCGGCGAAGAATCGAAGGTGATCGTCGGCACCGGCGCGACCTGGGCGGTGAGCGCGGTCGCGAGAGCCGTCGCACCGCAAAGCCCGAGGGCGGACTTCATCAGGATCGTCATGCGCCGCCTCCCTCAGCGTCCCGCGCTCGGGCGCGCTGGCGTGGGCTGCAGGATGTACTTCTGCACGCGCCACGATTCGATCTCACCGAGGATCAGCTCGTTGGGGGAACGGCAGTCAATCTTGTGGACCACCTGGAAGCCGGGCGGGATCTTGCCGGGCTTGCCGAACTTGCCGATCACGGTGCCGTCGATTTCCGCCTTGTAGATTTCACCGGTGTTCTCCCAGGACCCCGGCGGATTGCCGTTCGGGTTCGAATTGGAGAAGAAGATGTACTGGTGCGGTCCCGGCGAGATGCACAGCGTCCATCCGGTGCCGAGATTGGTGATCTCCTTGAGCGGCTTCAAATCGTTGTCGAGCTCCTGGTAGCGCGAGTTGGTCCGGTCGGCGACCCAGATGTGTCCGCGTTCGTCGACCTGAAGACCGTGCGGCAGGTTGAATTCTCCCAGCTTGTTGCCGGGGTTTTCACTGCCCGCCTGCGCGACGAAGCGGCCGTTCCTGTCGTACTTGACGACGCGGTTGTTGCAGTAGCCGTCCGAAATGAAAATGTTGCCCTGCGGATCAAAGCCAACATCGGTCGGGCGGCACAGGATGTATTTCTGCGCGGGCGCGTTCGGTCCTGCGGGTGCAACCACGGGGCCGTCGATAGCCGGCGGCCGCCGACCGATCACCATCAGCACCTTCCCCTGTGGGCTGAACTTGGTGACGAGGTTTGTGCCCTCATCGACGGTCCAGATGTTGTCGTCCTTGTCGACGCGGACCGAGTGGGCGAATTCGAAGCCGTAGTAGCCCTTTCCGATCTCCCTGAGGAAGGTGCCGTTCTTGTCGAACTCGAAGAGACGCGTCGTGTCACGCCGGTGGAACACGTAGATGTTCCCCTTCGAATTCGTGGCGACAGCGACCGCCTCGCCGAGGGATTCCCCCGGGGGCAGCTTGAGGAAGTTCGGCACCGTCGTGAAGGGAATCTCCGGCACGCCTTCGATCGTCGCCTTCGCCTGCGCGAATGCAGGACCGGCGGCGAGCGTCAGAACGACGCACAGGGAAACCAGCATGCGTTTCATCGAGCGCCCCCTCTGACGGCGTGGAGCCGATATGAGCTCCACAGGTGCTTACTTCACATCCGCCTCAACGTCGATCTGCATCGTCCCGCGCAGCGCGTTCGAGATCGGGCACTTCCCTTCCGCCTCGCGCGCGACATTGGCGAACTCCGACTTGTCGAGTCCCTTCAGTCCTTCGGCGGTCACCTTCAGCTTCGACGTCGTGAGCTTGATGCCGGTCTCGGACTTGTCCGCCGTGACCGTCGCGGTGACGACGGTACGGGCCGCGCTGGCGTTCTTGCGGCCGAGCGTCGCGTTCAGCGCCATCGCGTAGCACGCGGCGTGCGACGCGGCCATCAATTCTTCGGGACTCGTCTGCCCGGCAGGCTCGCCGATCCGCGATGGGAACGACACCGGCAGGTTGAACGCACCCGTGCCCGCCTTCGCGGTGCCCTTGCCTTCCATGATCGGACCCGCCCAGTCAACCGTTACCGTCCGTGAAAAAGTCGCCATCCTTTATCTCCTCTGCACCTTTATTTCTTCCCCGAACCCTTCAACTTCAGCTGCACCACGAGCCCGATGGTTCCAAGCAGGAGCCACGCGATCAAATCCATCTTCGTGCCCGGAATCGGATCGATCGGGTAGACGCGATAGACGCTGTGCGATGCGGCGTCGACGGAGCGTTTCGCGAGCAGCGCGGCCACTCCCACAACAGCCGTCTGCGCACCGCCGTACGCCGTAGAGACGATGATCACGTAGCGCTGGAGCGCCAGCGCGCCCAGCGCGCCGAGCACCGCGAAGACGATCACGACGATGAGGCCGGGCTCGCGGCTGAAGGCGGCCCAGAGCACGTTCGCGATGAGCGCGCCGAGGGCGCCGCCAATCAGCGCGACGCCGACGAAATAGGCAAGGATCAGAATGAGCGCCCCGACCAGGCCGCCGATGATCGCCGCCGCGACCATGTACCACGTCTGATCGGGGCCCATCGCGGAGCTGGCGACCAGGGCGCCGAGAATGAAGCCGTAAATCCCGAGCACGATCCGGAACACGCGATAGCCCGCGAAGCAGGCCAGCAGTCCGCCCAGCACCAGAATGATCGCTGCCGGTGCCTGGAAAGAAGCCGGGAGCATAACCCGCCGATTATATGATGGCGCCGTGCCACCCACCCCGCCACCGCGTCACGGCACGGCAGCGGGCCTGCTGATCGCCGCGGCCGGAACGGTGCTCTTCATCTGGCTGGTGAAGACGATCGGCCCGCGCGAAATCTGGAGCGGTTTTCAGAAGATCGGATGGGCCCTCGGATGGATCCTGATGCTCGGCGGCCTTCGTTTTGCGGCGCGCGCGCGGGCGTGGGCGCTGTGCCTCGAACCTCCCCACTCGCTGCACTTCGCCGACGCATTCAACGCGGTCGTCTGTGGCGATGCGCTTGGCAACCTCACGCCGCTCGGGCCGGTCGTCGGCGAGCCGGCGAAGATTGCGTGCGTGCGCGGCCGCGTGAACGTCGGCGCCGCGCTGACCGCACTCGCCGTGGAGAACGTGGTGTACACGCTGTCGGTCGGCGCGATGATCGCCGCGGGCACGATCGCGCTGCTCTTCAGCGTCGAACTGCCGGCCGCGCTGCGCGAGTTCAGCGAGATTGCGCTCGGCGGCCTGGCGCTGATGTTTGCCGCCGCGGCATGGCTGGTCTGGCGCAGACCGGCGATCGTCAGCACGCTCCTGCCCGCGGCACGCGTGAACGGATCGCGAATCGAGAAGCTCCGGACGATGGAGCAGGAGTTGCTCACCTTCGCCGCGCGGCGGCGCCGTGTGATGCTGCCGCTGGTCGCGCTCGAGCTTGGCTTCCATGCTCTCGGAGTGGCTGAAAAGCACTTGACGCTGTGGCTCATCCTTGGATCCGCGCCACCGCTGCTTACGTCCTTTATTGTGGAGACAGCGGACCGCGTGATCACCGTGGCGTTCAAATTCGTTCCATTCCAGGTCGGCGTCGGCGAAGCCGGCACGGGTCTCGTCACCAGCCTTCTGGGCATGGGCGCGGCACCCGGCGTCACGCTGTCGATCGTCCGCAAGGCGCGCATGGGAATCTGGTCGCTCGCAGGTGCCGCGCTGCTCGTCCGAAGGGGGCTCACACCGCGTTGAATCCTCGCGAAACGGGAACTTTCGTCCCAACGGCACGCTCCCGGATTGGTGACCGACACATTTGTCGGTCATTTCGTTTGCATAGACGAACATCGTGCGTGGCGCGCGTGAGCCCGTTTCGGGTTCAATGTCGCCTTGGGTACAGCGGCGCACTGCTGAGGCTAGAATTAAAGGATTGCCTTGTTGGTATTTAACAATTTGAGGTACTGAGTGAATTCAGTTGCGTCCGTCCCCGTGCGGGACGCCATCGTCCTCGCGGCAGGCAACGGCGACAGGTTTCAGAACGCCACACGTCGATCCAAGCTGCTGCAGCCCCTCCTCGGACAGCCCCTCATCCTGCGGACCTTGGCGACCGCGGCCGACGCGGGCATCCGGTCGTTTCACGTCGTCATCGGCTACCAGGCGGACGCGGTCCGCGAGGTCGTCGAACGCGGCGCGCCGGCGGGCACGTCGCTGCACTTCACGTTCAATCCTGACTGGCATCTCGAGAACGGCGTCTCCGTGCTCGCGGCGCGCCCGCGCCTGCGTAGCCGGCGTTTCGCGCTGCTGATGGGGGACCATGTGTTCGAGCCCGGGGTGCTCGCCCGGCTGCTGCAGCTGCAGGTCGGACAGGATGAATCGGTTTTGGGAGTGGACGCGCGCGCGGTCGCGCCCGAAGTCGCGGCCGAGGCCACGAAGGTGCGGTTGGACGGCGACCGGATCACCGCCATCGGAAAGGATCTGACGAGCCACGACGCGCTCGACACCGGCCTGTTCGTCTGTGCGCCGGCGCTCTTCGACGCGCTCGACGTGGCGCGACGCGGCGGCGATACGACGCTCAGCGGCGGCATCCGCCAGCTGGCGGCGCGCGGGCTGATGCGCGCCGCCGACGTCGGGGCGGCCAGCTGGTGCGACATCGATACGCTCGACGATCTCGCGGCGGCGGAAAGCCTCCTCTCAGGCGAGGTCGAACCGGAAATCGCATGACCGCGCCGGAACCGATACGCAAGAACCGGATGGACCGCGTGGTCCGCTGGGGCGCGCTCGCGATCGGCGTGCTGCTCTTCTCGGTCACGCTGTACTACATCAACTTCAGAAGCGCGTTCGGCACCATCCGCCATCTCGGAGTGGCGCTGCCGCTGGCCCTTCTGTTCAGCGGGCTGTGGCATCTCGTGCGCACGTGGGCGTGGGCGTGGTGCTTTCCGCAGCCTCGCCGGGTCAGCTTCGCGCGTTTGGCGCGCGTCCGGCTGGCGGCCGAGGCGTTCAGCTATTTGACGCTCCGCGGCATTGCGGGAGAGCCGCTCAAAGTGGTCCTCCTCGGCGACACCGTCGACGCGCGCGAAGCCACGGCTGCCGTCGCGCTCGAGCGCATCGCCTATCTGATCGGCACCACGATCATCGTCGGCGTGGGATCGGTCCTCGCGCTGATCGGATTGCCGCTGTCGCACTCGTGGTTCCGCGTCTTCCGGGCGTTCGCCATCGCCGCAGGCGTCGTCACACTGTTCAGCGCCCTCGTCATTACCGGACGCGGCACGTATTTCCAATCCTGGCTCGTCCGCCTTGATCGCCTCTGCGGCAGCGCGATCGCAGAAGGGCGGATCTCGCGATTCGTCGGAGCGGTCGAGCGGCAGATGCTCGAGCTCGTGCGGGGAAATCCAATCCGGCTGCTGGTGCTGCTCACCGCAACCCTCGCCGCCTATGTCTGCATGGCGCTCGAGGCGTGGGTGATTCTCCGCGCGGCGCTCGCGCAATCCGGCGCGACCGTTTCGGTGACCGGCGCGCTCGCGGTCGAGACGTTCTCGCGCGTGGCCAGCTTCGGATCCGCCTTCATTCCCGCGAACCTCGGCGCGCTCGAAGCATCGAGCCTCGCCGCCGTTGCCGCGATCGGCGCCGTGTCGGGCGGCGCAGCGCTTGCGCTCGCGCGCCGGCTGCGCGGACTGTTCTGGGCCGGTGTCGGCCTGGCCATCTACCCGCGGCGCGCGCGCACCGCCGCGCCCGATACGACAACGCCAAGGCCGCCGCCAACCCCACCGCGGCCGACGACGCTGCTGTATTTCCCGTACGCCGCCGACGTGACGGTGCCCCCGTCAGCGCGCCTGGCGGGGCTTCGACTGGTCGAACGCGTGCTTCGACCAGCGCAGCGCGCGGGATATACGCACATCGTGGTATGGCTGCCGCAGGCCCCGGGCGGGGCTGAACGGGATGCCAGGCTGGCGCGCTGCATCCGCAATTTCGGGAGCACGGTTGTGATTGCGCGCACCGGAACCGAGTGGCGCGATGCCTTGCTGCCGCTGGCGCCCGCCGACGCCGTCACGGCCATTGGCGCCGGCACTGTGGTCTCCGTGGCGCTGCTGTCGGATGCGCGCGATCTTCCGGTGCCACTCGACGCCGTCCGCGATGTGCCCGCCGGACCGGACTATCGCGTCAGCGGCGTGCTGCGCATTCCCGCGGCGCTGGCGGCGACGCCAGATGCGGTGGCGGCGTATCTGGCCGAACGCCGCGAGCGCGCCGCGCCGTTACCGACCGGCGATGAGGTTTCGGGCGGGGTCGCGCGGCTCGCGCTGCGGATCGCGAAGCCTGCCGATCTGCCGCCCGCAGAGACCACGATCCGCCGCTCCAGCTACAAGAGCACCGACGCGACCATCGCACGGTGGAACCGAAGCATGTCGCTGCCGATCAGCGTTGCGCTCATTCCGACGCCGATCACCGCGAACCAGCTGTCGGTCACGCTCGTCGCTCTGGGCCTCTATGCGGCGTGGCTGTTCAGCACCGGGCACTACGTCGCCGGCGTGATCGGCGCGTTCGTGTCGCTCGCTGCGAGTGTGCTCGACGGCTGCGACGGCGAGATCGCACGTTTGAAATACCAGGAATCAGCGCTGGGCTGCTGGATTGAGACGTTCGGAGACTATTCCTACTACATCGCCATCTTCATCGGGCTGACGGTCGGCGCGGTGCGCCGGACGGGGTGGGACGGGTTCTACTGGATCGGCGGCGCGGCGCTCGCCGGATCGCTGATCACCTTCGCGATGTTGATCTACCTGCGCTCGCGCATTACCGCCGGGCAGCCGGAGCGCCTGCACTCGATCGCCCGCGAGCGTTTCAAGGCGGAGCCGACGCTCTGGTCGCGCATCATCTGGCGGATCCAGTTTGTCGGCACGCGCGCGACGATGCCGTATGGGATCTTCGTGTTTGCCGTGCTGGGACTGCTGCCAGTGATCGTCGTGTTGGCCGCGATCGGCGCCAACATCTACTGGATCAGCATCATCGTGAAGCTGCGACACTTACTGGGCGCGGAAGAAACGGTGGCGGCTTAAAAACAATGATGAATGATGAATGATGAATGATGAAAAATGAAAGATGAAAACTTCATCATTCATCATTCATCATTCATCATTCATCATTCATCATTCATCATTCTCTAAACTTCCCGCCTCCCCTCCATCGCCCGCTGCATGGTGACTTCGTCGGCGTACTCCAGATCGCTGCCGACCGGCACGCCCATGGCGATGCGCGTGACGCGGACGCCGAG
>JBKPLP010000114.1:0-33773 GCA_046731735.1 Acidobacteriota bacterium
GAGAACTTCAGGCTCGACGACCCGGCATTCAGGACGACAGCGAAAGCATCCATGGCTGCTCCTAGGCCGTCGCGTGAAGCGATTCGCGCCGCGCGTGCGCGGCGAGCATGGCGACCGCGCAGCTGGCAATTCGCGAGCGGACGCTGTCGGACCGGCTCGTCAGGATGATTGGGACGCGCGCACCGAGGACGAGCCCGGCGCTGTCGGCGTTCGCGAGGAACGTCAGCTGTTTGGCGAGGATGTTCCCCGCTTCGAGATCGGGCGCCAGCAGGATGTCCGGGTCGCCCGCGACTTCCGAGGTGATGCCTTTCCGCCGCGCCGCTTCCTTGCTGATCGCGTTGTCGAAGGCCAGTGGTCCGTCGATGAGGCCCCCGGTGATCTGACCGCGCTCGGCCATCTTGCAGAGCGCCGCGGCATCCAGGGTGGCGGACATCTTCGAGTTGACCGTTTCGACCGCGGCGAGCACGGCGACCTTCGGTCGCGGCACGCCGAGCGAGATCGCGAGATCGATCGCGTTCTGACAGATGTCGACCTTGTCTTCGAGGGCCGGCGCAATATTGATGGCGGCATCGGTGACGACCAGGACTTTGTGGTAGGTCGGTACGTCCATCAGGAAGGCATGGCTGATTCGCCGCCCCGTGCGCAGGCCCGTCTCGCGCGCCACGACCGCACCGAGCAACTCGTCGGTGTGCAGGCTGCCCTTCATCAGGACTTCCGCTTCGCCCGAGCGGACGAGCGCGACGGCGGCCGCAGCCGACGCGTGGCTATGGCTCGCGTCGACGAGCCGCACGCCCGCGAGGTCGATCCGGTTCGCGCTGGCAATCTCGCGCATCTTCGCGATCGGTCCGACGAGAATCGGCAAGATCAACCCTTTGGTGCCCGCGTCGACAGCACCCGCGAGCGCGGTGGCTTCGCACGGATGCGCGACCGCGGTCGCGATGGGCGGCAGGGTGCGGCAGCGCAGGAGCAGCTGTTCGTATTTTCCAGTTCCGGTTTCCGTCATCATGGAATGCCTACGGCTTGTGCCGGGATCCGCCCTCTGATGGCGGAGCCCGTCTCCTTGAGGAGTAAGGTGAGAACGACCGCCAGCGCGACGCCATACAAGAGCGGCCGGAATGCGGTCTGGAAGTGCTCGAGCGCCATCGTCTCGGCGCCGCCGCTTGCCGACGCAAGCAGCCGGCCGAACACGGGCCCGAGCAGCGCGCTGAACGTGAAATTCACGAAATTGACGACGCCGGTGGCGGTGCCGCTCACGTCGGGCGGATTGACCTCCTTGATCACCGTGTAGGGCAGCATCGCGGCTCCCGACGCCACACCGGCGACCAGTCCGAGCAGGTACGGAGGGAACACATCCGCCGGCCCATAGAGAATCCATGCGAGGCAGGCAAACAGCACGGCGCCACCCGCGACGATGACCGGCTTCCGGCGTCCGAGCCAATCCGATAGCCATCCGAGCAGCGGACAGCCGATGATCCAGCCGAGCGGAACGGTCGCGGAGCGCAGCACCGCCGAACCGTAGTCCAGGCCACGCGCATCCTGCAGGTAACGCACGCCCCACACCATGTCGAAGATCGTCGTCGGGATGAAGATCAGACCGGCGATGACCCCGCACAGGATCGACTGCGGGTTTCGAAATACGATCGCAAACGCTCGCGCCGCAGCGCCCGCGGATTGCTCCGCCGTCGTCTCCGAACGTGCCGGCAACAGCAGCGCAAGCAACACGCTGATGGCGAGCCCCGTGATTCCCATTCCGACCCAGAACGCGCTCCACGTCATCCCCGCGGCGATGAGCGGCCCGACGACGAACTGGCCGGCCGAGCCGCCGGCCATCCCGAACATCTGCGTCGCGCCGATCAGCGTCGCCGCACGCGACGCGGGGAAGTTCGTCATCGCGATATAGGCGGCGCCGACCAGCGCGAACACTCCGCCGGCGCCCTGCAGAAACCGGCCGGCATTGGCGAGGTACACGTTGCCGGACGCGAACAGCAGGGCGCCGATCCCGACGGCGGCGGCGCCGACCGGTACGACACGCCGCGGGCCGAGCCTGTCCATCGCCGCTCCAGCCACGAGGCTGAACGGCGAGTAACCGAAGTAGAAGAGCCCCGCCAGCGAGGCGACGCCAGCCGCCGTCAGTCCGAACGCCTCCGAGAGCTGCGGCATCATCACGGCGGGGGCCGAGCGCAGCGTGTATTGATAGAAGTAGTAAACAGCGGTGATCAGCCACGCGACCATCGCTGTCCGGGTGCCGGTCTTCACCAGGATCTCCGCGATTCAACGCCGCTGCCTAGCAGTGCACGGACGTGATGGTCATCTCTTCTTTCGCGGTCAGCGCCAGCGGGGTTGCCCCGACTGTTTTTCTGTCGGGCGGATTGCGATTCATGCACGGCCTCACTGAATGAACGTCTACAACGGGTCCGGTAAAGAGCATTTAAGACAGCACGCGCCGTGCCTGAGGTTTACAGGTGCCTGCCGACGCAAAACTGGTTCAATCTCTGTTGGTTCGGGCACAGGCCCTCCGGGAAACCGGAGTGCCTCTTGGATGCCGGAGGAATGACACCAGCGGAGCGCGAATGCGCGGAACGCTGCTTGGATCGACGCTTGCGGCGCACGCCTCCGAGCGTCGATGGCGAAATCAGCGTCCGCGATTTTTACGGCTGCGCCCTGGCTGCGTGCATACCGCATCAGCGCCTTGCGGCCAGACGCCGTCGCGGGACTGACGCTCGCCGCCTATCTGCTGCCTGCCGGGATCGGCGACGCATCGCTCGCTGGCCTTCCGCCGCAGGCAGGCCTGTACGCCTGCCTGTTCTCGGGCCTGGTCTTCTGGGTGTTCTGCAGTTCCCGTCAGACGGTCGTGACCGTCACGTCGGCGCTCTCGCTGTTGATCGGGGCAGCGATCGGCGCCCTCAGCGGCGGCGATCCAGGGCTGCACGCGGCGCTGAGCGCGTGGGTCGCCGTCATGGTCGCCGTGATCGCGTGTGCCGCCTGGCTCGTCCGTGCTGGCACCGCCGTCGGGTTCTTTTCGGAGACCGTGCTCGTTGGATTCAAATCGGGTCTTGCGTTCTACCTCGCCAGCACCCAGCTGCCGAAGCTGTTCGGATTCAAGGGTGCGCACGGCGACTTCTGGGAGAACGCCGGCTATTTCATTTCCCACCTCGGGAACACCAACGAGACAGCGCTTCTGGTCGGGGGAGCAGCGCTCGCCGTGCTCGTCGCCGGGAAGCTGTGGTTGAAGAATCGTCCGGTCGCGTTCGTCGTCGTGATCGGCGCGCTCCTCGCCGCACGGTTTCTGAACCTCGAGGCGCGCGGCGTCAGCCTGCTGGGAGATGTGCCGCAAGGTCTGCCCTCGCTCGGCCTGATCATGATCGATCGGCACCAGGTCGAGGCGCTGCTGCCGGTGGCGCTCGCCTGTTTCGTGCTCGGTGCCGTCGAGACAGCGGCGATCGGGCGCATGTTCTCGCAGAAGCACGGCTACCGGTTCGATCCGAATCAGGATCTCCTGGCGATTGGCGCAGCGAACCTGATGGCGGGGCTTGGCCGGGGCTTCCCCGTGAGCGGCGGCATGTCGCAGTCCCTCGTGAACGAGAGCGCCGGCGCGACGACGCCGGTCTCCGGCCTCATCGCCGCGTTGATCACGTTGTTCGTCGTGGTGTTCGCGTCCGGGCTGCTTCGGAACCTGCCGCAGCCGGTCCTCGCCGCGATCGTTCTGGCCGCGGTCATGAGTCTGGTGAACGTGCGCGCCTGGCGTCACATCCGCAGCTTCGGCCGCTCGGAACTCGTGGCGGCGGTGGTGGCGTTCCTCGGCGTACTGGGATCGGGACCGGTCAACGGCGTCCTCCTGGGCGCGGCGGTGTCGATCGTGATGCTGCTGCGACAGGCCGCACGGCCGCGGGTCACCGAGCTCGGACGCATTCCCGGCACGACGTACTACGCGGACGTGAAGCGCCATATCGAGAACGAACGATTGCCCGGAGTGCTCGTCGTTCGCTGCGAGTCATCGCTCGTCTACTTCAACGTCGACTATGTCGGCGAACGGCTGGCCGCCCTGGTCACTGCGCGCGACGACATCAGGCTGATCGTGCTCTTTCTGGGAGCCGTGCCGAAGGTCGATCTGGCTGGTGCCGAGTGGCTGGCGGAAATGCACCGGACGTTCGCCGCGCGCGGCATCGATCTGCGGCTGGCGGACGCGCACGGGGATGTGCGCGATGCGCTGCAGCGCATTGGCTTCGAAGCGCAGTACGGCGCGCTCGAGACCGGACAGACCGTAGACCTCGTCATCTCCCAGTGGAAGACGGCGTCGCTGGCCACGGGGCGCGCGTAGGCGAATCTCCGGAATCGCGGAGCAGCGGCGACATCGCCGCCGCCGTGCAGCTTTCGTAAGCGGTTGTTTCCAATCACTTTGAGCGAATGCGCGCGTCGTCCGTGGATGGCGGCACACGCCGTGCTGAACCCTGGGCGATGGCTTCGTTGGGATCCGTTCTTGCGGGTGATGAACTGCGTCTGTCTCTGGTTCTGGTATTCGCCGTGGTGGTGGTTTTCCTCACGCCTCGAACCGCCAGTGCGCAGGCGAGTGCGGCGCGGGACCCTGCGAAGACGGTGGCCTGTGCCTCGCAGGATGGACAACGGACCGAATGCCCGGCCGACACCTCTGAAGGCGTCGCGCTCGCACGTTCCACGGGCACAGGCCAATGTCTCCTGGGAAAGACGTGGGGCTACAACCAGACGAGCGTGTGGGTCTCTGATGGGTGTGGCGGCGAGTTCGTGGTCGGCCAGATTCCGCCGCTGCCCGAGGCGACGCCGCCGGAGCGAAAGCCAACCGAGCGGATCGAGACCTGGGGAGAGTTCGATCCGGGCGACGGGTTTCTGGTCGGGAGGAACAGTCTGGGCGAGCTGTCGATCAGCGCGTACGCGCTCATTCGCTACATCAATCAGACACCGGGAAGCCAGACGTTCATCGACCATCTTGGCAACGAGCGCACGACCGACGGGCGCAACGACATCTTTCCGCATCGGATCATCGTGTTCTTGAAGGGCTGGCTCGGGAATCCCCGGCTCATTTACAACATCCTGTTCTGGACGGTGAGCACCACCGACCAGGACGCCATCTTCGCCGTCATCGGGTATCAGTTCGGCCGGAAGTTCAGCGTCTACAGCGGCATCAATGGCACGCCAGGGACCCGGTCGCTGCAAGGGTCGCATCCCTATTGGCTCGGCCACGATCGGGTGATGGCGGATGAATTCTTCCGGCCCTACTTCTCCAACAGCGTCTGGGCACAAGGGGAGCTGACCCCGGGCCTTTGGTACAACGCGGCGATCGCGAACAACTCCAGTGCACTGGGCATCAAGGCGACCCAGCTCGATCGCCACTTCTCGACCGGCGCGTCGATGTGGTGGATGCCCACGACGCATGAATTCGGCCCGAAGGGCGCCTATGGCGATTGGGAACACCACGACAAACTGGCGACGCGGTTTGGTTTTTCGACGACCCAGAGCCGCGAACAACGGTTCACCGATGCCGACACCGGCGCGACCGGCAACACCACGATCAAGCTGGCCGACAGCCTGAACGTGTTCGACACCGGGGCGCTCGCGGCCGGTGTGACGGTCGATCGCGTCGATTACCGGATTCTCTCCATCGACGCGGGCGTCAAGTACCACGGCATGTTTCTCCAGACGGAGATCTATACGCGCTGGCTCGATGACTTCATCGCGGACGGCGCACTGCCGGTGGGTTCGATCCTCGATCGCGGCTTTTATGTTCAGGGCGCCTTCTTTCCAGTCAAAAAGAAGCTCGAGGTCTACGGCGTGACGTCGCAGGTCTTCGGCGACAAGTCCGCGGGATTTTCGAACAGCTCCGAATATCTGGGCGGGATGAACTTCTATCCCGCGAACACGCGCAATCACCGTCTCAACGTGCAGCTCATGAACGTGAACCGCTCACCGGTGGGCAGCACGTTCGGGTACTACACCGCGGGCCAGAACGGCACGACGGTGTCGGCCGCCTTCTCGATCTTTTTCTGACGTGAGAGGGGCCATGCGCTGGATGCGACCGCTCGTCCTTGCCGCCGTTCTGGTGCCGGCCGCCGCCCCCGTGCCGATGCAGAACGCGCCGTCCGGCAGCGACGAGTTCTACGATGCACACTTCCATCTCACCAACTACATCCAGCAGGGGATCGACATCCGCCAGTTCCTCCAGATCATGGGGACCCGCGTCGGCCGTTCGACACTGTTCGGGATTCCGCTGCAGCAGCAGTGGTCGTACGCAAACTCGGGCGATTTCGCGCCCACGTATTACCTGCACAGCGACGCGCCGCTCTATTACTACTCGTTTACCGACGCGTACATCGCGATGGCCTACCGCTCGCTCCCGCCGGAGCAGCAGGCGCGCTTCGATCCGATGATTACCGGCTTCAATCCGGCGGACATGTACGGCGCCGATCACATCCGTCGTGTGCTGAAGACCTTTCCCGGCGTGTTCTCCGGAATCGGTGAGTTCAGCGTTCACAAAGAGTTCGTCTCCGCGAAGATTTCCGGCGAGACCGCCAGCCTCACCAACCCCGCGCTCGACCGCATTCTGGACTTCGCGGCGGAGACGGGACTCGTCGTGATCATCCATAACGACGTCGACATGCCGTTCGCGAAAACCGACGCCGAGCCGGTTTATCTCACGCAGATGAAGGCGCTGCTCAAACGGCATCCGAACACCTCGATCGTCTGGGCGCACGTCGGCCTCGGCCGCATCGTGCATCCCGTCCGCGTTTCCGCCGAGGCCGCCGAACGCAGCCCGACGCAGTTCCAGCTGGTGGAGGCGATGGTGACCGATCCCGCGCTTCGCCACGTGAACTTCGACATCTCGTGGGACGAGGTAGCGAAGTACGCCGTGGCCACGCCGGAATCGGTGGCCCGTGTAGCCGCGATGCTCAACAAGTACCCCGAACGATTCCTCTTCGGCACCGACACGGTGGCGCCCGCGGGTCCGGGCGCGTATTTCGCCGTGTTCGAACTATGGGCGCCGGTGTGGCGCCTGCTCACGCCCGCCGCGAGCCTCCAGGTTCGCAAAGGGAACTACCAGCGGATCTTCGACGAGGCGCGGCGCCGCGTCCGCGCCTGGGAGAAGGCTAACGCGACGTAACAGATGAATCGGATCAGGAGTCACGTATGAGACAGCAGTACACCCTCCGCGCGGCCGGCGTTGCCGGCTTGCTCGCTCTGGTCCTGACGCTTGGCGTATCACGGACGGCCACCGCTCAGGGCGCCAGCGCGCAGCCTGCACCGCCGGCGAAAACCACGTTCGAGATCTATGGCTTCGCGATGCTCGACATCGGCCACAACTTCACGCAGATCCACCCCGACTGGTTCGACACGCTTCGAGTGACCAAGCTGCCGTCCGTGAAAGACGAGTTCGGACACGACAACAGCACGTTCACCGGAGTTCGGCAGAGTCGCCTGGGCTTCAGATCATCGACTCCGACCGACTACGGTGATTTCAAGACCATCTTCGAGTTCGAACTGTTTGGCACCGGCGTGGATTCAGGACAGACGACGTTTCGACTGCGGCACGCCTGGGGAGAGCTGGGCGCGCTCGGTGCGGGCCAGTACTGGAGTCCCTTCACCGATCCGGACGTCTATCCAAATTCTCTCGAGTATTGGGGGCCAACCGGCATCCCATGGTACCGAAACGTCCAGCTGCGGTATACGCCCCTGAACACCGACACCAGCAATTTCATGGTCGCGCTCGCGCGGCCTGGCGCGAGCGGCGACCAGGGCGTCTACTCAGACCGTATCGAGCTTTCGGGCATCAAAGCACGCTTTCCAATTCCGGACTTCGCCGCCGCATACAAGTATTCGCAGTCGTGGGGCTACGTCCGGACCGCGGGGATGCTCCGGAAAATCAACTGGGACGACACGCTCGACGACGCGCTCGATCTCTCCGGCGACGCAACCGGCTGGGGCCTGAACGTGAGCTCGAGCCTGAAGGCCGGCAAGAACGACGTCATTCGCGCGCAGTTCACGTTCGGTGAGGGTATCGAAAACGAGATGAACGACTCGCCCATCGACATCGGGATTGAGAACAACCTCTCGAATCCCGTAACGCCGCTCGTGGGCAAGGCGTTGCCGATTACCGCGCTGAGCATCTTTGTCGATCACACCTGGAACGAGCAGTTCTCGAGCGCAATCGGCTACTCGCGTCAGGACATCGACAACACCGACGCGCAAGGGCCGAGCGCCTTCAAGAACGGCCAGTACGCGCTCGGCAACCTCCTGTATTACCCCGTGAAGAACGTGATGTTCGGCGCCGAGTTTCAGTGGGGCCGCCGCACCAATTTCTCCGACGGCTTCCATAGCGACGGCGTGAAGCTCCAGTTCTCGTTCAAGTACAACTTCTCGGCCAAAATTGGAGGTTCCTAATGCGTCGATATCAGTCTCCTCTCGCGGCCTCGCTGTGCGCCGTCGTCGCGCTCGCTCTGGCGATGCCGGCGCTCCGTGCGCAGGGCCCGGCCGATCCGCAGAAAGCGATAGACGCCGCGTACGCGAAGTTCAAGGACCTGAAGGAAGGCAAGAACGCCGATTACATTCCGGCGCTGGCGAAAGTGGATCCGAACCTGTTCGGCGTCGCGCTCGTTACGGCCGACGGGAAGGTGTTTACCGCCGGCGACGTCAAGACCGAGGTGTCGATCCAATCGATCTCCAAGGTCCTGACCATGGCGCAGGTGATTCAGGAGCAGGGGCTCGACGCGATCGAGAAGCGGATCGGCGTCGACGCCACCGGCGCGCGGTTCAACTCGATTATCGCGGTCGAGGCCGTGAAGACGGTTGTGGGAACCGGTGCGCCCGAGATGAATCCGCTGGTCAATCCCGGGGCGATCTCGGCGACGAGCATGGTCAAGGGTGGAAGCGCCGACGAAGTCTGGAAGAAGATCATCGGCTTCCACAACGACGCGGCGGGCCGCGAGCTGCGCGTGCTGCAGGACGTGTACAAATCCGAGTCCGACACGAACCAGCGCAACCAGGCGATCGGCGCGCTCATGCTGGCGTACGGCTACATCAAGGACAACTGGCAGCAGGCCGTCGATCTCTACACTCGTCAGTGCTCCATCGGCGCGAACGCGAAGGACCTCGCCACGATGGCCGCGACGCTCGCGGCTGGCGGCAGGAACCCGGTGACCGGGAAACAGGTGATCGACGCGGACAAAGTGCCGGGCGTCCTCGCCGTGATGGCCACCGCCGGGCTCTACGACGACTCGGGCAAGTGGCTGTACCACACGGGTCTTCCGGCGAAGAGCGGCGTCGGAGGAGGAATCATCGCGGTGTCGCCAGGCAAGTTCGGCATCGCGGTCGTCTCGCCACCGCTCGACGACGCCGGGAACAGCATCCGCGCACAGCGGGCGATTGCAGATATTTCGAATGCGCTCGGCGGGAATCCGCTTGCCGCGCGGAAGACGGGGTCGTACTGAACGAAAGAAACGGCCCGCGCGAGCGGGCCGTTCCAAACCGGATCTGCTAGGGCTGTGGTTTCACGTTGACCATGATGCCTGCGCCTTTCGGCAGCAGCATCGGCGAGGCGTAGAAATTGCGGCCGTGCCACGTCACCGATCGGCCGACAATGATCCCTTCGGCCGCTCCGGCCACGACATCGCTCGCCCAGTGACGGTCGTCGGCGAGACGCGACATCGCGACGTAGGAGGCGATCGTGTAGGTCGGCACCGCCCATTTCCACCCGAGGTGCTGCTGGAGCACGGTCGCGGCCGCGAACGTCCCCGCGGAATGTCCTGACGGAAAGGCAAAACCGCTCGCGCGTGTTCCGTCGTCCTGAAGGGGACGTTCGCGGCGCACCGACACCTTGATCAGCTCGGTGATCCCTTCGGACAAGAGTGTCGCCTCGATGAGATCCATGCCGAGATGTTTCCCACGCCGCGACGATCGCGCCCTGCCGACCAGATACGTCGCCGCAGACGTTCCGATCAGAACGGGGAAGGATCCGATATAGCGGCCCGCCTTGAAGAATGTCTTCGCCGAATCCGAGGTGCTCAGGCGATTGTTGACGTAGTCGTCGGCGGGGTGAATGATGAGCGCCCCCGCCGCTCCAGCCCCCAGCCAATACAGCGTGTTCTTGCGCGGGATGTGCTTGATGTCGTCGCCCAGATTGTGGAACAGCGCCGGGATGAAGCTTCTGGTCGGCTTCGCGGGTTCTTCGGCTTGCGCGACCTTGCCGGCCTGACCTTGCGGCGGATTGGCCGGAGGCGTTGACTGCTGCGGAATCGTGAGCATGGCGGCGAGCGTGAGGGCTGTCCAGGTCACGTTATTTTCTTTCCTCCTTGACGTCTTTCAGGATGAAGACGACCTCGCCCGGGCGCACGAGGCCCAGTTCTTCGCGGGCGAGGGACTCGATGGCCGTAGGATCCTCGCGCAGCCGCCGCGCATTGTCGCGGAGCCGTGCGTTCTCGCGCTTGAGATCCTCGAGCGAGCGGGCGAGCTGGTCGTATTGCCGGCGCGCGCGCATCGATTCCATCAGCCCTTTTTCGCCGACCAGCGCATCGATCACGAGCACCAGCGTCACGAACACGAGCAGCAGATGAAGGCCGCGGCGCCGCCAGGCCGGCGCTGGCACCGGGGCCATCCGCTTGCGCCGCAACGGCTCGACCGCGTCGCCGCGTCTGGAGTCTGATTTCGGCTCGAGGATCGGGGGCATGGACAGAGCAGTCCTTTGTACAATAATTTCGCCCTGTTGCAGCCGATAATTTAGGGTACACCGATGACGCATGAGTACGTGGTCGTCCTGACGACGCTGCCCGCGGATGTGGACTCGGTCGCCTTTGCCCGCGGCATCATCGAGGAGCGGCTTGCCGCCTGCGTGAACCTCCTGTCGCCGATGGAGTCGGTTTATCGCTGGGAAGAGGGGATCGAGCAGGAGACGGAGCGGCAGGTCATCATGAAGACCTCCCGCGAGCGGGTGGTGGCGCTATGGGAGCGGGTGCGGGACCTCCACCCTTACGATGTTCCCGAATTCATCGTGCTACCCATCGTGGACGGCAACGACGCCTACTTACGCTGGGTCGCGGAGGCGACAGCATTGCCATAAGTGCCAAAATTGCCAAAATTGCGCAGAATTTCGTGCCCTCAATTGATCAATTCAATTGTGGCAATTCCGGCGATTCTGGCAATTTTGGCAATTCTGCTAGCCGCGTAGCGCCTGATCGATGTCGTCGATCAGGTCTTGCGGATCCTCGATTCCCGCCGAAATCCTCACCAGGCCATCCGTCAGGCCGATTGCAGCCCGCCGTTCGGCCGGCACCGAGGCATGGGTCATGGATGCGGGGTGCGAGATCAGCGTCTCGACGCCGCCCAGGCTCTCCGCCAGCGCCATCAGCCGCACCCGCTTGCACACGTCGAAGGCAGCTTCGATGGAGCCGACGTCGAACGTGAGCATGCCGCCGAACCCGTGCATTTGACGCTTGGCCAGCTCGTACTGCGGGTGTGAGGGCAACCCCGGATACAGGACCTGTTTGACTTTCGGGTGTCCCGCAAGAAACTCCGCGAGCGCCTGCCCGTTGATGCTGTGCTGCGCCATCCGGAGCGACAGCGTCTTGGTCCCGCGCAGAATCAACCACGAATCGAACGGCCCCAGGATGGCCCCCGCCGCGTTCTGGATGAACTTCAACCACTCGATATCGTCGTCGTTCACCGCGACGGCGATGCCGCCGACGCTGTCGCTGTGGCCGTTGAGATACTTCGTCGTGCTGTGCACGACGATGTCGGCGCCAAGCTCGAGCGGCCGCTGGATCGACGGACTCGCAAACGTGTTGTCGACGACGACCTTGACCTTGCGGCGATGCGCAATCTCGGATACCGCCACGAGATCGGTCAGCCGCATCACCGGGTTGGTCGGCGTCTCGATGAACAGCATCTTCGTCTCGGGGCGGATCGCCCCCTCGACGAGATCCAGCTGCGAGGTATCGATGTAGGTGAACGACAGTTGATACTTCCGCAGCACCCGCTCGAACAGCCGGAACGTGCCGCCGTAGGTGTTGTCGGTCACGACCACGTGGTCGCCGGCCTCGAGCAGCGTGGTGATCGCGTCGATCGCCGCCATGCCGGAGGCGAACGCGTACGCCGCCTTGCCGCCCTCGATCGCGGCGATGTTGTTCTCCAGCGCGAGCCGCGTCGGGTTCTGGGTGCGCGCGTACTCGAACCCCTTGTGCCGGCCGACCTCTTCCTGCACGTAGGTCGATGTCTGGTAGATCGGCGTGATGATCGCGCCGGTCGAGGGGTCCGGCTCCTGGCCGGCGTGAATGCAGACGGTGGAAAACCGGGCGGAATCGGGAAGCTTCACGCGGCTACTTCTTCACGAACATGGCATCGTCGATCGCCACGTTGTGCTCCACCTTGGTCATGGCAATGGTCAGCGTCTGCGCCGGGTTCGAGGTCACGACGCGAAAGGCCACCTTCACGCCGTCGACCGTCCGGTAGTCCGACAGCGCCGTGGTCTGCTGGACGTCTCCCCCGAGCTGCGGTGAGTTCACGGTCGTGGCGGTCTGCAACACCAGATATGTTTCCGGGTCGAGGAACAGCCGGATCGGTGAGCCCGTCGCTGGAGTCAAAACCAGTACGATCGCGTCCTTGCCCTGGACTTTCTCGTTGGCCGCCTGTTCCAGCTTTGCCCCTCGTTCCTTGTAGCCGAGGAGCGGCGTCGGAAACACGCTGTTACGCATGTTCTCGACCTGCTTGGCGCTGATCGGGGTTTCCCCCTGCATCGAGTTGGTCGCGTAGACCGCCGTGCCGTCGAACCGCTGCTCGATCGTCATCGCCGCGGCGCCGAGACTGGTCAGGTCGATCGTCATCAGCAGCCGCGTCTTGTTGGGCGCCTTGATCAACAGTTCGACGGGGCCGGAGACGTCTCCCCCTGGCGTAGACATCGTCACGGTGCCGGTCGACTTCCGTGACGTGAGCTTGGCGAGCGCCTCGCGGCCGCCAAGGGCGGCCAGGTGTTTCTCGACCACCGCATCGACGGTCTGCGCCGATGCGACGGCAGCGAGGGCGGAGATGACGAATACAAAGCTGGGGCAGGATGCGAGGAGTCTGTTTTTCATGACGTTGAACAGCATACCGCAGCATCCCGGTGTACCATCCTTCTTCTGGGCGAATGACCACCTCACGAGGATCCGACGCGGCGCCGCTGGCGCGGCGGCGCACGGTCGCGGCGGCTGAGGCAGAGGAGCGCGTGTCGGCAACGAATCTGCTGGTGCGCACCTGGCCCGGCCGTCTCTTCCTGATCTCGGCGGCGCTGAAGCTCGTAGTCGGCGCGCTGCGCCTGCTGGGCGCGTTTCCGGTCGTCGTGGATGCCCTGAGCGCCGTCGCGACGATCGGCATCGTCGTGACGCTCGGGTTCTTCGTGTGGCGCTTGTTCGTGCTCACGAAGAGCCGTCTGCTGTGGGCCGTCCGCCGCAAGCTGATCCTCTCCTACATTTTCATTGGCGTCGTCCCGTCGCTATTGATCGTCATTTTCTTCTTGCTCGGCGGCATGCTGATCTTCATGAGCGTCAGCGCGTATCTGTTCAAGGACGGCTACGACGCGGCACTGAATTATGTGAAGGTGACGAGCGAGGGGGCGGCCGGCGAGATCGCGCGCGCGCCGGAGTCGGCCACCCAGTCGCTGGCGCGCACGCACCGGAATGCATCGAAGCTGTATCGCACCATCTCGTTCGCGTACCTGCCGGCCCCAGGTGCGCCGCGGGAGCTGGCCGAGCGCTTCCAGGTCGGGTCTTGGGACCACCTGAAACCGCCGTCGTCGGTGCCGCCATGGATCACGCGCGACGGGTGGAATGGAACGATCACGGTGCTGTCGGCCGACGAGCCCGGACATGTCGAGCTCGTCAACCGCGCGGTCGCCGCTGTGGTCGCCGATGGAAAACTCGCCGGTTACATCGTCGGGGATCTGGCGATCGACGAAGACATGGTTCAGAGCCTGCGCGAGAAGACGGGCGTGCGGGCGGGCACTGCCGCGCTCATCGGAACGCCGCGGGACGGACGGGCCACGGCGTTGATGACGGATCCGAACGTCGACAAAGAAGGCGGGTGGGCGACGCTCTTTCGCAAGAGCGTCATCTTTCTCGATTGCGTCGACTGGGCTACCGGGAATGCGGGCCGGGTCAGCATCGCGCTGACCTACCGGCCCACCGACCTGTATCGGCGATTGTCGGATGCGCAGCAGATGTTGATCCGCGGCGTGCCGCTCGGGGTCGTGTTCATCATCGGGTTGCTGATCATCGCCGGACTGTTTCTGATCATCGAGGGCGTGGCGCTGAGCATGGGACTTGCGCTCGCGCGATCGATCACGAGCTCGGTTCACGAGCTGTTTACCGGCACCGAGCGCGTGCGCTACGGCGACTTCTCGCACCGGATCGACGTCCATGCCACCGATCAGCTCGGCGAGCTGGCCGGATCGTTCAACGAGATGACCGGCAGCATCGAAGGGCTGCTGCAGACGGCGGCCGAGAAGAAGCGGCTGGAAGAAGAGCTGCGCATCGCGCGCGCGATCCAGATGTCGCTGCTGCCGCGCGGCCCGCTCGACGTGCCCGGGCTCGGAATCACCGCGCTCTGCGTGCCGGCGCGGGAAGTGGGCGGGGACTACTACGACTTTTTCCAACTGTCCGGGAACCGCATGGGCATCCTGATTGCCGACGTGTCGGGCAAGGGGACCTCGGCGGCGCTCTACATGGCGGAATTGAAGGGACTGGTTCTGGCCCTCAGCCAGCGCTACGACTCGCCGCGTGAGCTGTTGATCGAAGTGAACCGAATCATCTCGGAACATCTCGACAGCCGCAGTTTCATCACCGCCGCGTACGCGGTGCTCGATCTCGAACGCGGGATCATGCGGTACTGCCGCGCCGGCCACACCCCGCTGATCTTCTTTTCCAGTGCCGGATCGACCCCGTCGGCACAGATCATGACGCCGAACGGCATGGTGCTCGGCTTGCGGATCGAGGCCGCAGACGAGCTGTTTCCGCAGCTCCTGGAAGAGGTCCGGATCGAGCTGTCTGCCGGCGACGTGATCGTGCTCTATACCGACGGGATCACCGAGGCAATGAACACAGACAGCGATCTCTTCGGCGAAGGACGCCTCAGCCGCCTGGTCGAGGAGCATGGGCACCTCGACCCGGGTGAGCTCCGCGAGCGCATCATGCGCGAGGTGGAGTCGTTCGTCGGCGCGGCCAACCAGCATGACGACATGACGATGATCCTCGTGAAGGTGGAGCGCGCGTTCGTCGCTGCCGGGAAGGTAGCGGTGTGAACGATCTGGTCGTCATTTTCCGCACCCCGTCGCAGATCGAAGCGGATGTCGTGCGCGGCCTCCTCGAAACCCATGGCATCGCCACGATGATCTCGTCCGATATGTCGCGGACGCCGTTCCCGCTCGCGGTCAACGAGCTGCGGGTATCGGTGCACGCGGAGGATGCCGACCATGCGACGCGGATCATCGAGAGCCATCGCGAGGAGGCTGGTCCCGGACGGGTCGTGCCGTTCGGGTCCGAGCTCGAACCGCTGGAACGGCGGATCGGCTACCGCTTCCGCGATCGTGGTCTGCTGGAACACGCGCTCACACATCGCTCGCGCGTGCACGAGGACGCCAGCGGCGGCGTGTTCGACAACGAGTCGATGGAGTTTCTCGGCGACTCCGTGCTCGGGTTCGTCATCGCCGACATGCTGTTCCGGCAGTTCCCCCAGCACAACGAGGGCCAGAAGTCGAAGCTGAAGGCATCGATCGTATCCGCGACGTCGCTGGCGCGGCTCGCGGAGCGGATCGGGCTCGGGGAGTTCCTGATCCTCGGCCGCGGCGAGGAGAAGACCGGCGGACGGCGCAAGCACGCGCTGATCGCCGACTGCTACGAGGCGCTGATCGCGGCGGTTTACCTCGACGGCGGAATAGAGCCGGCGCGCGCGTTCATCGAGCGCCAGTTCGCGGAGCTGATCCGGGAGGCGCGCCGCACCGGCGCGCATGCGGACTTCACCGAAGACTACAAGTCGGCGCTGCAGGAATGGCTGCAGTCGCACGATCGCGGGCTGCCCTCGTACCGGCTCGCCGCCGAACTGGGACCCGCGCACCGCCGGCAGTTCGACGTGGAAGTGCTCGTCAACGGCGAACCTATCGCCCGGGCGGAAGGAAAGAGCAAAAAAGAGGCGGCGCAAGCCGCGGCCAAGCTGGCCCTCGAGCTGCTGACCGCCAATCCGAATCCCTAATCCCCCATCCCCGATCCCTAATCGATTCCAGGATTAGGGATTGGGGATTCAGTCTATTTCAATGATGCCCCACGACTTGTCCCGGTCGTGATCGGCGGGCTGAGCGCCGGCCAGCGCCAGCGCCGGCTCGTTGTGCGGAAGCCTCCCGAGCACGTACGCGTGGACCTCGCCGGCGATGTCTTCGTCGCTGGGCGGGGCAGCGTGGCAGTGCAGCCGCACCCACAGCCGCATCATCGGATCGCCGAAGCTGTAGCGCTTCTGCCGCGACACAATCAGATCGACGTCCTCCAGCCACGACAAGTAATCCTTGGTCGAACCCGGCGTGCGCCGCAGCCGCAGCGCAATTTCGGTGAGCGTCAGCGGCTCTTCCAGGGCGAGCACGTCGAGAATTGCCTTGAGCGCGCCATAGCCGCGGGCCCGGTGCAGGCGCAGCTCGTAGCAGAACCGGCAGGCCGCGGACATGGCGCCACCAGGCGCGAGCAGCGCGCTGAGCGCGCTGACGGGATCGACCATGCCGCGCGGCGCCATCGCGGCTGACGCCTCTGCGATCATGCGCGCGTAGGACGGCCGTCCATCGGAAATCGCGTGAATGAGGCGCGCCAGATCGTCGCGCGCGCGGTCGTCCTCGTCCTCGTGCGACCCCGACAATGAGCGGGCGGGAAACACGGCGGGGACGGTGGCGCGAATCTCCGACGGCGTGAGCGGCGCCACCTGGACCATCTCGAACCGCGCCGGTGCGTCGCGCAGCAGACGGTGCGTCCGCGCGCCGTAGCGCGTCGTCAGGACGAACCGGTTGCCGCTTTGCGCGAGCACGCCGAGCAGATCGCGCAGCACCGATCGCAGCCCTGGGAAGCTCTCGAACGTACGCAGCTCGAGGAACTCGTCGAGCAGGAATGTCGCCGGCGTGTTTCCTCCGTCGGCACGACACGTATCGAGAAACGCCATCGCCGCATCGAACGCGGCGCGCGCCCCCGTCTCGTGTCCCCCATGGTCGCCGTACGGAATCGCGGCAAACGGCGTCGTTTGCCGCATCGCCTCGAGGAACCGCTCAGGTGTGGTGGCGATGCGTTCGACGTCGATGTATTGCGACGACGAGCGGCCGATCAGATCGCGCAGGCGAAGCAGCAGGGACGTCCGTCCGGAACCGCAGCCGCCAATGACGACCGGGATCCGCGGCGCCGCTCCGGCGGAACCGTCCAATGCAGCAAGCACCCGCCGTTCGAGCGCGGGGCGCTCCGGGATCATCATCGCTGGGACCCTCCGGAACTTGAAAGTGATGGCATGGTGATGCCGTGCCGCCTGGCGGTCTCGATCGCCTCGGGGTAACCGGCGTCCGCATGGCGGACGACACCGAGTCCGGGATCGCAGGTCAGCACGCGCTGAAGTTTTTCGTCCGCTTCGCGGGTGCCGTCGGCCACGATGACCATTCCCGCGTGCAGGGAATAGCCGATGCCGACGCCGCCGCCGTGATGAACCGACACCCACGTCGCGCCGGACGAGGTGTTGAGGAGCGCATTGAGAATGGGCCAGTCCGCGATGGCGTCGCTGCCGTCGCGCATCTGCTCGGTTTCCCGATTCGGCGACGCCACCGAGCCGGCGTCGAGATGATCGCGGCCGATCACGATCGGCGCCTTCACGCGGCCGCGGCGGACGAGGTCGTTGATCGCCAGACCGAACTTCGCGCGTTCGCCGTAGCCGAGCCAGAAGATACGCGCCGGCAGGCCCTGGAACGCGACCCGTTCCTGGGCCATTCGAATCCAGCGGGAGAGCGCGGCGTTGTCGCCGAACATCTGCAGGGCGAGCGCATCGGTTGCGGCGATATCCTCGGGGTCTCCCGAGAGCGCCGCCCAGCGGAACGGCCCCTTGCCGAGGCAGAAGAGCGGCCGGATGTATTCCGGCACGAAGCCTGGAATCTGAAACGCGTCGGGCACGCCGGCCTTTTGCGCCTGGGCGCGGATGTTGTTGCCGTAATCGAACGCGATCGCACCGGCGCGCTGCAGGTCGAGCATCGCGCGCACGTGCTGCGCCATCGACGCCATCGAGCGCTCGATATAGTGATTCGGATTGCTGCGCCGCAGCGACTCGGCGTCGCCCAGCGACATGCCGGCTGGCACGTATCCGTTGAGCGCGTCGTGCGCGGACGTCTGGTCTGTGACCACGTCGGGCACGATGCCGCGCCGAACCAGCTCGGAAAGGACCTCGGCCGCATTGCCCTCGAGCGCAATCGATCGCGCCACGCGCTCGCGCTGATAGCGTTCAACGCGCGCGAGCGCATCCTCGAGGCCGGCGGCCCGCTCGTCGACGTACTTCGTGGACAGACGCCGTTCGATCCGTCCTGGATCGACTTCGACGACGAGAGCGATCCCCTCGTTCATGGTGACGGCAAGCGGCTGTGCGCCGCCCATGCCGCCGAGTCCGGCGGTCACGACCAGGCGGCCGGCGAGGGTGCCCCCGAAATGACGCCGCGCCAGCTCCGCGAGCGTTTCGTAGGTGCCCTGGAGAATGCCCTGCGTGCCGATGTAGATCCAGCTGCCCGCGGTCATCTGTCCGTACATGGTGAGGCCGCGATCCTCGAGATCGCGGAACGTATCCCAGGTCGCCCACGCGGGCACCAGCAGCGCGTTGGCGATGATGACGCGGGGTGTCCAGGGATGCGTGCGAAAGACCGCGACCGGTTTGCCCGACTGGACGACCAGGGTCTCGTCGTGGTCGAGGTGTCGCAGCGAGTCGACGATCGCGTCGAACGCGGCCCAGTTTCGCGCGGCGCGACCCGAGCCGCCATAGACAATCAGATCGTCAGGCCGCTCGGCGACCTCCGGATCGAGATTGTTCATCAGCATCCTGAGTGCGGCCTCCTGCGGCCATCCCTTGCAGGAGAGCGCGGCCCCACGCGGGGCACATACATGGCGGCTGACGATGTTCATCGACTGTGGGTGCGGATCTTCGTGCGGGCATCGCAGTTACCCGGAAGCCGCGGCGAAGCAAGCAATCTAGAAACGTACGCGCGCGTTGTCAAATTGAAATTGAAAAATTTCTTACTTGACATCCAGCGCGCACGAGGTAACGAGCGATCCGTCGACGATCAATTGGGAAATTGCTTCGATGTCGGGCGCGGGCGGACGATCCCCCGCGAGCCGCGGCACGCTCGAGCGCACGCGCGCGTGCACCCGCTCGAGCGCGTCCGAGGTTTTCAGCGGCGCGAGGAGATCGATCGCCTGGCACGCGCACAGGATCTCGACCGCGATGACCCGCGTCGCCAGCTGAAGGGCCTGCGCCGCTTTCAGCGCCGCGCCCATGCTCATGCTGACGTGGTCTTCGCGGTTCGCGGAGGTCGGAATCGTATCGACGCTGGCGGGATGGGCGAGTGTTTTGATCTCGGACACGAGCGCCGCGGCGGTCACCTGCGCCATCATGTAGCCCGAGTGCAGTCCGCTGTCGGTCGTGAGAAAGGCGGGCAGCTCGCTGAGCGCCGGGTTTACGAGGCGGTCCGACCGGCGCTCGCTGATGGTGACGAGTTGGGACAGCGCGATCGCGCACAAGTCGGCCGCTACGGCGACTGGCGCACCGTGGAAGTTTCCCCCAGAGATGATTTCCTCGTCGTCGGCGAAGACCATCGGGTTGTCGGTCGCGCCGTTGGCCTCGATCGCCAGCGTGTGCTGTACCCACGCCAGCGCATCGCGCGCGGCGCCGTGTACCTGGGCTGCGCAGCGGAGCGAATAGGCGTCCTGCACCCGCCCGCAATGTTCGTGCGACTGGTTGATCGCGCTGCCGGCGAGGAGCCGTTGGATATTGGAGGCGGAGGCGCGCTGACCCGCATGCGGCCTGGCCTCGTGAATCCGCGCATCGAACGGCCTCACCGAGCCGCGGAGCGCATCAATTGACAGGGCGGCAGCGATATCGGCCGCCCGCGCGAGCCGCTCGGCGCCGGCGGCGGTCAGCGCGGCGACGGCCGTGGACGGCTGCGTTCCGTTGATGAGCGCCAGCCCTTCCTTTGCCTGGAGCTCCAGCGGCGCAAGGCCGGCGGCGCGCAGCGCCTCCCCGCCGGGCAGGACTACCGCGCCATCGCCGATCGTCGCCTGCCCCTCGCCGACCAGCACCAGCGCAAGATGCGCGAGCGGCGCGAGGTCCCCGCTGGCGCCGACCGACCCGCGGCTCGGGACCAGGGGATGAACCTTTCGGTTCAGCAATGCGATCAGCGCTTCGAGCGTCGATCGGCGGATGCCGGAAAAGCCCTTCGCCAGCACGTTCGCGCGCAACGCCATCGACGCGCGTACCGCGCGCGCCGGCAGCGGATCGCCGACGCCGGCGGCGTGGCTGCGCAGCAGGTTCAGCTGCAGGACTCCCAGCGCGGCGTGAGGAATGCGCGTTTCCGCGAGCGCTCCGAAGCCGGTGTTGATTCCGTAGACTGCCTCATCGCCCTCCGCCTTCCGGTCGACGACCGCGCGTGCGCGATCGACGCGCCTCGCGGCGTCGGGCGCCAGCGCCACCGGTGCGTTGTCGTCGGCAATCGCGATCAGATCGCTGAGCGTCAGCGAATTGCCGTCGAGGCGAATCATGAGGATGCAGGTAGAATACTGCAGTTATGAACATCGCGGTGCTCGGCGCACAGTGGGGTGACGAAGGGAAGGGCAAGATCGTCGATCTGTTGACGCCGCACTTTTCGATCGTCGCGCGCTATCAGGGCGGCCACAACGCCGGCCACACGGTCTACGCCAGCGGCCGCAAGTTCGTCCTTCGCCTCCTGCCGTCAGGGATCCTGCACGACGGCATCACCTGCGTGATTGGCAACGGCGTGGTGGTGGATCCGCAGGCGCTCTTTGCCGAAATCGACGAGCTCGAGAAGGCGGGGATCGCGATCGGCGATCGGCTCCGCGTCAGTGACAAGGCGCACTTGATTCTTCCCTACCATCGCGAGCTCGATCTGTTGAGCGAAGCGCGCCGCGGCGAGCGGAAGATCGGCACGACGTCGCGCGGGATCGGACCTGCATACGAAGACAAGATTGCCCGGCGCGGTATCCGCGTCGGCGATCTGGCGAACCCGTCGCTGCTCGCCGAGGCGGTGAAACACAACGTCGCCGCGCGCAATCGCATCATCGGCGATTCGACCATGGATGCGCGGCAGGTCCTCGACGATCTCGCGCGCGCGTGGCAGCGGATGAAGCCATGGACGACGGACGTCTCGCTGTTTCTCGACCGGGCCCGGTCGGAAGGACGGTCGATCATGTTCGAAGGCGCGCAGGGGACGCTGCTCGACATCGATCACGGCACGTATCCCTATGTGACCTCTTCGAACGCGACGATTGGCGGCGTCTGCACCGGCCTTGGCGTCGGACCGCGGGCGATCGACGGCGTCCTCGGCGCGGCGAAGGCCTACACCACCCGCGTCGGCGAAGGGCCGCTGCCGACCGAGCTCACCGGCGAGATCGGTAACCGCCTGCGCGAGAGTGGACAGGAGTTCGGCGCGGTCACCGGCCGGCCGAGACGGTGCGGCTGGTACGATGCGGTGGCGGTCAGATACGCGGTGCGGGTGAACGGCTTGAGCGGCCTCGCGTTGACCAAGCTCGACGTGCTCGACGGGCTGGAGGAGCTGCAGGTATGTACCGCCTACCGCTGTCGCGGCGCGGTGCTCACGGAAATGCCGGGCGATCTCGCACAGCTGGCCGCATGCGAGCCCATCTACGAGACGCTGCCCGGGTGGAGCACGCCGTCGGCCGGGGCGCGGCGCTACAGGGACCTTCCCGCGGAGGCGCAGCGTTACGTGGCCCGGCTCGAAGAGATCACCGGCGTTGCCGCCGCGATTATTTCCACGGGATCCGCGCGGGAAGACACGATCATCCGGGAGGATTCGGTCGCCGGACAGTGGTTCAGGACAGCTTGACCTTCGCGCAGAACTCTTCGAGCGCCTCTGCATCGGCGTCGGCGAACTCTACGCCCGCCCGGTAACGCGGCGCTTCAGTCGGCTTCGGCAGCTCGAATTTGGCCCACGCGACCGCGCCGCGAAACCGCATCACGAACTCCTCGTTCGGAATGCTGAGGCGCACTTTCTGATTCGGCCGCAGCACCGTCGCCGACAACACCTGCACGCCCACCACCGACAGATCCACGACGCTCGCGGGATTGCCGTCGACCTGAATCTCCACACCCGGCCGCACGCGATGCCGTTGCGCGCGCCGCGTGCCGTGCCAGTCGAGCGGCCGCGGCGTGGCCTCGACGACCGTTGCGGACGGCGCCGTCGCGGTCGCCGTACCCGGCGTCCCGCCGTGCGCGGCGGGTGCCGGTGGTGGTCCAGGCGGTTCCGTCTTCTGCGGTTTCGCGACCTGGCGCGAGTAGTCCCCGGTGTGCGACATCACGCGCACTTCCGCGTTGGCGAGCTGCGGGTCGGTCTTGATGCGATTGATCAGCGCCGCGCCGCGAGGCGTCGCGGCGAAGAGGCGTTCGAGCACGATGAGCGCCGGCCGCTGCTCCAGAATGGCCTGGAGGGCTTGAATCGGTTCGGTATCGGCGAACCCGAGAAGTTCTCCCTCGCTGGCGAGGCGTTCCTGCAATGCCGGCATCAAGTTGGCGGCGGCGATCACCACGGCGGGCATCCACGCGAGTTTATCATGCTCACCAGACGCGGCCGAAGCGCGGTGCTCCTATAATCGGCACGTGGGATTGTCACTCCATCCTGAACGCCTGCGGCGTTACAAGGACGTCGCGCAGCTCCTCTACAAGTACGGCAAGTCGGATCTCGTGAAGCGCGCCGGGCTGGACGACGCCATCGCGGACGAGACGTTCGATCAGCGTGACGATGGCAAGCCCGAAGAACTGGCGGCGGATCTCGAGCGGCTCGGCCCGGCATTCATCAAGCTCGGTCAGCTGCTCTCGACGCGCGCCGACCTCCTGCCGCCGCCGTACCTCGAAGCGCTCGGGCGGCTGCAGGACAACATCGAGCCGTTTTCCTTCGCCGAAGTCGAGCGGGTCGTCCAGGAAGATCTCGGCTTCCGCATCTCCAAGGGGTTCGCGTCGTTCGACGCCGAGCCGATCGCTGCCGCGTCACTCGGCCAGGTGCACCACGCCGAGCTGCGCGGCGGGCGTCAGGTCGCGGTCAAAGTCCAGCGCCCGAACATCCGCGAGGGACTGGCCGTCGACCTGGCGACGATGGAGGACATCGCGGAGTTCCTCGATCACCACACGACGGCCGGGCGGCAGTTCAATTTCGTGCAGATGGTCGCCGAGTTCCGGCGGACGCTCGCCCAGGAGCTCGATTACCGCCGCGAGGCCAACAACCTCGTGCGTCTGGCGGAGAACCTCTCCTCGTTCCGCCGCATCGTCATTCCGCGCCCGATCGACGACTACAGCAGCTCGCGCGTGCTGACGATGGAATTCGTCCGCGGCCGGAAGATCACGTCGATCACGCCGCTGATGCGGCAGGATTTCGACGGGCTCGCGCTGGCGCGCGAGCTCTTTCGCGCCTACCTGCATCAGATCATCGTCGACGGCTTCTTCCATGCGGATCCGCATCCCGGCAACGTCTTCCTGGCCGACGACGGCCGGATCGCGCTCCTCGATCTGGGGATGGTCAGCCGGCTCGCGCCGTCGCGGCAGGACCAGCTCCTGAAGCTGCTGCTGGCGGTGAGCGAGGGCAACGGCGATCGGGCGGCGGCGCTGGCGCTGCAAATCGGCGATCCGCAGCCGGAACTCGACGAGGTGGCGCTGAAACGCGACGTCCAGGATCTCGTCACGCGCTACCAGGATGTGGCGCTCGGCGAGCTCCAGGTGGGACGCGTCGTCATGGAGATCTCCCGCGCGGCTGGCACGCACGGAATCCAGCTGCCGCCGGAACTGACGCTGTTGGGAAAGGCGCTGCTCAACCTGGATCAGGTGGGGAAGACGCTCGCGCCGGAGTTCGACGTCAACGCCGCGCTCCAGCAGGAGGGGCCGGAGCTGATGCAGCAGCGGATGCGCCGCAGCATGTCGCCGGCGAACATGTTCGCTGCGGCGCTGGAGACGAAAGAGTTTCTCGAACAGCTGCCCGGGCGCGTCAACAAGTTTCTCGACGCGGTGACCAACAACGAGCTGAAGCTCAACATCGAGGTGATCGACGAAGGCGCGGTGATTCACGGCCTGCAGAAGGTCGCCAACCGGATCACGCTTGGCCTGCTGCTCGCGTCGCTGATCATCGGCGCGGCGATGCTGATGCGCGTCGAGACGAGGTTCCGGCTCTTCGGCTATCCCGGATTCGCGATGGTGTTCTTCCTGGTCGCGGCCGGCGGCGCGCTGTGGCTCGCCTTCAACATCCTCACGAGCGATCAGCCGACGCACAAGCGCTGACCGATGGTCCGGGCCGTCCTGTTCGATCTCGACGACACCTTGTTCGACCACGCCGGCTGCGCCCGCGACGCGCTGGCCGCGGCGCAGCGGTGCCATCCTTCGCTGAGCGCGATGACGTTCGAGGCGCTCGAGCGAACGCACGCGACGTTTCTCGAGGAGCTGCACGCGGACGTGATGCTGGGCCGCGTGCCTCTCGAAGAGGCGCGGCGCGAGCGGTTCCGGCGCTTGCTCGCGGTATGCGGCGCCGATGTGGACGACGATCTGGCGGCGCACGTCGCCTCGACTTATCGCGATGCGTATCGAGCCGCGCGGCGCCCGACGGCCGGTACGGCGGCCCTGCTTGCGGTGGTCAAGCAACGCGCACGCGTCGGCATCATTTCCAACAACCTGCTCGAGGAGCAACAGGAGAAACTGCGCGTTTGCGAGCTCGAACCGTTCGTCGACGCGCTGGTGGTGTCCGAGGTGGTCGGCGTGTCGAAGCCGGATCCGGAGATCTTCCGCGTCGCGCTCGACCGGCTGCACTGTCCAGCGCTCGAGGCGGTCATGGTGGGCGACTCCTGGACCGCCGATATCGCCGGAGCGCGGGCGGCGGGCATCCGCGCGGTATGGTTCAATCCAGCGCGCGTGCCGCCACCCGAGGAGGCACCGGTTCCGCAGCTGCACGCGTTCGAGCCGGCTTCAGAGGCGATGAAGGTGATCTTTGACGCGCATCGGCATTGATCTCGGCGGCACGAAGATCGAGATCATCGCGCTCGACGATTCGGGCGCGGAGTGCTTTCGCCGCCGCATCACCACCCCGCGCGAGGACTACGAGGCAACGCTGACGGCAGTCGCGCGACTCGTTGAGGAAGCCGAGCAGATCGTCGGACGATGCACGGTCGGAATCGGGACCCCCGGCGCCATCTCGCCGGCCACCGGGCTGATGAAGAACGCGAACTCCACGTGGCTGATCGGTCAGCCACTCTCAGAGGACATGTCGCGGATGCTCGGCCGGGAGGTCAGGATTGCGAATGACGCAAATTGCTTCGCGCTCTCGGAAGCGGTCGACGGCGCCGCCGCGGGCGCAGCCGTCGTGTTCGGGGTCATCGTCGGCACCGGAACCGGCGGCGCGATTGTCGTCGATCGGAGCGTTGTCGCCGGCGCGAATGCGATTGCGGGCGAGTGGGGACACAACCCGATGCCGTGGCCGGAGCCGGAGGAATGGCCCGGTCCGCCGTGCTACTGTGGGCGCACCGGGTGTATCGAGACGTTTCTGAGCGGGCCCGGCATGTCGCGCGACCATCACACCGCGACGGGCGAGACGTTGGACGCGATCGAGATTACGGCTCGCGCGGAGAAAGACGATGCCGGCTCGCGAGCGACCGTCGAGCGCTATGCACGCCGCATGGCGCGTGGCCTCGCGTCAATCATCAACGTCGTCGATCCGGACGTCATCGTGCTTGGCGGAGGGCTGTCGAATATCGCCCGTCTGTACGAGCGGGTGCCTCAGCTATGGGTCCCGTATGTTTTTTCGGATCGGATCGCGACGAAGCTCGTCCGCGCCAAATTCGGTGACTCGAGCGGCGTCCGAGGCGCGGCGTGGCTCTATTAGGAGTTGACGACCGCGTCGAGCTGTTTCTTGGTGATCCTGAAGTGCGATGCGTTCCAGACGGCGCGGCCGTCGCGCAGGAGGATCGCCTGCGGCGTTTCGTGGCGAACGCCGAGCCGTGCGGCTACCTCAGCCGCGAGGCTGCGGTGGCTCTGCACGGTGATCATCTTGTAGGCCGCCCGGAGCACGCCGTCTTCAACGTGCGCGCGGAGCTCGTCGAGCGCCTCGCAGCTGATGCCGCACGTGCGGCTGTGCTTGAAGAGCAGAACCGGGCGCTCGCAAGACTCTGCGATGGCTGCCTCGAGCTCGGTGGTATCGGATAAGTGTGTGAAGGGCATTGGGAACTACTTATTTTAGCGCGTTCGCACCCCTCGATCGAGCTCAGGGGTTAGGTCGGCGCCTGATGAGACCGGGTGTGGAAACCGGCCGACTCCAGATGGCGGCGCACGTCTAGGAACGCGGCGCGCGCGTCGTCACCGATCGGCACGACGCCCTTTTGGATCATCCGATCGACATTGAACATCCGAAAACGGATCGCTTCCATGTGGAACGCCCGGATGGCGACCGCCAGCGCCTCGCACTCCTCCAGAAAGCGCGTCATGTCGTCGGTTCGCGGCTGCCCTTCGACGCTCTTGACGAGGGTCTGGAGCCGATCCTCGGCAGCTTTTCGATGATCGATGCCGCTGGTCATAGAGAAAGAAAATGGTAATGTGAGTTCGGCGTCCCTGCAACTCAGGCGGGATGGATCGCCGATCGTGGTTTAATTCCTCTCGTGACTATGGAAGATGGCGTCGGCATGAAAGCGGACACGGCGCACGCCACCGACGCACGGCCGACCGGCCGGTCGCGAATCGAGCCCCCGGACATCAGCGAGAAGGGTGGCCTCAAGGACGGCCAGCCGCAGCGCTCCGATTCGCGGCTCTTCATGCAACTGCTCGCGTTCGGCGACTGCACCGACGCGAAGTCTGTCGCCTCCCATCTCGACGGCGTCGCCGACGGGGTGGCGGTCTACGAGGATCTGAACGATCCGCGCGGAATTGCGGTGCTCACGATCAGCGAAGATCCGAACGATTTCATGAACCCGGTCCGGCCCAGGCTCACCGATGGAGCGATGAAGGGTCTGACCCTCAAACCGCAGTTCACGATGTTTGGTCGGACGTATGCGTTGGGGTACGAACCTGACCTCCGCGAAGTGCTCATCGAGCGGCCGCGGCGCACCGTGCTGAATCCGGACTGGCCGTGGGCGATTTGGTACCCGCTGCGACGCAGCGGCGCGTTCGCGCAGCTGCCGGAAGATCAGCAGCGCGTGATTCTCAAAGAGCATGGGCAGATTGGGATGGCGTTCGGCGCGGCGGATTACGTCCACGACATCCGGCTGGCCTGCCACGGACTGGATCGCGACGACAACGATTTCGTCATCGGGCTGATCGGAAAGGATCTGTTTCCGCTCTCGGCCCTCGTCCAGGCAATGCGCAAGACGCAGCAGACTTCCATGTATCTCGATCGTCTCGGCCCGTTCTTCGTCGGGCGGAAAGTGGTGACGTCGTGAGCACTTCAGACATTCCGCGGCGGAAGTTTGGCCGGCACAACGAGCTCGTGTCCGGGCTGGCGCTCGGGGGCTATCACGTCGGATCGATCGGGACCGAACGCGAAGCGGTGAAGATCGTGCACGCAGCGATCGACGCCGGCATCACGTTTCTGGACAACGCGTGGGAATACCACGACGGCAAGAGCGAAGTGCGCATGGGGAAGGCGATCAAGGATCGGCGCGATCGCGTGTTTCTGATGACGAAGGTGTGCACGCACGGCCGTGATGCCAAGACGGCAATGCGGCAGCTCGAGGAGTCGCTGCGGCGCTTGCAAACGGACTACCTCGATCTGTGGCAGATCCACGAGTGTATCTACTACAACGATCCGGAGCGCCACTTCGCGAAGGGCGGCGCGGTTGAAGCGCTGGAGCGCGCAAAGAAGGACGGAAAGGTTCGCTACATCGGTTTTACGGGCCACAAGGATCCCGAAATCCATATGGCGATGCTGTCGTATAAATACCCCTTTGACAGCTGTCAGCTCCCGCTCAACGGGTTCGACGCGAGCTTCAGCAACCGCAGCTTCGAGCACCGGGTTCTTCCGGAACTCATCAAACAGGGTATCGCTCCGCTCGGGATGAAGAGTCTCGGCGCAGGTCAGGCGGTCAAACGCAGGGCGGTGACCGCCGTCGAGGCGCTGCGCTATGCGATGAGCTTGCCGGTCACGACCACCATCAGCGGCATCGATTCCATGCGGGTCCTCAATCAGAACCTCGGCGTCGCTCGCGGATTCAAGCCGATGTCCGATCGGCAGATGGCCGCGTTCCGCAAACGTATCGCGGACGAAGCGGACGACGGCCGCTACGAGCTGTACAAGACGACGGCGCAGCACGACGGGCCGGAAGGCAGGAAGCAGCACGGTTTCCCGTCGCCCGAGGAACTGAGCGCGTAGGCGGGGCGGCGATTGGCGGGGTCGAAAGACCCCGCCCTACCGAAATGGCGTGGTACCGAAATGTCGGGGCGACGTCGGTCTGCTGTAGACGTCGGTCTGCTGTAGGGCGGGGTCTTCAGACCCCGCCAAACGCTTCGACCGCTTTCGCGGACAGGCGCTGCTTGCAGGTCCAGTAGTCACGCCAGGGATCCCGCCGGAGCGATGACAGCCGTCGCTCCACCGTCGCGATGGTCCACGCCGCGGGATCGAGCGCCGGCGTGACCTCTTCCCACTTCAACGTCAGCGACACCGGCGCACCCGGCCGTGCGCGTGTCGAGAATGCCGCCACCGACGTGTTGGTGCGGTTGTTGCGCATGTAGTCGATCAGGATCTTTCTCTCGCGCCCGGCCTTGGCGAATGTCGTCGTGTACAGCCCCGGGTCGTGTCGCTCGAGCGCTTCGGCCAACGCGCGCGAGAACGCGAGGCACTCGCGCCAGTCCGCGCGCGGCGCCAGGGGAACGACGACGTGGAGCCCTTTCCCCCCGGTTGTTTTGGCAAAGCTGTCGAGGCCGATCGTCTTCAGCATCCTGCGAACGAGTCGTGCGCCCTCGATGACGTGGGCCCAGGGAACGTGCGCGCCGGGGTCCAGGTCGAACACGATGCGATTGGGCAGCTCCACCTTGTCGACGCACGTATTCCACGTGTGGATCTCGAGCACGTCCATCTGGACGAGCGAGATGACCGCGGCGATGTCGTCCGCGACGAGATAGTCGCCAACCTTCGTCTTCTCCTGGATCTTGACACGACGGAGCGCCGGCGGCGCCCAAACCTTCGAATGCTTCATGTAGAAGCACTCCGCTTTGAGCCCTTCGGGACATCTGACAAGGGTCAGAGGCCGCCCTTCTAGGTGCGGCACGATCCAATCGGCGATTCGCTCGTAGAAGCGGGCGACGTCCAGCTTCGTGAACCCGTTCGCTGCCGGCGCTTGAGCAGGGTACATGATGCGGCCTGGATTGCTGATGCTCACGCCACATACACTGATCCGCTCGGCGGTCTTCATTTCTGAATTCGGGGTACTGGTCGCCGCTGTTTCTTTGCGCACTTCCGCCGGTTTCTTGTCCGACCGTAATCCCTGAAACGATGGATGGCGGATCTTGCCGTCGCCCGTCCACTCGCTGAACACCACTTCGGCGACGAGCGCAGGCTTCACCCAGTGCGCGTTGTTGCCCAGCCATCCGGCGGGACGAGGCGTGAAGGGACATCCCGGTTGCTCGATCGCCTCCAGCTTGCGCCGCAGGTCGAGAGAGCCAGCCGTCGTGAATCCGGTTCCGACTTTTCCCGCGAACACGAGGCGCCTGTCATCGTCGTAATACCCGGCGAGCAGCGCGCCGATCCCCTGGCGGGACCCTTCGGGATCGGTGAAACCGCCGATGACGAACTCCTGACGCAAGACGCACTTGGTCTTCACCCACGCGTCGCTGCGGCCGGACTTGTACTCGGAATCGCGGCGTTTCGAGACGATCCCTTCGAGCTTCAGGCGGCACGCCTCGGCAAACATGCGGCCGCCTTGCCCGGTGACGTGCTCCGAATACCGGATTCGGCTTCGGGCGCCAGGCTTGCCGACGAGACGGAGGAGGTGCTCCTTGCGCTCGTAGAGGGGGCGGCGCGTCAGGGTTTCGCCCTCGACGTGCAGCAGATCGAACACGAAGTACACGAGGCCGCGGCGCGACCCGCCGCTGAAGGCGTTCTGCAGATCCTGGAAGCTGGTGCGTCCGTCGGGCAGAACGATCGCGACTTCGCCGTCCACGAGCGCGCGGCGCGCGCCGAGTTTCAGCGCGGCCTCGCGGATTTCGGGGAAAGCTTCCGTCCAGTCCTTGCCGTTGCGGCTGATCAGGCGCACCTTCCCGTCAGCGATCCGGCACCCAATTCGATAGCCGTCGTACTTCATCTCGTGAAGCCACTCGTCGCCTTCCGGGGCTTCCTTCACGAGCCGTGCAAGTTGTGGTTTGTAGGCAGGTATGGACGCCGTGCCGCCCGGCGATCGCCGCGCCACCGTCACCTCTCGACGGTGGGAGGCGGAAGGTCCGGCGCCGATTCGTCGCGGGCGTCGAGTCGATCGTCTCCGCGTTCATCCCAGACGTCGGACGTCGCGATGGCCCGGATCTCCGGCCGCTGCCGCGCTTTGCGAATGTATTCTCCGCGTGGGCTGTCGAACCCCCACTCGCGGACGTCGATCGTGAAGCTGAACCGGGAGATCAGGGGACCGCGTGTCGAACCGGTGTCATCTTCGTTGCGCCCGATTTGCGCGCGCGCACGTTCGAGAAGCGTTTCGGGCACCCAGCTCGGTACGTTGGTGCGATAGCCTGGATACACGTAGCCGAACATCAGGATCTGCGACAACAACAGCGGCCAGTGCTCGCCGACGCGGTTCAGGAGGCGTTCCCAGTCCAGCGTGTCCCCATAGCAGAGGATCAAATGGACGATGTCCGACATGTCGTGGCGATGCCGTTCGCTGATGAAGAGCCGGTGCCACACGAGCTCCTCCGGCGGCGCGATTCGCACCGGACACGCGGCGAGAATGCTCGGGCGGCTGTGCTCGATCCACCCTTTATCGATCAGTGCGACGCTGTTCCCCATACCGTAGATCAGATCGATGAAATACTCGCCCATGGTCGCCTTGGCGAGCCAGTGCTCGTCTTCCAGGCGCGTCGTGAACCCGGCGGCCCGGAGCGCGCGCGCGGCATCGACCACCGACGCGGGTTCGAAGAAGAGATCGAGGTCCTTCGTCTTGCGGTAGATCCCCGTATGTTCGTAAATCGCGTAGGCCCCCGCGACAACGTACGGGACGCCGGCGGCGTTGACCGCTTCGAGCGCGCGCCTATAAATCGCGCGTTCTTCGTCGGGGATCCAGAAATCTCCGTGGGTCAGCGACTTGCGCTCTTCGGCTGTGAGCCGCGTGGGTCGCCGCATCAGATTCGACACATCTACCTCGTCAGTGCCGCCTCGGCGGCAGCGGCTGAAGCGCAGCAACACACGGGCCAGCCGGGCCCGGAGGTCGCGGCAGTGGCCGATCCACCCCACGAGCTGCTAAGATTCACGGACTGAATGCGCAAAGGACTGTGGCGGGAATCGCTCGGCGTGCTCGAACGCGAGGTGATGGACGCGGTCTGGGCGGCCGGCGAGGTTACGGTCCGCGACACCCAATCGAGATTGCCGCGCCCCGTCGCGTACACCACGGTCATGACGACACTGGATCGGCTGTTCAAGAAAGGTCTCGTCATCCGGATTCGCGTCGGTAAAGCATTCGTGTATCGTGCGGCGCAAACGCGTCAGCAGGCCGACACGGCGATTCTGTCCAACCTGGTTGATGCCGTCGGCAGCGATGATCATGCCGCAGATCTGCTCGACGCGCTGGAACAGATGGTGCGCGAGAAAAAGCGTCTGCTGGAGAAGACGCGTCAGGGCGAACGGTGACCGCGATGGTGATGACGACACTTCTCCTCGCTCTCGCGTGGTTCGTGGCGCTCAATCTGGCCGCTTCGCTGATCGCCTGGGCGGCGGCCGCGGGACTGCAACGCACGCGGATTCGCCCGCGTGCCGGCGCCCTGCTGGCCGTCCGGTTGTTTCCCGCCGGTGCATCCTTATTACTGACGCTCGTACTCTTCGTTCCGGCGCACTGGCTGACGGAACCTCGCGGCCTGAACGAATCGTTTGGCTCGACTGTTTACCTTCTGTCTCTGGCGGGTGCGGCGCTGATCGGCCGGGCCGCCGTGCGGGCGTTCGCGCTCGCGCGGGCGGACCGTCGCCTTCGCGTGCGCGAGCGGCTATCGGCGGTCGTTCCCCATCTGCGAGAGTCGGAGGCGCTTCCTGGGCTGGCTTTGGCCGGGCTGCTGCGCACCCGCATCCTGGCGGGGCCGCAGGTCGTCGGCACGCTTACCTCTCCGGAGCTCGAGGTGGCTATCGCGCACGAGCTCGCGCACCATCGCGCGGTGGACAATTTGAAGCGATGGGCTCTCTATTGCACGCCTGACTTGTTTGGCTGGTCCTCTACCGCACGAAAGATCGAGCGCGACTGGCACGCCGCGGCCGAATCGCTGGCGGACGCACGCGCCGTCGGTGGAGATGCGCAACGCGCCATCGATCTCGCGTCGGCGCTGATCAAAGTCGCACGGCTGAGCGTCGAGAGGCCGCGGCTCGAGAATGCGCTCTGGAGCACCTTCAACGATCCCGCCCTCCTCAAACATCGAGTGCAGCAACTGACCCGAGGGATTCCGGTTGCCGCTCCGTGTCATCCGCGGAGGGCGGCAAGCGCCGCCCTGCTGGTAGTGGGCGTGGTTGCCATGCTCGTCCCCGTCCTGTCGGGCCCGATGCACGCGATGACCGAGTCGGTCATCGCGTTCCTTCCATAGTTCGAAACCGTCGATTACGGCTTCAGCGCTTCAGGCGCCCCCGGGCCTATCTACGAGCGCTGGTAGTAGTTCCAGCAAACAGCAAAGAATTTGAATGGCAGTGGAGGCAAATGCCAGCTGGGTCCGCGTCTCGGGGCTGACGAAGCGCTACGGCGCATTTGCCGCGCTCCAGGACGTATCGTTCGGCATCCGCCGTGGCGAGATCCTCGGCCTCATCGGGCCCAACGGCGCCGGCAAGACGACGCTGTTCGAGTGCATGGCGGGAGTCCTGCCGCCGTCGGCCGGAGCGATTCTCGTCGAGGACAGGGGAGTCACGCCGCGTGAGCGAAGCGACTTGCTGTTCTATCTGCCCGATGCCATCGCGCCATGGCCGTCGCAGCCGGTGCGCTGGGTGCTCGATTTCGCCGTCGGTTTTTTTGGTGCCCGTGCCGATGTACTCGAAGACGTAATCGAGTCGTTTGCGCTGCAGACACTGCTCGATGATCCCATCGGCACGCTGTCGAAAGGTCAGCGGAAGCGCGTGATGCTCGCGGTCGGGCTCCTGATGCGGCAACCGCTGCTGCTGGCCGACGAGCCGTTCGACGGCCTCGATTTGCGGCAAAGCCGGGAAGTGGCGGCCACCTTGAGAGCGCACGCGTCGAAGGGGCGGACGCTGTTCCTGTCGATTCATCAGATTTCGGACGCGGCGCGCATCTGCGATCGGTTCGTCCTGCTGAGCGACGGGCGCACGTGCGGCGAGGGAACGCTCGACGATCTGGCGGCGCTCGCGCAGC
>JBKPLP010000115.1:0-13157 GCA_046731735.1 Acidobacteriota bacterium
GTGTGGGCGCCGGCTGCGCGGGCGGCTGCTGCTCGCGCGACAGAACGATAACCGACGCACTGAGAACGATCGCGATCGAGATGGACAGCTTCATAGTCGGCGCTCTTCGAGCTGACGAGTATACTTCGCTCCATGAAGTCCTTGGCAGGTGTTGCCATCGTGGTGTCGCTGCCGGCGCTGCTGTCGGCGCAGGCGCCCGCGCAGCCAGGCGACACATTCAAGCCGCTCGTGTCCAGCGGCGCGCCGGCGCGGTCGTGCGAGAGCCTGCTGTCGGTGTCGCTGACCAACACCACCATCGATTCCGCCGCGGTCGACGAGACGGATCGCGCCAACCCCGCGTGCCGTGTCACCGCGACGGTGACGCATCCACCCGCAGGGGACAACGTCCGGATCTTTCTCGCGTTTCCGATGAAGAACTGGAACGGGCGGTTCCAGGGTGTCGGCGGCGGCGGATTCTCCGGCGGCAATCCCGCAGGCGTCCGCGCCCCGGCGACGCAGGGATTCGCGGCGGGGTCGACCGACACCGGCCACGAAGGGGGCAGCGGCAGCTTCGCGCTGGACGGCAACGGCCGTCTGAACTGGCAGCTGATTCGCGACAACGCGTACCTCGGCATACATGAGATGACGGTTACGGGCAAGGCGCTCGCGCAGACCTTCTACGGCACGGCACCCGCGCGCGCGTACTTCAACGGCTGTTCGACCGGCGGCCGCCAGGGGCTCATGGAGGCGCAGCGCTACCCCGACGACTACGACGGCGTGATGGCGGGCGCTCCGGCGATCAACTGGACGCGGCTGCACCCGGAACAGCTCTGGGGCTCGCTGGTGATGCTCGAAGCGAAGAACTTTCTGCCGATGTGCAAGTTCAACGCGGCGGCCGCGGCGGCCACGGCCGCGTGCGACGAGCTCGATGGCGTGAAGGACGGCGTGATCGAGGATCCGGCGCGCTGCACCTACGATCCGCGGGCGCTCGCCGGCACCTCGGCCGGCCCATGCGGCGCGTTCACCGAAGCGGACGCCGACGTCATCCGGAAGATCTGGGACGGACCAAAGCGGCAGGATGGAACGTTTCTCTGGTATGGGCTGACGCGCGGCGCCGACTTCGGGGGCCTGAGCGGCACGCAGGGGGATCCGCCGCAAGGACGCCCAAACCCGATTACCCTCGACTGGTTCCGGTTCTTCCTGACCCAGAACCCGCAGTGGGACTGGAAGGCGATCTCGCGCGGCGCCTATGAGCAGCTGTGGGATCAGTCGGTCGAACAGTTCAGTGCAGTCATCGCGACAGACAACCCGGATCTGTCCGCGTTTCGCAATCGCGGCGGACGCATCGTCATGTGGCACGGCCAGTCCGATCAGCTGATCTATCCGGGAGGATCGATCGACTACTACAACCGCGTCGCGAAGCAGATGGGGGGCGCGGCCAAGGCCGGCGAATTCTTCCGCTTCTTTCTGGCGCCCGGCGTCGCGCATTGTGGCGGCGGCCCCGGGCCTGCGCCAACCGGTCAGCTCGCGGCGCTGATCGACTGGGTCGAGAACGGAAAGGCGCCCGAGCGGCTGGCGGCCATCCGCCGCGACGCCTCGGGCGCCGTCATGCGTTCGCGGCCGCTCTGTCAGTATCCGCTCGTCGCCCGCTACCAAGGAAAAGGCAGCACTGACGAAGCCGCGAGCTTCGAGTGCAAGGCCGGGTTCTGATGCGCGTCGCGCTCGCGCAGCTCAATCCCACGAGCGGCGACATCAACGGGAACGCCGACCGGATCATCGCGGCCATCGGCGAAGCCGTTCGCGCCCGCGCCGACGTGATCGTCACCCCCGAGATGGCGCTCCCCGGCTACTGCATCGGCGACCTGGTGGAGGACGCGGGCTTCCTCGAAGCCAACGAGCGCGCGATGCGGCGCATCGCGGATGCCGCACGCGCCATTACCGCCGTCGTGGGATTCATCGACTTCGACCTGGCCGCCCGCAACGACAGCGGCGCCGTCCGCCGATACAACGCGGCCGCGGTCGTTCGCGACGGCCAGGTGCTGCAGCGCGCGCACAAGTCGCTCCTCCCCAGCTACCGCTACTTCGACGACAAACGCTACTTCGTTGCTGGAGAAGTGCGGCAACCGGTCGCGATTCCAGCGGACGGCGGCCAGCGGAAACTGGGTGTGTCGATCTGCGAAGATCTCTGGGACGATTTCTCCCCGGTCAAGCCGCTGGTAGAGCTCGCCGAGAAAGGATCCGACGTCCTTCTCAACATCAACGCGTCGCCCTTCTATCCCGGGAAGCGGCGCGCGCGCCACGACCTGATCGTCCGCCACCTCGCGAAGCTGCGAAAACCGTTCGTCTACATCAACACGACGGGTGCGGCCGACAACGGCAAGAACATCATCCCGTTCGACGGCGAGAGCCTGGTCTACGACAAGGATGCCCGGTTGATCGCCGTCGGTCCGCAGTTCCGGGAGGCGCTCATCGTCGCGGATCTCGACACCCGCGCCCCGGAGGTGCCGCTGCCGGACGTCGATCTCGACCGCGAGCTGTACGACGCGCTCGTCATGGCCCTCCGCGACTACATGCAGAAGACCGGATTCGAGCGCGCCGTCGTCGCGGTCTCAGGCGGCATCGACTCCGCACTTGCGCTGGCGATTGCCGTCGACGCGCTCGGTCCCGGCCGCGTCGCCGCCTACAACCTGCCGTCGCGCTACAACACCGACACCACACGATCGATTGCCGAGCGGCTCGCGCGGGCGCTGGGCGTGAGCTACGGCGTAATCCCGATTCAGGAGATCGACGAGCACGTGCGATCGGTCTTCGAGCAGCACGCGCATCCGATCGCGCGCGGGTTCACGCGCGAGAACCTCCATGCCCGGATCCGCGGGCTGCTGATGATGGCGGAATCGAACGACACCGGGGCCCTCCTGATTTCCTGCGGCAACGAGACGGAGATCGCCCTCGGCTACGCCACGCTCTACGGAGACATGTGCGGCGGGGTGTCGCTGATCGGGGATCTGGGGAAGCTCGACGTCTACCGGCTCGCGCGCTACGTGAACGCGCGACACGGCGCGGAGAAGATTCCGGAGGAAACGTTCCACATCAAACCGTCGGCGGAGCTGGCGGCGAATCAGTACGATCCGTTCGATTACTGGGTCGTCGCGCCGGTCGTCGCCGAGCTCGTCGAACGCCGTACGAGTCCCGCGGAGCTCGTGCGGCTGTTCGAACAACGTGCGCTGGATCCCGAACGGTTCGCGGCAGATGCTGACGGGCGAACCGTGTACGACAAGCACTCGACGGCGACGTTCAGCGATGTCGTCTATGATTGCTTCCGCCGTCTGCGGCGCTCGGTCTACAAGCGGCTGCAGGGCCCGCCCATCGTGGCCGTCACCGAACGCGCATTCGGGTTCGACCTGCGCGAGACGATCATCAACGGCTGGGAGGGCTAGAGACGAATCCCTCATCCCCAATCCTGAATCCCTGATCGGCGAATCGACGAATCTCGAATCGCCGAATCCTCGAATCCTTGAATCGCCGAATCCTCGAATCCTCCGTAGCCCAGGGACGCCGGGTGTCCGGCAACGGGGCCGGACGGGCCCCGCCACCAAGCGGATTCCGGATCAGGGATTAGGGGTTCGTGTTTTTCGAATCCCTGAACAGCAGCTGCGCGAATTCGTAGAGGTGTGGACGCCACAGGCGCCACTCGTGGCGTCCTTCGGTGGTCTTGAACGAATGCTTGATGTCGTTCTTGGTCAGCGCCTCGTCCAGCGCCTTGGTCCCCGCCAGCGCGAAATCGCCGTCGCCGGCGGCGAGCCAGATCAGCTTCATCTGCTTCGCGGCCGCGGCGGAGTTGCCGAAGAACTTCGGGTAGGCCTGCTCGATGTTCTGTCCGCCGCCGCCGCTCATGATCACGATGTAGCGGAACAGGTCCGGGCGGCTGAAGGCCGTGTTGATCGTCGCCGCGGCGCCGGCGGAGAGGCCGCCGATGCCACGGTCCTCCGGACGGGTCGAGACGCGGAACGTCCGTTCAACAGCCGGAAGCAGATCGCCGACGAAGTCCTGGGCGAATGGCTGCATCGCAGCGGGTGCGGGCGGAGCTGCCGGGGCGCCGCCCGGTGCGGCGCCGGCGCCGCCGCCGCGCGCCTGCGGCACGACGTTGCCCGCCGCCGTGATTCCTGGCGACATGCCCGCGGCCCCCAGCCCGAGACTGCCGCCGCCGCGCGCGAGCGGCATCACCACGATCATCGGAACCGCTTTTTTCTCGGCGAGCAGATTGTCCATGATGATGTTCGCGCGTCCCGTCATGACCCAGCCTGGATCGAGATCGCCGCCGCCATGCAGCAGGTAGAACACCGGATATTTCGTGTTGGTGCGGTTGTAGTCCGGCGGCGTGTAAACGTACGCCTGACGTGTTGCGCCCGTCGCCTTCGACTCGTAGGTCATGATCTGTACGAGTCCGTGCGGCACTGGCTTCGAGTCATAGTACTGCGGCCCGTCTCCGGCAACTTCCACCTGCGATGCGAGCCCCGTGCCCGACACGAGCTTCACCCAGGGATTGCGCGGGTCGGTCGTGTTCACGCCATCGATGTTGAACGCGTACGTGTAGACGTCGGGAGGCACCGGACCGAGCGTCGCGGTCCAGATCCCGTCGTCGCCTTTCGTCATCGGCTTCGGTGTCGCACCGTTGAGAATCTCGCCGGTGACCGTGATCTCCGTCGCTTTGGGCGCCAGCACGCGCAGTGTCACCGTCCGATCCGCATTGACCTGCGGCGAAACGACCTGCGGCCCCTGCGGCCCGCCGCGTCCTCCCCGTCCGGCCTGCCCTGGGGCCGTCGGAGGAGCCTGAGCGGCCGGCGCCGCCGGCGGCGTCCCCTGAGCCAACAATGTCATTCCCGAAACGAGCAGCGCGGCCATGAAACCTGCGCTGAGCTTGTCGAAGGAGCCTGAAATACGTCGCATGGATACCCCGTCCTTTCCCTCGCTACCGAAGATTCAGCTGCCTCTGTTATATCCTGCAACTACGACGCACGGGGTGCGCCGTTTCAGCCATGCCGAACGTCATCGTCCGCGACCTCCGCAAACAATATGGCGACGTCGTGGCAGCCCGGGGCGTCAGCTTCGAGATCGAACGCGGCGAGATCTTCGGGCTGCTCGGACCAAACGGGTCGGGCAAGACGACGACGCTCGAATGCATCATCGGGCTGCGCGAGCCGGATCACGGCGAAATCGAAGTCGCCGGGATTGACGCGCGCCGCGATCCACGGTCGGTGAAGCGGCGCATCGGCGCAGTGCTCCAGACCACGTCGCTCCAGGACAAGATTACGCCGCGCGAGGCCTTGGCGCTGTTCGCCTCGTTTTACGACGGCGCCTCGCGCCCGGGCGACCTGCTGCAGCGGTTCGCGCTCGTCGACAAGGCGGATGTCACGTTCGATTCGCTGTCGGGCGGTCAACGCCAGCGGCTCGCCCTGGCGCTGGCGTTCGTCAGCCGCCCCGAGCTCGTCTTTCTGGACGAGCCGACGACTGGACTCGATCCGCAGTCACGCCGCGAGCTGCACGCCGACATCGGCCGGATGAAAGCTGACGGCCACACGGTGCTGTTGACCACGCACTACATCGATGAAGCAGAGCAGCTGTGCGACCGGATCGCGATCATCGATGGCGGGCAGATCATCGCGTCGGGGGCGCCGCGCGATCTGATCGCGGGCTCCACGACCTACCAGTCCGTGTCGCTCGTAACCGAACGGGAGCTCGATGCGGCAGCGCTCGACGGCATTCCTGGCGTTGAAGATCTGGCGTTCGACGGGACGCGCACGACCTTCCGGACGGCGTCGGTGAGCCGCACGTTGGCCGGCGTGCTGCAACGGCTCGACGCGCACATCATTGCGGTGACGGACCTTACCGTTCGCAAAGCGACGCTCGAGGACGTCTTCATCCGGCTCACCGGCAGCAGCCGGGACTGACCTGACATTTCATGCGTGCCTCTCTCCAGCACCTTGGCGTCAGCCTGAAGCTGCACTACCGGAACAAGATGGCGCTCATCTACGGCTATCTGTTCCCGTTGATGTTCCTGCTGGCGTTCCGGGTGCTCTACCGCTACGAGAGCGTCCCGCTGGTACGGCACATGGGAGAGCTCCTGACGGTCAGCGTTCTCGGAGGCGCGTGCTTCGGGCTGCCAACCACGATGGTGAGCGAACGCGAGCGCGGAGTCTGGAGACGGTATCGTCTGGCGCCGGTGTCGACCGGCGCGCTCGTCAGCAGCACGGTCGCGGCGCGATACGTGATTCTCATTACCGCGGGCCTGCTTCAGCTTGCTGCCGCCTTCGCGGTCGGCATGCCGCTGCCGCATCACCCCGCGCAATTATTCGCTGCGTTTGCCTTCGTCTCCTTCGCGTTCATCGGGGTTGGGCTGGTCATGGCCATGATGGCCGATAACGTTCCCGCCGTACAGGCACTCGGCCAGTGCATCTTCCTTCCGATGCTGATCATCGGCGGCGTCGCTGTACCGCTTGCCAGCCTTCCCGACTGGGCCCAACACCTGTCGATGTTCTTCCCCGGGCGTTATGCGGTCGACACGCTGCAGGCGTGTGTGAACGGCGCGGGGATCACCGGCGTGCGCTTCAATCTCCTGGCGCTCTTCATCATTGGAGGGGGCGGGTGTATCGCCGCCGCAAAAATGTTCCGCTGGGATTCCGAGCAGCGGTTCGCGCGCCGAAGCAGCAAGGGGTGGGTGACGGTCGCGCTGGCCGTGTGGGTACTCGTCGGCGTGATGTCCGAGTATCGGGGGCGAGTCGGCACACAGCGCGCGACCCCGCCATCGGACGCGGGACCCGTGGCCGCCCCGCCGCAGCCATCCCGAACCACTCCGCCGCCGTCAGTCGCGACGGCGCCACCGACGCTGTCGCCGCAGGAGACGCGCGCGCTTTCGACCTCCCCCGCGCCGCAGCCGCGCGAAGCGCCGCCCCGGGTCGAGGCGCCTGCCGGGACGAAGCCACCCGCCAACACCGCACCGCAGTTGCCCCATGCCGTCAAATCGTCGTGGCAGGAGGTGACACCTGACGACATCGAGCGCGATCTGATCTTCGATCGACTGCCCGCGGACGGCGGCATCGTGACCCCCATCGCGCCCGCCGATGAAGACCCGGATCCCGAAGTCGCGGATCACGTCGGCTACATCCGCGAGATGCTGCCGTCCTGGCAGCCAGGGAAGGCGGCGGACCCAGTGCAGCGCGTGCGCAACCTTTTATATGTCGCCGCGGTGCCCGACGTGCAACAGGCGCAGATCGAGCGCTTCGCGCCGCACGTCGTCTACGAGCGGCTGCAGGAGGACATTCCGAAGGACCAGCTCATCAAGATCCTGTATTGGATCGCGCTGCACCCAACCGATGGCGACGACTCCGCGGTTGACCAGGTCTGGGCGCTGAAGTTTCAGAGCGGCGCGATTGATATGCAGCAGGTCCGCGATCGCGCCGCCATTTACGCGGTCAAGCTGCTGGGACGGCTCCTCGGGAAGATTCCCGAGTGATGGATCCCCGAAGGGGTCAGACCGGCGTCAGACCAGGGTCAGACCGCGGTCAGACCCCGACCATGACGCCGATGGACCTATGAGGTCACCTGCGGACGTGGCAGGATCTGCGTTATGAACGATCTCGACAAGCTTCGCTATCCGGTTGGCCCGATGCCCCGCAACAGCGCGCCGCTCGACCCGAAGACCCGGGCGGATTTCTTCGCGCTTCTCGACGAGACGCCCGCAACCATTCGAGGACTGGTGGAACGCCTGGGCGACGCCGAGCTCGATACACCGTATCGCCCCGGCGGTTGGACCGTGCGGCAGGTCGTGCACCACATCCCCGACAGCCACCTGAACGCCTACATCCGCATGAAGCTCGCGGTCACCGAGGATTCGCCCCAGGTCAAGACGTACGATGAGGGACGCTGGGCCGAGCTGTCGGAAGCCAGGACGGGACCGATCGCGATGTCGCTCGCGCTGCTCGACGCACTGCACCGCCGGTGGGTGGCGTTCCTGCGCGCGCTGCCGCCCGCGGAATTCCGGAAGTCGTTCAAACACCCCGAGTGGGGCGTCGTGACGATCGACGACTCCCTCGGCATGTACGCATGGCACTGCCGTCATCACACCGCGCACATCAGACTCGGGATCGAGGCTACGCGCGCGCGAAGTCGATGAATCCCTGATCGGGATCGGTGCTCACGAGCCGCACGCGGACCCGATCGCCGACGTCGAGTCCCTCCCAACCGCGCTCGAGGCGCCCCTCGATTGGCGGCCGGCACAATCGCACCCATGTCCCTTTTTTCGACGCGCCGGTGACGATCGCATCGAAGTCCTGCCCGATCCGGTTCGAGATCCACAGCGCGGCTGCCGCCTTGCGCACCAGCCGCTCGACCTTGTTCGCGGCGTCTTCCTGCTTCGTGCAGTGCGCCGCCAGCGCGGCCAGCTCGTCGAATGCGTACGGCGCACGCTGACCACTGACGGCCGACTTGACCATGCGCTGCGTCACGAGATCCGGGTAGCGCCGGTTGGGCGCGGTGGAGTGCGTGTAATTCGAGACCGCCAGCGCGAAATGACCATCGCCGGATCCGCCTGCGCGCTCCGCGACGTATTCCCCCCGCCCGAGCAGCTTGATGACGCTCAGCGACAGGTCGGCGAACTGATCGGGGACTGCCTGGCGCTGCGCCTGGAGGAACTCTTCGAGCGCGTGCGCGTCCGGTTCGGATGGCAGCGTTACGCCGTGCCGCCGCGCGATATCGACGATCCGTTCCCACCGCTCCGGCGACCGGACGACGCGGCGGATGGATGGGCAGCCGCGCGCCGTTAGAAACGCGGCGGTGACGCCGTTGGCGGCGACCATGAAGCTCTCGATGAGATCGCGCGCGCGATTCGGCTCGACCGTCCGCAGTTCGCTGACGACGCCGTCGAGGACGACCGGCTTCAACTCGGTCCGATCGAAGTCCAGCGCGCCCCCGCGCTGCCGCGACGCACGCAGCCGCGACGCCATGGCATCCTGCAGCCTGACCTGCTTCGCGATCTCCGGGTCCTGATCGAGCGGCGCGGGCGCCGGTCCCTTGCCGTCGAGCCACGCGGCCACGGCTTCATATGTCAGCTTCGCGCGGTTCCGGACGTGCGCACGGTACACGTCCGATCGCCGCACATCCCCGCCGTCTCCCACTTCCATGTCGACGACGATCGCGGAGCGGTCGGTGTCCTCGTTGAGCGACGTGCGATCGGTCGAGAGCTCCGGTGGGAGCATCGGAAAGACGCGAACCGGCGTGTAGACGGAGGTGGTGTTGTTCTCCGCATGCGCGTCCAGCGCCGAACCACGGGGTACGAACGCGTCGACGTCGGCAATAGCGACGAGCAGCCTCGGCGCCGGCTCATCGATACAGACCTCCAGCTGATCCAGATCCCGCGAGTCGTCGTTGTCAATGGAGGACCATGGCAGGTCGCGCAGGTCGCGCACATGGCCGCTCGACTTCTCGGAGAGATGCGCCAGTTCCTCCCGGGCGGAGGCTGGCCAGTCGGGGGCCAGACCGTACCTGATCATGCCCTGTCGTGCGATGGCCTGCAGTCTCGAGACGTGATCCATGCCAAAACTATGGCACAGGGGTGAACAAACATCCGCGACGCGCTTTTTGTGGTGCGCGGCTTGCAACAATGTCGTATCAACAGGGTGATGTCGCCACAAGCCGGAGAGACGAGACCGTTCGCCTCGGAAGTGAAATTCATCGTCGACCACCCGACCGGTGCCGCAATCCGCCACTGGGTACGCATGCATCTGGATGCGGACCCGCACGGCGGCGGCCCGTTCAACGACGAATACCGGACGACCAGTCTGTATTTCGACACCGACCAGGGAGACGTCTACCATCGGCGCGGGTCGTTCGGACGGTCGAAGTATCGTGTCCGCCGGTATCAGGCGCTGCCGTATGTCTTTCTCGAGCGCAAATTGCGGCAGCCGGGCATTCTCGTGAAACGCCGCACGACGATTGCGATCGACGAACTGCCGCGGCTGGCCAGCGAAGGACCCTATCCTCATTGGCCGGGCGACTGGTTCCATCGCCGCGTCCTGCTCCGCCACATCAATCCGGTGTGCCAGCTGTCGTATTCGCGGGTCGCGCGCTTCGCCCGGACGGCGGAGGGGCCGGTCCGCCTTACGCTCGACACCGATCTGAGCGTGGCCCCCGCGGGCGACGTCCGGTTCTCGGATGACGCCGGTCGGCCCGTCCTCGCGGATCGGATAATCCTGGAGTTGAAGTATCGTCAGCACGTGCCGGCGATCTTCAAGCAGCTGGTCGAGACGTTTGCGCTGGAACCCCAGCGCACGTCCAAATACCGGCTCGGCATTGCCGCGCTCGGCGAGTCGCCGTTCCTGGTCCATGCGTGAAGCGCTCGCCTCGCTTCTCGACTTCAACGGCCCCGCGCTGCTCCTGATCGCGGTCCGGCTCGTCCTGGCCGTCGTTCTCGGGCTGGGGATCGCGGCGGTCTATCGGCGGGCGCGGCCGATGAACGACGAGGCCGAGTCGTTCACGGTGACGCTCGTCCTGCTGACGATTCTAATCGCGATGGTGACCCAGGTGATTGGCGACAACGTGGCGCGCGCGTTCAGCCTCGTCGGGGCGCTGTCGATCGTGCGCTTCCGCACCGTCGTCCGCGACACCCAGGACACGGCCTACGTGATTTTCGCGGTCGCGACGGGTATGGCGCTCGGCGCGAACCATCCGTCTGTCGCGCTCTGTGGATTGGTCATTGTCGGCGGCGCCGCGTTGATGCTGCGCAAGCGCGGCGTGCCTATCATGCCGCCGCCAAACGGCGCGCTGCCGTACGAACTGCGCGTGCGGATCGCGATTGGGAAGGACGCGGAAACGCTGCTCGGGCCGGTGCTCGACGAGTACACGTCGCAGCGGCGGCTGGCATCCGTCGCAACGGCGCGGCAGGGATTGTCGCTCGATACGGCCTATGCCCTGACGCTGCGCAACAACGCGCACTCGAGCGCGTTCGTTGCCGCGCTCAATCGGCTCGATGGCGTTCAAAATGTGGAGTTGAATCGGAGAACTGAGGAGTTCGAGTAGGGGTGCCTACAGGTGCGAAGGGTGCCTAAAGGTGCGCAAGGTGCAGAAGGTGCCGAAGCGCAGAAGGTGCCGAAGGTGCACAGGTGCGAAGGGTGCAGGGATGAGATTCAGGACATGCGCATTGGTCGCAGGGATCGCGATCACCGCCGTGCCGCTCGTGGCGGTAGCGCAGCGCGGAGGGTTCGGGCCCCCGATGCAGCAGGAGCGCAAGCTCCTGAAGCAGTTCGACAAGAACGGAGACAAGCGGCTCGACGTGACCGAGCGGAAGGCGGCGCGCGAGTGGCTGGCGTCGCAGCCGGCGACGGGCTTCGGCCGGCGCGGCGGTGCGTTCGGCGGCGGCAACGCCGAGCCGCCGGCGCCGGGGAAAAAGCTCACGCCCGCCGACGTCAAGTCACTCGCTGGCGCTCCGGTCTACGATCCCGGAACACTCCGCACCGCCTTCCTCCGGTTCGAGGCGGCTGACTGGGAAACAGAGCTCGAAGCGTTCAACAACACCGACGTCGACGTGCCCGCGACGGTGACGATTGACGGCAAGGTCTACAAGGACGTCGGCGTCCACTTCCGCGGTATGTCCTCGTACTTCATGGTGCCGCAGGGGCGAAAGCGATCGCTCAACCTGGCGTTCGACTTCGCCGACGAGAAGCAGCAGTTCGCCGGCTACAAAACGCTGAACCTGCTCAACGCGAGCGGCGATCCCAGCTTCCTGCGGCCCGTGCTGTATACCGAGATCGCCTCTCACTACGTGCCGACGCCGAAGATGAATTACATGCGTGTCGTCGTCAACGACGAGAACTGGGGCGTCTACATCAACACGCAGCAGTTCAACAAGGACTTCACGCGCGATTACTTCAAATCGACGAAGGGGGCACGATGGAAGGTGCCCGGCAGCCCCGGCGGACGCGCGGGATTCAATTATCTTGGCGCCGATCCCGCCGCGTATAAGCACATCTACCAGATCACCAGCAAGGATGATGCGAAAGACTGGTCGGATCTGATCAAAGTATTCAAAGTGTTGAACGAAACACCGCCGGACAAGCTCGAGGCCGCGCTTGCGCCGATCTTCGACGTCGACGGTGCACTGAAGTTCCTCGCGGTGGAAGTGGCACTCGTCAACAGCGATGGATTCTGGGCGCGCGCCAGCGACTACAGCCTGTACAAGGACGACCAGGGAATCCTCCACGTGCTGCCGCACGACGTCAACGAAGGGTTGGGTGCCGAAGAAGGACCTCCGGGGGGCGGCCGCCGTGGCGGACGTCCCGGCGGCCCTCCCCCTGACATGGGGCCCGGCGGGTTCCCTGCCCCGCCCCCGGGCATGGGGCCGCGCGGCGATCGCGGTTTCGGCGGACGAGGCTTCGGACCGATGGGTGGCGGTCCGGACCTCGATCCACTCGTCGGGCTTGACGACGAGAGCAAGCCGCTGCGATCGAAGCTGCTCGCGGTGCCGGCGTTGCGTGCGAAGTACCTCGCCTACGTTCACGACGTCGCCAGCACGTGGCTCGACTGGAACCGCCTGGGTCCCATCGCCCGCCGGTATCACGATCTGATCGCGGCGGACGTGAAGGACGATACGCGGAAGCTCTATACGAACGAAGCCTTCGACACCGGTCTGGACAGCGTGAAGAAGTTCGTCGAGGAGCGACGCGCGTACTTGCTGCAGACGATCCCGGGCGCTCGATAGCAGCGACAGCCGCTGTCAAGAACTAACAGGAGGAAGAGAGAAAGGAGAAGGGAGTCAACAGGAGGACTCGCCAACCGCGCTCCCGCGCGGTAGAGCGACCCGCGAGACGCAAACACAAGCGGCACTCGGTTCATGAGCCGTTTGTGTTTGCGATCTCGCCGGTCGCTCGTGACGCCGGCCGCAGGCCGGCGTTTGGCGAGTCCTCCGGCTGCGTCGACGATTTCTGCCTCCTTGATTTCTCTCCTTCTCCCGTTCTCCTGTTGGATCTTGGCAGCGAAGGCAGCGTGACCGCGAACGTCGGTCGAACTTAGAACGAGAAATTCAGCGAGATATCGACCTTGCGCATGTTCTGGACGTTCTGCGGCTGCAGGAAGAACGGCGACGTCATGGTGCCGGTATAGCCCACGTAGTTGGCGTGATTCGTCAGGTT
>JBKPLP010000116.1:0-2231 GCA_046731735.1 Acidobacteriota bacterium
CGGGAGCCGACCGGCGTGCTGCACGGCCTGCCGGTCGCGCACAAGGATCTTGTGGACACGGCAGGCATTCGGACGACGTTGGGATCGCCGTTCTATCGCGATAACGTCCCGTCGCGCGACGCACCCATCGTGACGAGGATCCGGGCCGCCGGCGCAATCACCGTCGGCAAGACGAACACGCCGGAGTTCGGCGCCGGCTCGCAGACATTCAACACCGTGTTCGGAGCGACACGAAATCCGTACGACCTCACGAAAACGTGCGGTGGCAGCAGCGGCGGCGCGGCGACCGCGGTGGCCGCGTGCATGCTGCCAATCGCCGATGGCAGCGACACTGGCGGGTCACTGCGCAACCCGCCCGCGTTCTGCAACGTCGTCGGGCTTCGACCATCGCCCGGCCGGGTGCCGAGTGACTCCGCTTCGTGGTCGCCGCTCTCGGTGAGTGGACCGATCGCGCGGACCGTTGCCGATGTCGCGCTGTTCCTGAGTGCGATCGCAGGACCTGATCCTCGAAGCCCCCTCTCGATCCAGGAAGACCCGGCGCAGTTCCGGGCGCCGCTCGGGAAGGACTTCAAAGGCGTTCGCGTGGCCTGGTGGCGCGGTCTTGGTGGTGCCCCGTTCGAGCCCGAGATCCGCCGGGTCGTCAATGGCAATCGGAAGGTCTTCGAGGATCTGGGCTGCATCGTCGAGGAGGCGGAGCCGGACTTCACCGGTCTCGACACAGCGTTCCCCATGCTTCGCTACGTCGCCAATCATTCCCGCTACGCACCGCTCGTGCGTCAGCGGCCGGAGTGGGTGAAGGACACGATCAAATACGAAGTGGAACAAGCGGAGCGAGCGACAGGGGCGGACGTCAGCCGGGCGCTTGGGCGACAGGCGCAGATGTTCAACCAGAGCCGCGCGTTCTTCGAGCGATACTCGTATTTCATCCTGCCAGTGACGCAGGTCGAGCCGTTCGACGTCAACACACCGTATCCGACTCAGATTTCGGGTATGGCGATGACCACGTACATCGACTGGATGCGATCGTGCTGGTACGTGACCATGATGTCGAATCCGGCGATTTCCGTGCCCGCAGGATTCTCGGCCACCGGCCTTCCGGTTGGCTTGCAGATTGTCGGGCGCCATCGGGACGAGTTGAGCGTCCTGCAGCTCGCGCACGCGTTCGAGCAGGCGACTCATCATGGGAGACGGCGACCGTCGCTGACCGATTAGCGGCCCCGTCCGCGGTGTCGGTTCCGTCGGGCGAGTGTATGTCAGGCAACGGGCATGCGTCCTAGGTGCATCCCGCCTGGTGAGGCGTAATCGTCACCGAATACGTCACCGTTTCATTGCTCGACATATTCTGGAGCACGATGCGCGTGCGGCTGCCGCGCGGCGGGATGGTGTTGCCGAAACTGTAGACGCCCGCGGGACGCGGCGGCATCTGCGCGTCGTAGAAGCTCTGGCAGGTGTCCTCCGGCATGGGCAGACACGATGGGTCGACTTGCCTGAGGCGAAGCGGCACCGTGAGGCTATCGAGCTGGAACTGCAGGTTGATCTGGGTCGTGTCCTTCGGGATGTCGACGTCGTAGTAGCGCACTTCGCCTGGTGCCAGCGTCGCGCTGTAGCTGGCCGCCGGACCCGTTGGGCCGCTGACCGTCGGACAGTGGCACGCGGCGATCGGCGCCACGGAGACGGCCAATCCGATCGCCACGAAGCAGCGCGAGCAGGTTCGCATTTCGTCCTACCTGCAAAGGCGCCGAGGGCGCAGAAATCAGCTCACGAACCCCCGAGTCCCCGACGTTTGCGCCCCACGCTACTATCAGCGCCGGTTGCTGCTCGGGGGCACCATGCCTTTGATCCTGAAGTAGGTGACCAGGTTGCCGTAGTGCTCCTGGAGATGGATGGTGTTGTTGATCAGCCGCTGCGCGCGCGCAACGTTCGGCAGGATCGTCTCGGCGGCGCTCTTGTCGGTCAGCGCGTTGTAGGCGGCGTCGCAGTAGGCCAGCGATTCGTTCAGCGCCTTGACGATCTCCGCCTTGGTCTTCGCCGTCTTCTCGATCCGATCCTCTTCATACTCGGTCTTGTCGCCTCGCGCGGGGGCGCAGAAGACGTAGTTCGCGCCGGCGATGTGCGACAGGATCGCCCCGAAGCTGCGGACCGTGTCGACCGGTTTGAATGCATAGTCGGCCTCGGACATCTGAGCCGCTGATTCGGTGATGTTGCGCTTGGCCGTGGACCACGTATTGCGG
>JBKPLP010000117.1:0-9625 GCA_046731735.1 Acidobacteriota bacterium
CCCCGAGCGCCGCGCGCTTGCCGAGCGCGCGGCCGCCTCGCGCGCCCGCGAGGACGCGGTGCACGCGGCTGCCCGCCCGCAGCTCGGCGTCAACGCCGGGTTCGACTACGCGCGTCCCAATCCGCACATTTTTCCCAGACGCGGAATCTGGCAGGACTCCTGGGACGTGTCGGCCAACGTGACCTGGCTCTTGTGGGACGGCGGCCGCAGGCGGGCCGAAGAAGCCGAAGCGGCGGCCAACACGCACGCGTTGGACGCGCGCGGCGGCGAGATCGATCGTCAAATTACCTTCGAGGTGCGGCAACGGTGGTTCGAGGTCGATTCGAACCGCGCGGCGATCGACGCCGCTGCCGACGGCATCCGCAGCGCAACCGAAGCGCGCCGTGTCGTCGGCGAACGCTTCGCCGCCGGGGTGGCGACGAGCACGGATGTGCTCGACGCGGAGCTGGCGGTGCTGCAGGCAGATCTCGACTTCACGCGCGCTCATGCGAATACCCGCATTGCCCTCGCGCGTCTGGATCGGGCGGTCGGGAAGTAGGCTTCAGGACTTCAAGGCTTCAAGGCTCATGTCTGATGAAAAGGCGATTCAGGTTCGTCATCTGACGCGCAAATTCGGGGACTTCACTGCTGTGGACGACGTGTCCTTCGAGGTCGGGAAGGGAGAGATATTCGGATTCCTGGGGAGCAACGGCGCTGGCAAGTCGACGACGATCAGAATGCTCTGCGGTCTGTTGCGGCCCACCTCCGGCACCGCGGCGGTCGGCGGGATCGACGTGGCGCAGAATCCCGAAGGCGTCAAACAGCGCATCGGGTACATGTCACAGCGGTTTTCGCTGTACGAGTTGCTCACCGTCGATCAGAACATCAGGTTCTTCGGCGGCGTGTATGGCCTGGACGCTGCCCGGCTGGAAGTGCGGCGGCGGTTCGTCATCGAGATGGCGGGGCTGCAGGGGCGCGAGCGCGCGCTGGCGCGAGATCTGGCCGGCGGTTGGCGTCAGCGGCTGGCGCTCGGCTGCGCGATCCTCCACGAGCCAACGATTCTATTCCTCGACGAGCCAACCGGTGGCGTCGATCCACTCTCACGCCGCCAATTCTGGCGCCTGATCGACGCGCTGTCCGCATCGGGCGTCACCATCCTCGTCACCACGCACTATCTGGACGAAGCGGAGCGGTGCCATCGCGTCGCATTGATCCACGGCGGACGCCTGGCGGCGATCGGAACGATCGCGGAGGTGAAACAGGTCTTTGCCGGCAGATCGATTCTCGAGCTTCGAACCGCGCGCGCCGCCGATGCCATGCGGGTCCTCGACGAGATGCCCGGGGTGGAGAAGACGAGCCTGTTCGGTACAGCAGTCCACGTCGTGCTGCGCGGTGACGGGGCCGGCACTGATGCGCTCGTGACGCATCTTCGCGCTCAGGGCATTCGCGTCGAGTCGGTCGAGGCGGTGTCCCCCTCCCTCGAAGACGTCTTCCTCGACGTCGTCGAACGCGCCGAACAGGCGCGCCGGGCGGCGTCATGAAGAAGGCGCTCGCGGTGTATCGCAAGGAGCTGCGGCAGATCGGACGCGACCGCCGCACGCTCCTCATCCTGATCTTCGTCCCCGCGTTCTTCCTGCTGCTGTACGGCTATGCGCTGAACTTCGACATCCGCCATGTGAAGCTCGCCGTCGAAGACCGTGACGGCACTGCCGAGAGCCGCGCCGTCGTGTCGGCGTTCATCAATTCCGGTTACTTCGACCTCGCCGGAGCGGTCTACGGTCCGGCAGAAGCGGAACGCCTGCTCGATCTCAACGAGGCGCGTGCGGTGCTGGTCATCCCCGAGCGGTTCGGCCGCGACGTAGGCAACGGGCTGATGGTCCCGGTCCAGGTCATCGTCAGCGGCGACAACGCCAACACGGCGACGACGGTGCTCGGCTACTCCATCAATATCCTGCGGACGGCTGGCGCGCGGTTCGCGCCTGGCGGCGTGCAGCCGGCACCGCTGCTCACCGTCGAGCCTCGCATCTGGTACAACCCGGAGTTACGAAGCACGCTGTTCCTCGTGCCAGGCCTCATCGCCTACATCGCGATGATTACAGCGGTCGCCTCCACCGCTCTTTCGATCGTTCGCGAGAAAGAGAACGGGACGATGGAGCAGGTGCGGATGGCGCCTATCGATACCGTGTCGTTCCTGATTGGGAAGACCATTCCGTACTTCTTCATCGCGCTCGCGTCCTCTGTACTGATCATCGCGGCGTCGATGGTGCTGTTCGGGCTGCCGCTGCGGGGCAGCTGGCTGGCGTTGTTCGTCTCGGCGTCGTTGTTCCTGTTCGGTGCGCTGGCCACCGGCCTGTTGATTTCCACCGTCGCCGACAGCCAGCAGCTCGCCTTTCAGATGGCGCTGCTGATTTCGTTTCTGCCTACGCTGATGCTGTCGGGATTCATTTTTCCAATAAACAGCATGCCGCGCGCGCTCCAGATCGTGACGCACCTCGTGCCGGCGCGCTACTTCCTCATCGCGCTGCGCGGCATCCTGCTGAAGGGGACGGCGATCGGTGACCTGGCGCCACAGCTCGGCGCGTTGACGCTGTATGCGGCCGCCATGCTGGGCCTTGCGTCGGCGCGTCTCGCGCGGTCGGCCTCGGTGTAAAGCGGAGGGCGGCCCGTAAAGGGCCGCCCCACGTAGGCCGGGCGCCCCACGTAGGCCAGGAGGGGCGGCTTCACGTAGGCCGGGCCTTTATGGCCCGGCGGGATTGTATGCAACGACTTCGATTTCTCGTGTGGAAGGAATTCCTCGAATTGCGCAAGGACCCGAAGCTGTTCGGGATTGTGGTCGTCGGTCCGATCCTGCAGCTGACGCTGCTCGGGTACGCCGCGACGACCGACGTCCGCGACGTGCCGGTCGTCGTCGCTGACGGCGACCGCTCGCCGCGCAGCCGTGACGTCATCGCGCGGTTCGACGCGTCGCGCAACTTCAACGTCATCAGCGTGGTGTCCACCGCCAATGACGTCGAACCGTACCTGGAACGCGGGGACGCGTCGCTCGCCTTGTCCATACCGACGGGGTATGGCGCCGACGTGGCCGGTGGCACGCCTGTGACGCTCCAGGTGATTGCGGACGGCAGCGATTCGAATTCGACGACGGTTGCTCTCGGGTACGCGACGAGCCTGCTTGGCGCCTATGCGCAGGAACTTCTGGAGGCGCGGGCCATCGTGGTGCAGGCCGAGGCGGTGCCGTCAGAGCTGGGGCCGGCCTTGACCGCCGGCCTCCCTGCCGCGGGCGGGATCGAGCCGCGGATCCGGGTGTGGTTCAACCCTCAGCTCGAAAGCCGGCATTTCATGATTCCGGGCGTCCTCGCGCTCGTGCTGCTCGTCGTCACCGCGAACCTGGCCTCGATGGCAATCGTGCGCGAGAAGGAGCTCGGCACGCTCGAACAACTCAACGTGACGCCGCTCCGGCGCTGGGAGCTCGTCGTCGGCAAGCTGCTGCCGTATGGGTTGATCGCGATGGTGGACGTGCTGCTCGTCGTGTCGGTGGCGGTGTTCTGGTTCCAGATCCCGCTGCGCGGCAGCTTCCCGCTGCTGCTCGCGATGAGCCTGCTCTACGTGCTCTGCACGCTCGCTCTCGGTCTTTTCATCTCGACGATCTCCGCCACACAGCAGCAGGCGATGATGACGGCGACGTTCTTTTTCCTGACGCCGATGATCTATCTGTCGGGATTCATCTTTCCAATTGAGAACATGCCGGCGGTGATGCGCGCGATCACGTTCTTGATACCGCTGCGCTACTTCCTCGTGATCGTGCGCGGGATCTTTCTGAAGGGGATCGGTCTGGACTTGTTGTGGCCCCAGGCGGCGGCGCTTGCCGCCTGGGGAGTCGTCGTGCTGTCGCTTGCCGTGGCGCGCAGTCGAAAGCGCGCCGCCTAGATGTGCCCGAGCGGGCTCGCCTACTTCTTGGCTGCGAGCACCAGCTCGTTCACCACGCGCGTGACACCCTTGGTCGTCTTCGCGATTTCACCGGCTCGTGTCTTACCAGCCAGCGACGCGACCGTGCCCTTCAACGTCACCACGTGGTTGTTCGTGTCGACGTTGATGTCGCTGCCCTTCAGCGAATCCTCGTTGACGAAGTCCGCCTTGATCTTCGTCGTGATCCAGGAGTCGGTCACTGCCTCGCCCGCGGTACCAGCGGTTTCCTTGGCCTTGTCACCGGCCTTGTCCGCCTTGTCGCCGACCTTATCGGCCTTCTCGGCCGTCTTGTCCGCGAGGTCCTTGTGGGGCGCGATCGTCAGCGTGTTGACGACCTTCGTAACACCCTTGGTGGTCTTCGCGATCTGCGCGGCGCGCGCCTTGCCGGCGCTCGAGGCCACCGTGCCCTTCAACGTGACCACGTGATTGTTCGTGTCGACGTTGATGTCGCTGTGTTCAAGGGCCTTCTCGTTGACGAAGTCCGCCTTGATCTTCGTGGTGATCCAGCTGTCGGTGATCGCCTCGCCGGTCTTCTCGACAGCCTGTTCGGTCTTATTGGCGGCCTTCTTCGTCTTCGCTTCTGCCTTGTCCTTGGTCGACGGCTCCTGCGCGAAACTGGCTGACGGCAGCGCCACCGCCAGACCAAGCGCGAGAGTTGCGATCCAGCGTCGAACTTTCATTCTCATGCCTCCTGAGTATTAATTCCGTACCACTCTAGAGGCGTAGCAACAAGCACACCATCACGGCAATGCAATTTTCCTCGACATTCCCGCAGGATCTCTCAACCGTAAACTCAGCTATTCGGGGCGCCGTGTAGTCAGAGCAGACGGAGCAGCGACTAACGCACGATTACGAACGACAAGCCGAGCCGGGCGGCGGCGGCGTTCAGGGTGCCCACTTCCTCGTCGAGGAAGTTGCGCGTTTCGCGTTCGAGATCGGAGAGCTCTTTTTCCTGGGCGTCGAGCACCTGGGTCATCCCCGAGGTCGGCGCGCCTTGCGCTTCGATCGCCCAGTCGTGCAGCGGTGCCAGCCGCGAGTACAAACGCGTGCCGCCGCGCATCGCCAGGATGTCGTAGACGACTTCCGCGGTCGGGTTGTGCAGCTTGTCTTCGAGCGCGTCAGCCTTTTTGGCGATCGCCTCGGAGGACTGCAACAGCTCCGCGATCGGCGCCTCGTCTTTCCGCGATTCAAGCGCGGTCGCTCTGGCTTTCAGTTGTGTCTTCACCGCGCGCAGGTCGTTCACGAGCCCGGTCAGCCTCGACACGTCGTCGCGTGCGCGCAGACCGTAGGCGAGTTGCGCCGCGAGTTCGGTTTGCGGCGCGTCACCCCTGGGATCGGGCTTTACGACGAGCGGCGAAGTCAGTGTCGTGCCGTCGACGCGCAAGCGTACCGTGTAGGTCCCGGGCAGAGCACGCGGTCCTTTCACCGGATCGCCGGAGTCGAGTTTTCCCCCCTTGATGGTTTTCGCGCCTTCCCAAGCGAGATCCCAGACGCCGCGCTGGATTCCCGGTTCTGTCGGCAGCGCTTCCTTCTTGAGCTCCTCCGGATCCTCGTTATCGTCGCTGTTGTCCGGCTCACGAGGGACGCTGCTCAACGTACGCACGAGCGTGCCACGCGAATCGAGGATCTCGATGGTCACGTCGGTCTTGGGTTTTTCCTTGAGGAAGTAATAGATCGACGCGCCGCGCGGCGGATTGGGGAAGTTCGCGACGCGAGTGCCATATGCGGCGGCGCCGGTGCGCCAGCGGATCGCCTCGGCAACGGGGAACAAGTGCAGGGCCTCCGTCGTGAGCGCCGACGTCATCTCCCGCACCGGCTGCAGGTCGTCTAGGACCCAGACCGATCGTCCATGCGTTCCAACTACGAGGTTGTTGTCTTTGACGACGAGGTCGTGAACGGCGACGGTTGGGAGGTTCAGTTTCAGATCCCGCCACGTCCCGCCGTCGTCCGCCGAGAACATCACTCCACGCTCGGTCCCCAAGTACAACTGCCCACGCTTCGCCGGGTCGACACGGACCGAATGCAGATAGACGTCAGATGGCAGCTTCCCGTCGAGCCGCGTCCAGGTCGCACCGAAGTCGGTCGTCTTGTACAGATAAGGATGCATATTGTCGAGACGGTGGGCGTCGACGACAACGTACGCAGCGGCCGCGTCGAAGGGGGAAGGCTCGATGATGCTGACGGTGGCCCACTCGGGCATGCCGGACATCTTCGCGGTGACGTTCGTCCAGTTACGGCCCGCGTCACGAGAGACGTGAACCAGTCCGTCGTCGCTGCCGGCCCAGATCACGCCCTGCTGCTTCGGCGACTCCGCGATCGCGAAGACAGTGTCGTAGGTTTCGACGCCGGTGTTGTCGCCGGTGATCGGACCGCCCGACCATTTCTGCTTCGATTTGTCGTTGCGGGTGAGGTCCGGGCTGATCGCTTCCCAGGTCTGGCCGCCGTCGGTGGTGCGGAAGATGACCTGGGCGCCATGGTAAATGATGTTGGGATTGTGGGGCGATGCGGCAATCGGCGCCGTCCACTGGAACCGGTACTTCATGTCTTCGCCGCCGTGACCTGACGGGTTCTCGGGCCACGCGCTGACATTGCGCGCCTCCCCGGTACGATGGTCGTAGCGGGTAATAATCCCGAGATATTCGCCGGCGTACACGATGTTCGGGTCGGCGGCGTTCGAGACGACGTGGCCCGCCTCGCCGCCGCCGACCTCGTGCCAGTCCGACAACGCAATGGTGCCCCGGAGGCTCGCGCTCGGTCCCTGCGCGGTGCCGAGATCCTGCATCGCGCCGGCGATGTGGTACGGCGTGCGGGTGTCGACCGACACGTGGTAGAACTGGCTGATCGGCAGCGGCGGCGCGAACCAGGTTTCGCCGCCGTTCGTCGAGATGTCGACCCCGCCGTCGTTCGCCACGATCAACCGCTTCGGGTTCTTCGGATCGATCCACGCGTCGTGGTGGTCGCCATGATGCAGCCCCTTGATGTACTGCACGGTCTTTCCACCATCGATGCTGCGGAGCATCGGCACCTGGGGGAACCAGACGTCTTCACGGTTGGCGGGATTGACCGCCATCGTGGAGTAGTACCAGGCACGCTGCCGGAGTGCGCGCGAGGGATTGATCAGCTCCCAGGTCGTTCCGCCATCCTCTGATCTGAAGAGACCGCCCTTCTCGGCTTCGATCAGGGCATAGACGCGGCGTCCGTCGGAGGGGGCGATCGCGATTCCGATCTTTCCCAGAATCCCTTCGGGCAGACCATGACCGGTGATCTGCGTCCAGGTGTCGCCGCCGTCGCGCGACGAATACAGCCCGCTTCCGGGCCCACCGCTTTCGAGGTGCCATGGGGTGCGGCGCGTCTGCCAGAAGCCGGCGAAGAGAATCGACGGGTTCGAGGGATCCATCTCGACGTCGGAAGCACCTGTGCTGTCGTTCTTCTTCAGCACCTGTTTCCAGCTTTTGCCGCCGTCGGTCGTGCGATACACACCGCGCTCGGGGTTCGGGCCGAAGGCATGGCCGAGTACCGCCGCGAATGCGATGTTCGGATCCGCCGGATGGACGACCATCTTCCCGATCTGTCCTTCCTGTTTCCAGACGTGCGTCCACGTCTTCCCGCCGTCCGTTGATTTGTAGATGCCGTTTCCGGCGGCGACATTGCCGCGGATGTTGGCTTCACCGGAGCCGACGTAGACAATGTTTGGATCCGACGGCGCGATGGCGATCGATCCGATGGAGGAGATCGGCTGATCGTCGAAGATCGGCTTCCATGTTGCGCCGCCGTCGATGGTCTTCCAGACGCCTCCGCTCGCCGTGGCGGCGTAATACGTCGCCGGATCGCCCGCGATCCCGGCGACGCGCGACACGCGGCCTCCCGCGGCGGGACCGATCAGCCGGTACTTGAGCGCCTTGAATTCCCTCGGCGTCGAACCCATGTCCGGTTCGCCGGCTGACGGCTGTTTCCGTGCCGGAGCGTCCTGTGCGGTGACGGCCGCTCCGAGAGCCGCGCTGAGCGCGATCGCGAGTGCACTCTTCCGGACATCGAACATGCAAGATCCTCGATCGTGTGTACGCGTTCTGCCTGGCAGAGGGCTTCGGCCTCCGCGGTGGCGCGGTGGTCACGCCCGGTCTTCGCGACGCCTCGGGCGGACCGGATAGATTCTGGAAAAACGCCGTTCAGTATATCGTGTGCCCCAATGCGTGCTGTGGCTGGACTCGATCGTCCGGCGGTTCAATGGATCTATGTCGCGCTCGGCGTCGTGCTGATTGTCGTCGCCGCCGGCGAGGCAGTGGCGCTGCGCCGCGCGCGGGCGCGGATCGAATCGCTGCACGCGGCGGATCTGAACGGTCGAATCGAGCAGGAGCGACTCGAGAACCGGCTGGCACACGAGCAGGCCACGCGCGAAGCGCTGACGCTGGAGCTCGCGCGCCTCCGCGCTCCGACCGGTTCAGGTCAAGGCGCTTCGCCACCGACGTATCCGACACTGACGCTGACGCCGCTGACGACACGCGGCGCCCAGCCTCCGGAGGCAACCGTGGCGCGACCACCGGCAGAGCAGGTCATTCTGCTCCGGCTCGTGCTCCCGGCTGGACGACTGGCGCCGTCCACGCGCTATGGCGTCGTGGTTCGCACGTGGTCCGGCGGGGAGACGATCTGGCAGCGCGGCGGCGTTGGCGCATCGATCATCGATGGCAAACCGATGGTCGCGGCCTTCGTCACTGGCGACGTTTTCGGCACGGGCGCGTATGAAGTGCTGCTGACGTCGGTGGGCGAGAAGCCCGCCGACGTCGCGTCGTACGAGATCGCAGTGCGGTGAAGTCCGTTACTCGTCCCGGTCCATTGTGGGTTCGTCCCACCGCGCCGTCATTGCTGATCCACGCGCGTCCGCGACAGTCCCGTAACGCCTCGTCTCACTCTGGAACACTTCGAAGAAAGTTCAATCCGAGCTGATTCCGCGCGAACGCCGATCTCCCGCGCAGATCTGCGTGTGCGGGATGTGTTCTCCATGGCACGCGCCATGCTCTGTTTCCGCTCACATCAACATTTCATTCAGCAGAGGTTTAACGTTCATGAAGGTCCGTACGTTTTCTACCGCTGCGGCCGCGTGCCTGCTTGCCGCGTCCGCGTTTGGCCAGGGGCAGCAGTACGGCAGCGTCACCGGGCGTGTGTCGGACGGCGACCGCCTGCCTCTGCCCGGCGTCACGGTGACGGTTGCGTCGGTGGCGCTGCAGGGCTCGCGCACGGCGACGACCGACGTCAATGGCATCTTCAGCCTGCCGGGCCTGGCGCCCGGCGAGTACACCGTCAGATTCGAGCTGCACAACATGACGCCGGTGCAGCGGCGCGCAACCGTCGCGCTCGGAACGACGATCGTGCTCGATGAGCAGCTCGCGCCGGCACCCGTCAACGAGACGGTTGATGTGCGCGCGTCGCTTCCGTCGGCGGTGACGTCGCACGGCTCGGTCAATCTTCAACTCAGCGAGGTGCAGCGTCTGCCGGTCGGAAGAACGCCGTTTCTGATCGCGGAGCTGTCGCCGGGCCTGACCGACAACACGCCAAGCCAATCGCAGGTGACCGTCTCGGGCGCGTTTGCCTACGACAACGTCTTCCTGATGAATGGCGTCGACATCAACGACAATGTGCTCGGCACGCCGAATAACCTGTTCATCGAGGATGCGATCCAGGAAGT
>JBKPLP010000118.1:0-5988 GCA_046731735.1 Acidobacteriota bacterium
ACAACGCCGGGCGGGACCTGTATCTCGAGAAGCCCTGACTCGACCGCTTAATCAACAACCTTCACTGACAAGATCAAACAGGAGAAAAGGGAGAAAGGGAGAAGGCGACGCATTCGCGGTGGACTCGCCAACCGCGGTGCCCGCGGTAGAGCGACCCTCGTGCTGCGTCGGCCTTCTCGTCACTTTCTCTCTCCTTCTCTTGTTTGATCTGGGCAGCGAAGACAGCGTGACAGCAGTCGTTGGCGAGGCGTGGCTAGCTGCCGGATTTCGTCGGCGCGAGCCGCGCAATGAATCCGCCGCCCGGACGCATGGTGATCGTGATCGACCCCTGGCGCGTGAGGTTGGCACGCTCGATTCGCTCTGCGGCCGCATTGTCGGGGTCGTCGCGCACGAGCAGCGCGCGGTACACCGCGGGTCCCAGGAATCTGAGATCGACTTTCAGCGTGCGCGGCTCGGGACCATTCAGCACGGCGACGAACCATTCACTGCCTCGCCTGCGCGCGAACGCCGCCGTCTCCCCGATCCGACTGCCCGGCAACGCGATCGTTTCGTCCCACGTGCTCGGCAGCGCCTTGATCACGTCAACCGCGGGGTTGTCGAGCAGACTCTGTGGATTGCCGCCATAGACCAGCAGCGGCGACGTAAAGATTGCGGCCGTCGCGATCTGATGCGGCCACGACGTTTCCTTGCGCCGATCGCCGAACACGACCGGCGTATAGTCGCCGTGCCCCGCGAGATAGCGGGTGAACGGAAGCGTCGTATTGTGCGCGGCCCAGGTCTGCGCGCGATGCTCGAAGCCGTAGACGCCCTCCCGCGTCATCTCGTTTGGCCAGGTTCTGGACTCGCCAGCGGGCTTGTTGGCACCGTGGAAGTCGCAGAGCAGGCGGTTCTCCGCCGTCTCGCGCAGGATGTCGTGGTACAGATCGATCACTTCCTTCGCCTCGTGATCGAAGAAATCCACCTTCACGCCGGCAACGCCATACGTGTGCAGTTTCTCGAACAGGGCACGGCGCGCCGCGGCGTCGCGGAGATCGCGGCTGTGGACCCACAGCAGGATGCCGACGTGCCGCTCGTTGGAGAACGCGATCAGTTCGCGCAGTTGCTCGTCCGTCCAGCGGCGCCACAGCCCCTCGACGACCTGGTATTCGAATCCGAGCTTTCCCGCCAGCTCCGAGAACTGCTTGATGCCTTCGAAGGTGTTGTCGCCGCCATCCAGGTAGCGCCAGACCGCCCGTCCTGGCTTCACCCATGGGGTATCGATTCCTTGCGGAAACAACGCAGGATCCGGCGGCGGAGAGAGACTCGTGATGATGTCTGAGTTCACCAGCGTGTTGAGGTCCGATCCGGCCAGGATGACCCGCCACGGTGTCGTGATCGTTCCCGTGATAACGGCTGGAACTTCGAGTCGCCTGACGTCCAGCGCGGGGTATCGGAGGCGATAGGGATAGGACGCAGGCACCGCGTGACCCAGCGTCGCGGCAAAGCCGCCACGGCGGTCGGCCCGCAGCGCCATGCCGGCGTAGTTCACCAGAGCGGCCTCCGTGACCGATGCGTATCCGAGGCCCTCGGGAAGATGCGCGGTCAGCGGCGGCGCGGCCCAGTCCCCTTCCTTGACGTCTTCGATGTCTGTCTTCGCGTACACGCCTTCGTAGTGGCCGTCTAGATCGTGATACCAGACCGTGCTTCCCGCGGGAAAGTTGAAAACGGTCGCTTCGTCCGGCGTACGCCGCACGTTCGCGCTCCCCGGGACGACGTAGCGGAACGCCACGCCGTCGTCGAAGACCCGCACGTCAATCGTGTATTTCGTGCCGCGCTCTTGCTGCGTCACGTCAATCGTCGCGCCGTTGTAACGGTTCGTCGCCATCGCGTGCACGCCGCGAGTGCGATAGCGCTCGTCCTGACGCGTGCGCTCGACCGCTCCAATCGCGACGCCGTCGCCGAGGTTCACGCCGTCCACGATGATGCCGAGGCGCGAGCGCTCGATGACCGACCGGCCCTTCAGCGTGACGCGATAGGCAAGCCGCATCTCCGAGCGCAGATCGAGCTCGAACTTGATGCGGCCGTCGGGGCTGGTGATCGTGATCGGCGATGTCTGGTCCGCCTGAAGGCGGACACTACTGGCTGATATGGCGGTGGTGTCCGCCTTGAGGCGGACCGGCATGTCCGGCGCAACCAGCGCCAGCGCGAGCAGGACGACACATCGAGACACGGACGCCTCCCTATCCGCCGCTGGAGCGGCGGACGATCAGCTGCGGCGGAATGATCACTGAGCGGAACTGATCCGGCGGCTCGTCGCCGATCCGATTCAAGAGAAGATCCGCGGCGCTCCGCCCGAGCTCTTCGCGCGACCAGCTGACGGTCGTGAGCGGCACGCGCAGCAGGTCCCCCAGCGCGATGTCGCCGGCGCCGACCACGGCGATGTCGTCGGGAATCTCGAGGCCGGCCTCCCAGATGGCCTTCATCGCGCCGATCGCCGCCGGATCGTTCGCCGCGAACACCGCGTCGACGCGCGGCTTCAGCGCGAGCAGCTTTTTCATCGCGGCGTAACCGTCGCGTTCCATGAACCCGCCGCGGACGATCCAGTCGGGCCGCATGCGTACGCCATGCGACCGGAACGCCGCGCGATACCCATCCGCACGGCGCTTCGCGTGCGTGATGAGCGGCCCGGCGATGTGCGCGATGACCTTACGCCCCTGGCGGATCAGATGCGACGTCGCCAGCATTCCCACTTTCTGATCGTCGGTGAGGACGCGGTCGCATTTCACCGCCGGATGATCGTCGCGATCGATCATCACGAGGCCAATGCCCAGCGCGCCGAGCTTCTGCAGCAGATCCGTATTGCCGGATGCGTTGACCGACGCGAGGACGATGCCGTCGACCTGCCGCTGGCGCAACATCTCGAGCTCGGATCGTTCCTTCGCGGGATCCTCGTTGGAGCTGCACAACAGCAGCCCGTATTCGCGGGCGCTGGCCAGGGTTTCGAGCCCGGCGACGATCTCGACGAAGAACGAGTGCATCAGATCGGGGATGACCACGCCGAGGGTGTGGGTCCGGCGGAGCGTGAGGCTGCGGGCGACGGCGTTGGGCTGATAGCCGAGCTCGGCGACCTTGGCGAGCACGCGCGCGCGGGTGGCGTGGCCGATGTCCTCGCGGTTGTTGAGGACCTTGGAAACCGTCGTGATCGACACGCCGAGCTCGCCGGCGATCCGCTTCATCGTGGTGGTCGGGGGCATTGGGTACCAGATTCTCAGGGTCCACCTGAAAGCGTCCGCCTTCAGCAGCGTCGGCAGCCGGTAGCGTCCGCCTTCAGGCGGACAAGTTTGCTTTACCGCTAAAGTTGGTTGACTTTAACGGTAAAGGATAGTATCACAGGGCCCGGATCGCGGGAGACGCCCATGACGATACACCAGCGTGCGGCCATCGCCATTCTGTCACTGGTTCCCCTGGCGTTGTCCGCGCAGGCGCCGCGTCCCGCCGATCCCGCCCGTGAGAAGCGGCTCGAATGGTTTCGCGAGGCCAAGTACGGCCTGTTCATACACTGGGGTCTTTACGCGATCCCCGCCGGCGAGTGGAAGGGCAAGCGTTCACTGGGTCTGGGCGAGTGGATTATGAATCGCTCGAAGATCCCGGTGGCCGAATACGAAGGGCTCGCGAAGCAATTCAATCCGGTCAAGTTCGACGCCGACCAGTGGGTGCAGCTCGCCCAGGACGCGGGCATGAAATACATCGTCATCACGTCGAAGCACCACGACGGGTTCGCGATGTTCAAGTCGAAGGTCAGCCCCTACAACATCGTCGACGCGACCCCGTTCAAGCGCGACGCGCTGAAAGAGCTGGCCGATGCATGCGCGAAGCGCGGCATCCGGCTCGGCTTCTATTACTCACAGTCCCAGGACTGGCACGAGAAGGACGGCGCGGGAAATACGTGGGACTTCGGCCCCGACCAGGCGCCTGACGGCAAGGAGCTCAAGAACTACGACGCGTATCTGCGCGGCAAGGCGGAGCCGCAGGTGAAGGAGCTGCTGACCGGCTACGGACCCGTCGCGTTGATCTGGTTCGACACGCCGCGCATGATGACGGCGGAGCGCGGCCAGCGCTTTGCCGACATCGTCCGTACGCTGCAGCCAAACACGCTCATCGACGGCCGGCTCGGCACTGAGGGAGACTACCGCTCGACCGGCGACAACGTCATCCCGCCCGAGGCCTCAACCGAAGCCTGGGAAACGCCCGCGACCATCAACGATACGTGGGGGTTCCGCCAGGACGACACCAACTGGAAGTCTCCGGGGCAGATCGCCTTCAAACTCGTGGACATCGTCAGCAAGGGAGGGAATTACCTGCTGAACGTCGGGCCAACCGCCGAGGGCGTGATCCCGCCGGCGAGTCAGGAGATCCTGCGCACCGTCGGCCGCTGGCTGAAGGTCAACAGCGAAGCGGTCTACGGCGCCGGCACGTCGCCGTTCGGCGAAGAGTTCGGCGAGTTCAGCGCCCGCGGCGGGAAAGACGTGCGCGGGCAGAAGCTGTTTCTCCCGCAGACGGAATGGCGCGTCACGGCGAAGCCCGGGAAGCTGTATTTCACGTTCTTCGCCGAACCGCGCGCGCCATTTGAAATCCCCGCGATGAAGAACAGGGCCACGCGTGCGTACCGGCTCGCGGACCACGCACCGGTTGATCTCAAGACCGAAAACGGAAAGACGACGTTCACGCTCGAGCGGCCGATGCTCGATCCAATGGCAACCGTCGTCGTCGTTGAATTCGAAGGACAAAGAATAGAACGCTAGGAGGACGCGATGCCAGTTCGCGGCGGATGGCGCGGATGTCTCATTGTCTGCGGCTTCGTTCTGGGGCTCGCGGCGGCGCCGGTGTGGGCGCAGGACACGGGCACGGTGTCAGGCACGGTGGTCGACTCGCAGGGCGCGGCGATCCCGGGCGCGACCGTCACGCTGACGGAGGAGCGCACGGGTACGGCGCGGACGATCACGAGCGATGCGCACGGCGAGTTCGCGTTCCGCTCCGTGACGCCCGGTTCGTACACGATCAGGGTCGAACTGACGGGCTTCCGATCGTTCGAGAAGCGCAGCAACGTGCTCAACGCGAGCGGCCAGCTCGATCTCGGCAAAGTCAGGCTCGAGGTCGGCAACCTGACCGAAGTCATCACCGTCGAGTCGCAAGGCTCGGTCGTCGAGACGAAGAACAGCGACTACACCGGCCTTCTCACCTCGAATCAGATCGCGCAAATCCAGACGAAGGGGCGCGACGTGATGTCGCTGCTGCGGCTCCTCCCGGGTGTCCGCTACGAGGATGACATCGAAGCCATGGGCGAGAGCTTCGGCTCGCAGGTTCCCAACGTCGGCGGCCAGCGGCGCCAATGGAATCAGGTGACGGTCGACGGGCTCAACGGCAACGAGCTCTCCGGTACTGCCCGCTTCGCGTCGGCGACGAACCTCGATGCGATTGCCGAAGTGAAGGTCATGCTCGGCAGCTACAAGGCGGAGGACGGCCGGAGCGGCGGCGCGAATGTGAAGATCGTGACGAAGAGCGGCGGCATGCGCTACAGCGGCGCGGCCTATTACTACGCGCGCCGTCAGCAGTGGAACGCCAACACATGGGACAACAAGCGCAATCATCTGCCGGTACCGATCTACCACTACGACACCTACGGCGTGAACGTCGGCGGGCCGGTGAAAGTGCCCGGGCTCTTCAACCAGTCGAACGAGAAGAAACTCTTCTTCTTCTACTCGATGGAGAACCCGCAGGCGGCGCAGCCCGGCAGCGTGCGCAAATACCTGATGCCGACCGCACTCGAGCGGCAGGGGGACTTCTCGCAGACGCTGGACTCGGGCGGCCGACTCATCGTGATTCGCGATCCGGTGAGCGGGCAGGCGTTCTTCGGCAATGTGGTGCCGAAGGATCGGATCAATCCGAACACGCTCGCGATCATGAACATGCTGCCGCTGCCGAACCGGCTGGATCGCAGCGAAACCGGCG
>JBKPLP010000119.1:0-5895 GCA_046731735.1 Acidobacteriota bacterium
GCGCGCGGAGCGTGTACTCGCCCGCGGGCAGACGGTTGAGCGAGAACCACCCGTGTGCATCCGTGACGGTCATCGCCATCGTGGCACCGAGCACTGACACCATTGCGCCAGGGAGCGGAGCGCCGCGCTCGTCGCTGACGATGCCGGTGATGGTGCCGGCAACGATGGCGCTGACCGTACGAAGCTCGGGTGCGCGTGTGCTCATCTGCTGAGCAGACGCGGAGGAGGGAATCACGGCCGCCGCCGTGAGCACGAATGCCGCCGAGAGCACGCGCTGGTTGCTGCCCATGGCTCCTCCGTTACGATCCGACCACGGTGAACGTCACGTCGCGCGAGAGCGACTTGCGCGACATCATGTCCGTCACCGTGATCCCGAGCCGGTATTCGCCTTCCTGAAACGACGACAGCAGGATCCCCTGGCCGGCAAGGATCGGCCCGGATGTGGGATCGAAGGTCGCGTCCATCGACGCCGGCTTGAAACGCTGCGGCGTCGTGTGCGTCACGTATCGCTCGCCCGCGCCATTTTCCCTTCGAAACAGGTTGTAGTCCACCTCGATGTCGAAATCCCTGTCGGCCGTCACCGTCGCGTTGTAAATCAGGAACACCACTATCAACTCGCGATTCTGCCGAAATGCCGTATTGCCTGCGCGACGCACTTCGTGCGAGCCGATGACGTACGGCCGCTCCATCACGTCGTCGCCAATCACCGGGTTGCGGACGTCCTCGATGCTGTCGGCCAGCATGACGGTGCTGGTCGTCAGCTCGCCGGTCCAGAAATCGGGCACCGTGAGCGGTTGCTTGAGAACCGCAGCCTTGAGACGCGGCTGGCGTTCTCCGGGATCCTCCGGCCGCTCACGCAGGGCGACATAGATATCGTAATCCCCCGGGGCCACCGCGAAGCCACGGGAAATGCGGAGCGGCTGGCCAGCCGGAGCGGACAGTTCGACGGGAAAGATCAGGTCGAACGGGTAGCGCACGTCGCCGCGGGGCGGGGCGTGCAGCGCCGTCCGCTTCGCCGCGCGCACGTACATCAGCCCTTTTGCGGCGTGAAAACTACTGCCGTCGACGGTAATGGTGAACGGGACGAACGTGCCCGACTGGGCCTTGAAGAAGTCGTTGGTCCAGCGAAGCGGGACGTCTGACGAAAGCCGGCCCGACATGGCCGCATCGGCGATATTGAGGAGGGCTTCCGCCTCGCGCCGGTTGACCTCCTCGACGCGGCGGTCCGGCGTCGTTTGCGCGCCGACGGGCGCGGGGAGCGCCATGCATACAACCATCAACGCCGCGACGGCCGCTCGCGGTCCCGACTGTACCCAGGTGAACGCGGCCTGCTCTCGTGTCCGGCGCATGCAGCTGAAAAATCTAGCTGATCATAGGCGAGCTCGGGGACCAAGTCAAAACGGCCGGGCCGCGGTGGTATTATCACCGGCTTATGGCTCGCGTACCCAAACTCCTGGACGTGAGCGTCTCGCTGGCCGCTGGCATCCCCGCCTACCCCGGGAACCCCGAATTCGAGTTGCAGCCCATCAAGCGTATCGCCCAGGGGGGCAGCTCGAATGTGTCGAAGCTCGTCATGGGAACGCATACGGGCACGCACGTGGACGCGCCGAAGCACTTCTTCGACGATGGCGCCGGCGTGGACGCGCTGCCGCTCGACCTGCTGCTCGGACGCGCCCGCGTGGTGGAGATCACGAAGCGCGGCGGCATCGGCCAGGCCGATCTCGCGGGTGCCGGACTGCGGGAGGATCTGCGAGTCCTGCTGAAGACCTCGAACTCCGCCTTGTGGAACGGCGAAGGATTCCACCAGGACTACACGTACCTGACGGAAGACGGTGCGCGCTACCTGGTGGATCAGGGCGTCAAGGTGGTGGGTATCGATTACTTATCGGTCGAGCAGTTCAAGAAGCCCGGCGCACCAGCGCACCGCGCACTGCTCTCGCAGTCGGTCGTCATCATCGAAGGGCTGAACCTCGCCGAGGCCGAGCCCGGCATGTACGAGATGTATTGTCTGCCGCTGCGTGTCGCAGGGGGTGACGGCGCACCAGCGCGGGTCGTGCTCAAGCGCTAAGCGCCGAACGGACAAGGACTGATACGTGCTGGACGATGTGCTGGTCATGGTGCTCGCCGGAGGCGTGGGTGAGCGGCTGTATCCACTCACGAAGGAACGCGCGAAGCCGGCGGTCTATTTCGGCGGTCCCTACCGGATCATCGATTTCACGCTGAGCAACTGCATCAACTCGGGCCTCCGCCGCATCTTCATCGCGCTGCAATACAAGTCGCTGTCGCTCAGCCGCCACATCCGCATGGGGTGGAGCGTGGTGGCCGACGAGCTCGGTGAATTCGTCGAGATTCTCAGCCCGCAGAAGCGCGTCGGCGAGCACTGGTATCTGGGGACGGCGGACGCCGTGTACCAGAATCTGTATTCCATCCTCCGCGAAAACCCGCGGCAGCTGATCGTGCTCTCGGGCGATCACGTCTACAAGATGGACTACGCGAAGATGCTGCGGCTGCATCGCGAGCGCGGCGCGGCGGCGACGCTGGCGGCCATCGAAGTCCCGTCCGAGGAGGCACGCCGCTTTGGCGTGCTGCAGGTCGACGCCGACGGGCGGCTCACCGGATTCCTCGAGAAGCCGCGCCACCTTCCGGCAGGGCAGCAGGTGCTGGCATCGCTCGGAATCTACATCTTCGACATCGACGTCCTCGTCCCGGCACTCGAGGAAGACGCGCGGCGATCGTCGACCCACGATTTCGGCAAGGACATCATTCCGTCGCTGATCTCGAAGGTGCCGGTCTATGCGTATCGGTTCTACGATGAGAACAAGAAATCCGCGAAGTACTGGCGCGACATCGGCACGCTGGACGCGTACTACGACGCCAACATGGACCTGTGTCACGTCAACCCGGAATTCAATCTGTACGATCCCGAATGGCCGCTGCGCACTTACCAGGTACAGGCGCCGCCGGCCAAGTTCGTGTTCGCCGATGAAGGACGCCGCTGCGGCCAGGCGCTCGATTCGATCATCTCCGCGGGCTGCATCATTTCGGGCAGCCGCATCAGCGGCAGCGTGCTGTGCCCGAACGTGCGCGTGCACAGCTTCTGCGACATCGAGCAGAGCATCCTCATGCCGGGCGTCCGGGTCGGCCGCCACGCGCGCATCCGGCGCGCGATTGTCGACCGTGACGTGTTCGTCCCGCGCGGCGCGCTGATCGGGTACAGCGCGGACGAAGATCGGCGGCGCCACACCGTCAGCGACAGCGGGATCGTCGTCGTCACGGTCGACGACGAGCCCTTCATCGGCGAGATCTCCGAGGAAGCTTTGCGCAACGAACAAGACTTCGATCGCCGGGGGTCTTAGGCGGCCCATCAAGGGCCGCCCCACGGACGTAGGCCGGGGCTTTATACCCCGGCATGAGAGGACGACATTGAGGATTCAGGCAGTGAAGGGGCGCGAGATTCTCGACTCGCGCGGCAATCCGACAGTTGAAGTTGACGTGACGCTCGATGGCGGGGCGTTTGGCCGTGCCGCGGTGCCGTCAGGCGCATCGACGGGCCAGCGCGAGGCGCTGGAGCTCAGGGACGGCGACAAGAAACGGTATCTCGGTAAAGGCGTGGCGAAGGCGGTCTCGCACGTGAACGGAGAGATCGCGAAGGCGCTCGTGGGACGTGACGCGGAACAGCGCGCGATCGACACCTTTCTCATCGACCTCGACGGCACGCCGAACAAGGGGCGCCTCGGTGCCAACGCCCTGCTCGGCGTGTCGATGGCGGTCGCGAAGGCCAACGCCGCAGCGTTGGGCCTGCCTCTCTACAAGCACGCGGCGACGCTGTACGGTGCCGCTTCGGCATCGGTGCTGCCGGTGCCGATGATGAACATCCTCAACGGCGGCGCGCACGCCGACAGCAGCGTCGACTTCCAGGAATTCATGGTCATGCCGCTCGGCGCCAGTACGTTCGCCGAAGCGGTCCGCAGCGGAGCGGAAATCTTCCACACGCTGCGAGGCATCCTGAAGAAGAAAGGACACTCCACGGGCGTCGGTGACGAAGGGGGCTTCGCACCGAGCCTGTCGTCGAATCAGCAGGCCGTCGACGTCGTGCTCGAAGCGGTCACGCAGGCGGGATACAAACCCGGCGACAACGTCTATCTCGCGCTGGACGTCGCATCGAGCGAGCTGTGGAACGACGAGGCCAAGAACTACGAATTCAAGAAATCGAAAGACAAGACGCGCTCCGCCGACGAGATGGTCAAGCTCTATGAAGATTGGGTACGCCAGTATCCGATCATCTCGATCGAGGACGGTCTGGCGGAAGGCGACTGGGATGGATGGAAGACGCTGACGAAGGCGCTCGGGAACCGCGTCCAGCTGGTCGGCGACGATGTGTTCGTCACCAATCCGGAAATCCTCAAGCGCGGTATCTCGGAAGGCATCGCGAACGCGCTGCTCGTCAAACTGAATCAGATCGGCACCGTCAGCGAGACGCTGGACGCCGTCGCGATGGCGCGCGATGCCGGGTACGCGAGCGTCATGTCGCACCGCTCGGGCGAAACCGAGGACACGACGATTGCCGATCTCGCCGTCGCCACCAGCGTCGGCCAGATCAAGACCGGGTCGGCGAGCCGCACCGATCGCGTCGCCAAGTACAACCAGCTCCTCCGCATCGAGGAGGAGCTCGGATCCGCCGGGCGCTATGCCGGCCGGTCCGCCCTCAAACAGCTGGGATCCCGCTGATGCATACGGTCGTTCTTCTTCGGCACGGCGAAAGCACGTGGAACAGGGAAAACCGGTTCACCGGATGGACCGACGTCGATCTGTCGGAAAAGGGCCGACAGGAGGCCGCGGAAGCCGGCCGGCTGCTGAAGGAAGGGGGCTACGCGTTCGACCTGGCGTTCACGTCGGTGCTGAAGCGAGCGATTCGAACGCTGTGGATCACACTCGATACAGTCGATCAGATGTGGATTCCGGTCGTCAAACACTGGCGGCTGAACGAGCGGCACTATGGCGCGCTGCAGGGCCTGAACAAAGCGGAGACCGCCGCGCAGCACGGCGAGGCGCAGGTCAAAATCTGGCGCCGCAGCTATGACATCCCACCGCCGGCACTGACGCCGGATGATGACCGCTTCTCGGGGCGCGATCCCCGGTACGCCGACATGAGGCGTGAACAGATCCCGCTGACCGAGTCGCTGAAAGACACCGTCGCGCGCTTTCTTCCGTACTGGCAGGACACGATCGCGCCGAAGATCACCGCCGGCAAGAGGGTGCTCATCGCGGCGCACGGCAACAGCCTCCGCGCGCTCGTGAAGTATCTCGACAACATTCCGGAGAGCGAGATCGTCGAGCTGAATATTCCCACCGGGATTCCGCTGGTGTACGAGCTAGACGATCAGCTGAAGCCGGTCCGCCACTACTACCTTGGCGATCCGGAGGCGGCGGCGCGCGCGGCCGCCGCGGTGGCGGCGCAGAGCGCTACGAAGAAATAGGCTTCAGGGCTTCAGGGCTTCAGGGCCAAAAGAAAAGGCCGCGCGGAAGCGCGGCCCTTGAAGCCTTGAAGTCCTGAAGCCTCGAAGCCCTACTCCACTTCTTTCTCCTGTGTCTCGTCGGCCGCGATGCGGAGCGAACGAAGGAAGCGCTTGTCGTTCGCGCTGATCTCGAAATTGCGGCGGTCGGCGGCGCGGACGGTCTTCTGCGTCGTCGTCCCCACCTTGGCCAGCGCGCCTGGCGTCGTGCGGTTCATGAAGCCAATCACCGCCTCCAGCGAAAGTTTCATCTCGAAACCGGCCGCACGCGCACGCTCGCGGCACGCCTCGATACGCGGATCCTCTGCGACGGCGGCTGCAATGGCGTCGGACAGCTCACGGGCCATCCGGTTGACGACGTCATCCATACGAGACCTCCTCA
>JBKPLP010000120.1:0-14654 GCA_046731735.1 Acidobacteriota bacterium
CGTCATGGCTCATGCCGGACGCAACGTACTTCTCGATTTGCCGCTCGAGATGGAAACGGAGTTCGTCGCTGAGCTCGCGCTCGACGGTGCGGCCGGAGAGAAGTGAGCGGACGCGAAAACGAAGATCGTCGAACATGGCAGCGGACTAGTTGTAATCCAGCAGCAGATTGATCGCTGCGGTCAGGGAGCGCCAGGCGTCCGTCTGTTCTTCGAGTTGCCGGCGGCCTTTCGCCGTGAGCTCGTAGTACTTGGCGCGCCGATTGTTATCGGAGACGTCCCACGATGCCCTGATCCAGCCGCGGCGTTCGAGGCGATGCAGCGCGGGATACAGGGAGCCTTGATTGACCCGCAGCGCCGTGTTGGAGATCTGGTGAATGCGTTCCGCGATCGCCCACCCGTGCTGCGGCTCGATGGCGACCGCCTTCAAAATGAGGAGATCGAGGGTTCCCTGCGGCAGTTCCATGCACTCCCCCTTACGCTTCGACAGGAGAGTAGCGCAACTCGTGTCGAAGTGCAAGGGGAGCGCGCGCCGGGCGCGTGCCGCTCCCTACTTGAGTTCTCTTACGAAGATGTTGCGAAACTGTACGAGCGCTGGGATGCCCGTGTAGACGCCATCCTTCACCCCACCGTGGTGCTGCAATCCGAGCGGCCCCTCAGCGGGAAGATCCGGCAGCGTGATCTTGTCAATCACGGTTTTGCCGTTGAGCACGACCGTCACGGTGCTCGCCTGGACCGTGACCTCGAACGTGTTCCACTGTCCGATATCGTGGTCCGCATTCATTTTCGGAGTGGCGGCTGCCTTGATCTCTGGAGACATCTTCGGATCCGTCCGGTACCCGTACATCTCGCCCGAGCCGACTGGCCAGCACCAGATGTTCAGTTGCGCCTTGCTGGTGCCTCGCAGCAGAAACCCGGAATCTGAATCCGGTGCGGTAATGTTGATCACCTTGCCGTTTTCGTCCACCTTGTCATGGCCGTCTGGCATGACAATTCGCATGTTCTTGCTGACATACGGGGTCGCCTTGATCCGCCAGTCCAGTCGCGCAACGAAGTTCTTGTACGATTTCTCGGTCCAGAGGCTCTTGTCACCTGGAGCTTCGCTTCCGGCGTCGTAATCGATCACGCCGTCAACAATCTTCCAGTGGCCGTTGTCGCCGGCGGGTATCTTCCAGCCGGTGAGATCTTTGCCGTTGAAAATCGAGACGAAGCCGGCGGGCGGTGTGTTCTGGGCCGCTGTCGTCGGCGCGGCCGGATCGAGCGCGGCGGCGAGCGTGGCTAGAACGAAGAAAGCGACTGCTTTCATTCTCTCCTCCTTGCGAGCGATGTGTCGCGATCTCCGCGCGAGATCCGGGCGGTCCCTGCGCTGGATACGCGTGAATGCGATGCCGCGACCTGGCTCGCCGAAACTGACAAAGTAGCAGTAGCGGTTACAGGTCGACGAGTAACTGGTCCGGGACGATCTGCACGGCCACCAGCGGATCCGGGTTCAGGTTCCGTCCGGACTCAACGCAGCCGCTCAAGAATTCTCGTCTTTTCATCCGCTCATTTCCTGAGCCCTGACCCCTGAGCCTTGAGCCCTGAGCCTTGAGCCCGCGAGCCTGACTTCTTGGTGCGGGATTGTAACGCTAATATCTAGCCGGTCATGCGCATCACATCCGCGTTCCACCTCCTGACACCTCTCCTTATCGCCTCCGCCTGCGCCCGCCCCGCGGCGCAACAACCCTACGACCTCCTGATCACCGGCGGGTCGGTCATGAACGGCGAGGGCACACCGGCGGTCACGGCCGACGTCGCGATCCGCGGAGAGCGCATCGTGGCCATCGGCGATCTCCGGACGGCAACGGCCGCGCGGCGTATCGACGCATCGGGGCGGACGGTCGCGCCTGGCTTCATCGACATGCACAACCACTCGGACTACACCATCCTCGTCGAACCCAAATCCGAGAGCATGATCCGGCAGGGCGTGACGACGATGGTGCTGGGCGAGTCGCGATCGGCAGGACCGATCAAGGCTGGCTCAGACGAGATGCGCGCGCGCGCTGATGGCGTGACGGTCGACTGGACAACGCTGGGCGGGTATTTCGAGAAGCTCGAGCGGCAGCACATGTCAACGAACATCGCCTCGTACGTCGGCGAAGAGCAGGTGTGGACCTACGTCAAGGGATATGGCCAGTCGCCCGCGACGCCCGCGGAGCTCGACGCGATGAAGAAACTGATCGCGCAGGCGATGGAAGAGGGGGCGATGGGGCTGTCCACGGCTCTCCTTCAGCCGCCTTCGAGCTTCGCGACGACGGAGAACCTGATCGAGCTGGCGAAAACCGCGAAGCAGTACGGCGGCATCTATTCGTCGCACATCCGCGATGAAGGTGAAGGGGTGTTCCGCGCGATCGACGAGGCGATTCAAGTCGGCAAGAGCGCGAAGATCCCGGTCGACATCCTCCATATGAAGATCGCGCACAAGACGCTGTGGGGGCGGGCGAACGAGATCATCGCGATGGTGCAGAAGGCGCGCGACGAAGGCGACGACATCCGTGCGAACGTGTATCCCTACACGGCGGGGCAGAACAATCTATCGTCAATCGTGCCGCCGTGGGCGCACGATGGCGGGCGCGAGAAGATGCTCGAGCGGCTCAGGGATCCGGCGGCGCGGAAGCGGATGCGCGAGGAAGTGATGAACGGGTTGCCGAACTGGTACAACCACTACCTCGCGACCGGCGATGGCTGGGGCGGCATGATCCTCGTATCCCTCCGCCACGAGCGGAACAAGCCGTTCCAGGGGAAACGCATGAGCGACCTGATCGCGGCGCACGGCGGCCATCCGGCCGACGTCCTGTTCGATGTGCTCATCGAAGAGAACGGCAGCGTGCCCACGGTCTTCTTCCATCATTCCGAAGCCGACATGCAGCTCATCATGCGGCAGCCATGGACGTCGATTGGATCCGACGGGAGCGCGGTCAATCCGGATGGTCCGACAGGCCGGACCCATCCGCATCCCCGCTACTACGGCACGTTCCCGCGTGTGCTCGGGCGCTACGCCCGCGAGCTGAAGATCATCTCGCTACCCGAAGCCGTGAAAAAGATGACGAGCATGAACGCCGACAAGATCGGCATCAAAGATCGCGGGCGGCTGAAGGAGGGCGCGTTCGCGGACGTCACGATCTTCGATCAGGATCGCGTGATCGATCGGGCCACGTTCGAGAATCCGCAGCAGTTTCCGGTCGGGATCGATTACGTGATCGTCAACGGACAGGTGACGATCGACAAGGAACAGCACACGGGGGCTCTTGCCGGGCGCGTCATCTACGGTCCGGGAAAGCGGCGCGCCAACTAGTAGCGGTTTCACAACCGGTGTCAGACGCGGGGCCTGCCCGCGAGTTTCCCCACTCGGTGCTCGCCCAAAGGCGCGTGTCACGGGAGTGGGCTCCGCGCCGAGTGGGGTCCCCTCTCGCGGTCACCCGCGATCCGGTTGTAAAACCGCGCGCACCGGCTCGGTGGTTTCGAAACCCGACGCGTTACTTCTTCGGCGCCACGGTATCGATCGCGCCCTGGCGCAGTCGAACCGACGCCACGGCGCCGCTTGTGTCGTTCTGAAATTCCAGCGTCGCTTCCACGACCTTGTAAAAGAAGAGCGTCTCCGACTCGGCGAAGATCGGGAATGCCGGCTGACCGGTCAGCTGCGCCTTCAGCTGAATGCCGTCGAGAGTGACCGACAGCTCGGCGTTGCCAGGCATCTGGAAAGTGCCGACGTAACGAGCGAGAGTGCTCGCCGGCAGCACCGTTTCCTTGTGCTGCGGCGGCTCGGCGACGGTGCCGCTGGTGCGGGGAACCTTGCGTTCACGGCCGTTCTGGTACATCACGGCGTGGCTGACCGCGCCGCCCGCATCATTGAAGAACTCGACCTGCGCGTCCACGACCTTCAGGAAGAACTTCGTCTCCGACTCCGCGAACATGGGGATTTGCTGCTGACCGGTCAGCTGGGTCGTCAGATGATCGCCGACGAGCCTGATCATCATGTTGACGCCCGGACCGAGCTCGTAGGTTCCGACGTACTTCGATAGCTTCGCGGCCGGCAGCGCGATCTCCTTTCGCTCGGAAGTGGTCTGGACGGTCCCCCCGTGTGCCAGATCGCCCAGCTTCGCGGCGATCTGGCCCGGCGCCTGGCCGTTGATGTTGGCGAGCACTGCGATCGTCACTTTCGTGTCGGGATAGTACGCGAGGAATGTGTTGAACCCATCGATGCCACCGCCGTGGTGAATAACCTTTCGGCCGCTCACGGTCCGCACCGTGAGGCCGAATGCGTAATCGTTCTTGAAAGGCGTCGTCATCTTCGCGAGCGACGCGGCTGAGATCAGCTTGCCGCCGAACAAGCCCTGCTCCCAGCGGAGCAGATCCTCGGTTGTGGAGTACAGCGCGCCCGCCGCATGCGGGATGCTCATGTGAATGTAGCCGGCGTTGACCGGACCAGCCGCTGACGGCGTGTATCCGGCGGCCCTGCGGGGAATGATCGCGGTGTTCGAATCGTAACCGGAATCCTTCATGCCGAGCGGCGTGAAGATGTTGTCGGTCACGAACTGCTCGTAGCGGCCACCGGTCACGCGCTCAATCACGTAACCGAGCACGAGATAGCCGGAGTTGCTATAGCTCATTTTCTCGCCGGGAGGGAAATCGAGCGGCTTGTCACGCACCGTCGCGATCGTCTTCGCGACCGGGGCTTCGACCAGCTGCAGCGATTTGTACTCCGGCAGGCTGGTGAAATTCGGAATTCCCGACGTGTGCGTCAGCAGGTTGAAGATGGTGATCTTGTCCCAGGCGGCGGGTGCGTCGGGTATGTATTTCCTGATCGGATCCTCCAGCATCAACTTGCCCCGTTCCACGAGCAGCAGAATGGACGCGGCGGTGAACTGCTTGGTGAGCGAGCCGAGCCGGAACTTGGTGACAGGGGTGTTGGCAATGTTCCATTCAAGGTTCGCCGATCCGTAGCCTTTGCTCAGAATCACGTCTCCGCCGCGCGCCACGAGCACCGTCCCCATAAAGGTCTTGTCGCGGACGTAGCTCTGGACGACCTCGTCGATGCGTGCCGGGTCCTGAGCGAAGCACGACGTCGCGACAAAGGTGAGCACGATCGCGCGTCGAATGACTTTCTTCATGCGAAGGAGCTTACCGCAGAAGTCAGATGTCGTCGCTGACGGGATTGGCGAGAAATCGCGTGCAATGCATCATCGGCACGGCCGCGCCATCGGGCGTCACGTGGTCCCGCAGAGTCGAAGCGAACGTCAAGAGCAGCGTCGATCGACGGCGGCCTCCACTTCGAGTGCCACGGCACAAAGCCGTCCAATCACCTCGATCCGAAGGCTGATCGCGGCATTTACGACGCTGGGCGCCTGATTGGCGGCGTCTCGACTTGATTCGAGACCGAGCAACGTCACCAGCCGGGTGGGCTGACGTGGATCGCTGTCTGGCGCTGGCGCGTCTCCAGTCGATGCGCGCGTTTTGCGCAACAGCGCGACGATTTGATCGACGATCGTCGTCAGCCTGGTCTCCGTCGCTTGCGGCTCTGGACTCCGTGCCGCGTTCGCGGTCACCAACGCTCCGGCCATCAGCAGGTGCGTGATTTCCTGGAGATGCGGCCATGCGCCCGCAAGCGCCACAAGCGATGGAATAAGGGAAGAGGCCTCTCGACGAAACAGTTCCAGCGAACATGGATCGAAGTCGAGAAGCGGCTGAGTTCCAGCGTCCTCGGTACGCAGGAGCAATGTCAGCGCAGATGCCAGTCGCGTGGCGGAGACGTCGTCGATTCGCTGCAGCGCTGGTTCCAGGTCGCGCAGCCGCATACGCGCGAACGCTGCGGTTTCGTTTGCACAGGCGAGCGTGCTCTGGTCCAGCTCGAAGTCCACTGGAGCCACTTGCTTGAATCCAGCCTCGAACAACGCTTGCGCGGCCTGCGCGAGTGCCAACTTACGATCGAACGTCTCGTACTGGCGGTAAAGAGCGATGCGCTTCTCGTCTCGCTGAGACATCGCGTCTCGCGCTTCGCGCAGTTTGTGGAGCAGTTCGGGGGCGGTCAACGATTCGACGGCTGGCATCGGCAACCGCACCGGCCGAAGCAAACTGACTTGTTCGCCGAAGAAGGCCCGGGACGATTCGTAGTACTTCTGCCTGTTCTCACTGGCGGCCACTGCCACGCCGGTGTCGACCAACGTGGCCGACGCCAAGGGCAGTTGGAGGTCGTGTTCGTAGTGGTGCCGGGTCGCCGCCGCGCTCAGGGTCTCGTAGTTGCGAAAGAGCAGCGTTGCCGGAACATCGCCACCTTCGAGAACTCCCTTCGTGCCTGCGACTGTGGCCGCTCGAATGCGGTCGGCATCGGTGGGATGAGTGGCAAAGAATCCGGTCTTCCCCTCCGATACCTGTCGAATCTGTGTCAAGAGTTCCTGCGGAAGGTGACCGCATCGATCGAGCATGAACGCCGGCAGATTCGACGGTAGAGTTCGCCGCACCCAACCTTCCTGAACTTCGCGGTAAACGAGATGCGCTCCGACATTCAGCTCCTGCAGACGCGAGAACGTGTCAATGAACGCAGCGGTGCCAACCAGCTTGATTTCATAACTGTCGGCGTCGTACTCCATCTGCCGCAACATGAAGCAGCTGATGCCGTGCCCGGCCATCATCAATCCCAAGAGAATGCGACGCGAGACCCAGACAGAGGCTTGTGCCATGAGTAGAAAGATGCCGATCCGCCAGTCGCCTTGCTTCGTCCACTGCTCCAGTTTGTCGTCCCATTGATCTCGTTCAAACGCGACGCGGGCGAACCAGCCGTTGATCGATCGAACCAGAAAGGTCAGCCGCATGCCTCCGCCTTGCGCGAAGTGGCCGAACTCGTGCGCGAGAACGCCGGCAAGCTGACGAATCGTGAGTCCTCCCGCCAGCGGCAGTCCAATCGTGAGCACGAACCGCGGCCGCAGCGGCAGAATGGACAGAAAGCCCGCCGACGCATTGACCTGGCAGTCCACCAGAATTCGCTCCGGCACCGGCGCGCGAACCTGTTCGCAGATGCGCGCCACAAACGGAACCAGATCGGGTTCGGAGTCCGGCGGGATGGCAACCGGATCCGCGCGCCTGGCGGGCCGCGCGAGAAGCGGCTTGATCATGAAGAACACGAACACACAGCCCGTCACCGCAGGTCCAAGGTAGGCGAGCAGCCGCAAGATTACCGCGCTTCTGCCCGCTGTCACGATCCAGGTGTGTTCGGTCAGGTGCCACCAGACCGCGGAGCCCGCTGCCCCGATCAGACCGAGGTACACCAACGGCAGGATCAGCATTGCGGCGGTCACGATTACCAGACCGCCGCGGTAAGCCCATGAGAGACGTGTGGGCTCGAACGTTCCTGAAAGCGAGTAGCGTTCACTGGCAGATGACAGTGCCACGACGGAGCTCACCATTGACGACGCGCGGAATCATATCGGTTCTGTCGTTGAATCGGTGTTCCATTCGCAGCCGCGACCGTCTGGCAGCCCAGACCAGTGGACACCACGATCGTCGTGGCTCTCCCACGCGTCAGCCGAGGCATCGGCAATGGCACGGTGCCTCGGGCATCCACGGCGGCTGACACGCGATAATCGACAGATGCCCGACGAATTCATGCAGGCGGCTATTGCCGAAGCGGAGACCGGCGCCAGCGAAGGCGGAATTCCGATCGGCTCGGTGCTGGTTCACCGCGGGCGCATCATCGGCCGTGGCCATAACCGGCGGGTCCAACGCGGAAGCGCGGTGCTGCACGGCGAGATGGACGCACTGGAGAACGCGGGACGCCAGCCGCCTGCCGTGTATCACACGAGCGTCCTCTACACGACCCTGTCACCCTGTGCCATGTGCAGCGGAGCCATTCTGCTGTACGGCATCCCCAAAGTCGTCGTCGGTGAGAACCAGACGTTTGTCGGGGAGGAGGTGCTGCTTCGCACGCGCGGCGTCATCCTTGAAGTACTTCAGGATTCCACGTGCATCGGCCTGATGCGACGTTTCATTCGTGACCACCCGGGGCTCTGGAGCGAAGATATCGGCCGGTGAGGAGAGCTGCCAGGAAAGCGGCGCGCCGACGAGATCGGCGACGTCCGCTTTCGCCGGCCGCCTGTTTCAGCGTCGCCTCTTCGAGCCGATCGGAGATCTTCAGGGCAACCGCGATGCGCCGCCCCACGGCATCATACGATGCGTCACTCGGCGAAGGCACAGATCGCAACTGCGCTCACGCTCCAGTTGTTGTTGCCGAAGTTCGTTCCGGACACGATCCATGACTTCAAGTCCAGAGTTGGCGAATTGTCCCGAATCGGGATCGTCGGACCACCGTAGAAGAACAGGTATCCTCCGCCGATCACCTTCTTGCCCTCCGGGCAGTCCGCCTGCGCCGTCTTGGTCGGTATGGAATCGAACGCCGTGTCGGCCTGGATTCGCTCGAGACCGAGCGGCCCCGCGGGCCCTTGTGGTCCCTGGATCCCTTGCGGACCTTGTATTCCCTGCGGACCTTGCGGTCCCATCGGGCCTTGAATCCCTTGCGGACCCTGTGGTCCTACCTGGTTCCAGGCAAGGGCCGTCTCATTCTTCTTGCAAGTTGGATTGTCCACCAGCCGAAGCGTCCCATCGGCGGCATAGCAGCTGTGAATCACGCCAGCCGTGTCAGGAATTGTGGCGTGCACGATAGCCGCGAGTACAGCCAGGATGGTGACGGTGCTCAGGGCAGCGAACACACGTCGGACGTTCATTTGCCTCATCTTCGTCTCCCTTCGGACACCGCGAAGTTGCCGGTTCGAGCGGCCGCTGCCCTATAGTGCGGTGCACACGGGAAACATGTCGGGGACCTCTGCCTACGCGAGGTCCAGGAGGACGATGAGCGATGGGTTGCCGACGGCGGCGTAGTGGCCAGTGAACGAGATGGCGCCGGATTCGCGATTTACACGGAAGACGGTAACGGCATCCGCGCGTTGGTTGCAGCAGTACAGGAACCTGCCCGTCGGATCGAAGGCGAAACTGCGGGGATAGTTCCCGCGAGTCCATTCCTCTCCAACATAGGTCAGACCGCCGTCGGACGCGACCGAGAAGATCGCAATGCTGTCATGCAGCCGGTTGCCTGCGTACACGTGATGCCCGTCGAGTGATACCAGGATCTCGGAGCAGAAATTGCTGCCGGCAAAGCCGGGCGGCAGCGTGGAAATCGTCTGCCGCTCCTTCAAACGGCCCGAGGCCGGGTCGTAGTCGAACGACACGACCGTGGACCCTTCCTCCTGGATCGAATAGAGCCAGCGGCCGTTCGGGTGGAAATGGAAATGCCGCGGCCCATCTCCGGACGGAAGCGAGATCGACGGCGGATCGTTCGCAATCAGCGCGCCGCGCTGCTCGTCGAACCTCCAGACAAAGATCTTGTCGAGGCCCAGGTCGGCGTGCAGCACGAAACGCCCGGAGGGATCGGCCTGGATCATGTGGGCGTGAGTTCGATCGTGTCCGCTGACCGCGAAGCTCCCCGTTGGGGCGTGGGTCGCTCGAGTCGGGCCGATCGTGCCGGCATCGACCTTGATGTCCGAAGCCTCTCCCAGCCGTCCGTCCGCCAGGATCGGGAGCACCGCCACCGAACCGCCGAAGTAGTTGGCCACCAGCAGGTGGCGTTCGCCCGGATGCACGCTCACATACGTGGGACCAGCGCCGCCCGAGCGCACGGTGTTCAGGAGCTCCAGACTTCCGTCGGTTCGTTTGACGGAGAAGGCGCTGATAGTGCCGTGTTTCTCGTCTCCCGCCCGGTCGGTTTCATTCGCAGAATAGAGGCGCGTTCGCGCGGCGTTGAGCGCGAGGCAGCTCGGGCTCGTGCCGATCTCGACGATGCTAGTTGCTTTCATCGCGCCCGACGTGCGATCGACGTGGAAGAGGTGAATGCCGCGCCCATTCCCCGGAGGGAGATCCACCTGGGTCGGGAGCGTGTCGCGAAGTGGGGAGCTGAACGTCCCGACATATGCGACGAGGGGGCCGGCGGCTTGGCCGGACTCTGTCCGAGGCCACAAACTCGTCAAGGGGGCAATTCCGATCAGTGCGCTTGACGTCTTGAGGAATGAGCGCCTCGAGGGATTGCGTCGGATCATGCCGCGACGCACGATATTTCGGCGGCGGCGATCTCGTCAACCATTCCGTTGCAAGATAGAAGGGCTGCGCCAATTGAAGGAGCTCGTCCGCGGGCCGTCGGCCGAAGAGGAGGTGCTCGCTCAACGCTCCGTCGGTAACCGCTAACGCCTATGCTCGCCACCCTCGTCGATCCGAACATCGTGCTGCCACTGCGGACGCGATACCGGCAGGAAATGAACTGCCAGATCGTGAAGGACTCGATTCACACCCGCCCCGGCTGGAGTCTGACGTATCAGTTCAGTGTGCCGGGCGCCGTCGTGGGATTCGGGACGGTCGCGATCGCGGGACCGTGGCAGGACAAGCCGACGATTCTCGAATTCTACGTGCTGCCCGCCCATCGCGACCGCGCCTTCGATCTGTTCGACACCTTCGTCGAGACATCCGGGGCGCGGCACATGGAGATTCAGTCGAGCGATCTGTTGCTCGCGGCGATGCTGCATACCTACGCGCGCGACGTCTCGAGTGAAAGCATCGTCTTTCAGGACGGCCTCACGACTGCACTCACGGCCAACGGCGCCGTGCTCGAGCCCATCACATCAGATAAGGAGATTCGCTGCGCGATTGCCGAACGCGCTGGCGGGGGTAAGTGGCTCCTGAAGGTCGAGGGTCGCCAGGCCGGCAACGGCGGCATTCTCTTTCACTACAACCCGCCGTATGGTGACGTGTATATGGAGGTTGATGAGCCGTTCCGCGGACGCGGCCTCGGTGCGTATCTGGTGCAGGAGCTCAAGCGGCTGGCTTATGAGCTGGGCAGCATTCCCGCCGCTCGGTGCAACGTTGACAACCGCGTCTCTCGAAAGACACTCCAGAAAGCAGGGTTCGTGCCTTACGCACACATCCTGAACGGCTCAATCGCTCGGTGAGCGGCTGCACGGCTTGATGCCACGGGCGTGGACGTGTAGCCTGTGCCCCGATTGGTGGAACGCACATGAAAAAATTGATCAACGACCCGCAGGATGTGATGCGGGATTCGCTGGCCGGGTTCGCCGCAGCCCACTCCGACATCCTCAAGGTTTCCTTCGATCCCGTCTACGTCGTTCGTGCGGACGCCCCGGTCACCGGCAAGGTAGGCATCATTTCGGGCGGCGGCAGCGGTCACGAACCGCTGCACGGCGGATTTGTCGGCCAAGGCATGCTCGATGCCGCCTGTCCCGGCCAGGTCTTCACTTCCCCGAGTCCCGACCAGATGGAAGCGGCCACCTCCGCTGTCGATGGCGGAGCCGGCGTCCTCCACATCGTCAAGAACTACACCGGCGACGTGCTGAATTTTGAAATGGCTGCGGAGCTTTGCCAGGCGCGTGGCATCCAGGTGGAGTCGGTCGTTATCAATGACGACGTGGCAGTGCAAGACAGCCTGTACACCGCCGGACGCCGCGGCGTCGGCGCCACGGTGCTGGCCGAAAAGATCTGCGGCGCGGCAGCCGCCCGCGGTTACGACCTCGCCCGAGTGGCGGCGCTGGCCCGCCGGGTGAACGCCTCCGCTCGTTCCATGGGCATGGCCTTGAGTCCCTGCACCGTACCCGCCGCCGGCAAACCCAACTTCGAGCTGGGCGATGACGAAATCGAGATGGGCATCGGCATCCATGGCGAACCGGGCCGGCGCCGCATGACGCTTATGCCGGCCGCCGAGTCGGTCGCGCACATGGCCGAGGCCATCCTGGCCGACCTGCCATTCCGCTCAGGCGACCGCATCATTGCCATGCTCAACGGCATGGGCGGCACGCCCCTCATCGAGCTGTATCTCGTGTACGGCGAACTGGAACAGCACGTGCGGGGCAAGCAGATCACCATCGCCCGCCGCTTGGTCGGCAACTACATCACCAGCCTCGACATGGCCGGCTGCTCGATCACCCTGTTGCAGGCTGACGACGAGTTGTTGTCGCTGTGGGATGACCCGGTGCTGACGCCGGCCCTGCGCTGGGGAATCTGAACATGGCAGTGAGCCGGGAGGACGTGCTGCGCTGGTTGGACGCTTCGCAGAAGGCGTTCGCCGAAAACCGGCAGCAGCTCACCGATCTGGATTCAGCCGTCGGCGACGGCGACTTCGGAATCAGTCTGGACCGCGGCTTCAGTGCGGTGCAGGCGGAGCTGTCCGCGAACCCGCCGGCTGACCTCCGCTCTGTTTTTCAGAACGTCGCCACTGTCCTCATCCGTACGATGGGCGGCACGTCCGGGCCGCTCCTGGGCACATTTTTTCTGCGCGCCGGAGCGGCGTGTGCGGGCAAGTCCGAGCTCACGCCCGCCGACGTCGTGGCGCTGTTCAAGGCCGGTGTCGACGGCATCCAACAGCGAGGCAAAGCCGCGCTCGGCGACAAGACCATGCTGGACGCGCTGCTTCCCGCGGTGGATGCGATGCGCGGTGCGGCGGAGGCTGGAGACGGTCTGACGGAAATCCTGGAAAGGGGCGCGTCGGCGGCCGAAGCAGGCATGCGGGCGACCAAGACCATGCAGGCCCGCAAGGGCCGTGGCAGCTATCTGGGAGAGCGCAGCGTCGGACATCAGGACCCGGGCGCGACCGGCGCTCATCTGCTGCTGAAGGCCGCTGCGGAAGTGTGGCGGCGGTGATCGTGACCTTGTGTTACATTGCGCACCGTTCTCGAGGTGGTCTATGAAAACACGTTTCATCAGTGCGGTGGCTGGGGCGCTGGCGCTGTCAGCGGCGGTCACTTTGTTCGCGCAGACACCAACACCTTCTGGCGGCGCCCAAGTACCTGCGGGCCAGGCGCCTGCGGGCGGCGCCCAGGCACCTGCGGGCAACGCCCAGGTCCCCCCTGGCGGCCTGACGCCCGCGCAGATGAGACTCCTGCCCAAGGCGCTGGACAACGCGCCGGATATCAAGTACGAAGTCGTCAAGGACTTCATGAAGTTGCCGCCCAACGTGTATATGGGCGAAGGCATCGGTGTTGCCAGCAACTCCAAGGGACATATCTTCGTCAACACCTGCGCCCAGCAGACGCGCAATTTCGAATTCGACCAGAACGGCAACTTCGTCCGGGAGATTGGGAAGGACTCGTACGGCAACGTGTTCTGTCACGGCATACGCGTCGATGCCCAGGACAACATCTGGGTGATCGACGAGGGCGCCAACTCGATCATCAAATACAACCCCCAGGGCCGAGCGATCATGATCCTGGGCCGCCGCATCGGGTTCCCCTATAACGGGATGGAGCCGCCTGTGAAGGAGCTCAATCCGGCTCCGCCCTATATTTTCAATCGCCCCACCGACGTCGCGTTCGACGCTGCCGGCAACATCTTCGTCGCCGACGGCTACGGCAATTCACGCATCGCCAAGTACGACAAGGACGGGCGCTTCCTCAAACAAGTCGGCGGTCGCGGATCGGGGCCCGGCCAGTTCAACCTGATACATGCCATTGCCGTGGATGCCCAGGGAAATGTCTACGCGGGCAGCCGCAGTGACCAGCGCATCGAAGTGTTCGACAACGACCTGAATTACAAGACCACGTACGACCACGTCGGCGCTCCCTGGTCCCTGTGCATCACCCCCGGACCTGGGCACCAATATCTCTACACCTCCAATTCCAACCCCGACAACCAGGACACTCCACTACACAAGGTCAGCGGCCAGATCTTCAAGATGGAGCTCGACGGCACCGTCCTCGGCAAATTCGGTGTCCCGGGCAAAGAGCAGGGACAGTTCAGTACGGTGCACGGCATCGATTGCCGCAGCGAGAATGTGATTCTGACCACCGAAATCGTCGAATGGCGCCTGCAGAAATTCATCCTGCACCCCACCAAGGCTCAAGGGGGGACGAAATGAGGTACTCACGCCTCGCATACGCGCTGATGTTCGCCAGCTCGCTGTTGGCCGGCTCGCTGTTCGCTCAGCAGAAGGAAATCTCGTTTGATTCCGCCGGTGATTTTCTGAAGCTGCCCGACGACATCCATCTCGGTGAGGTGGCCGGCGTAGCCACGACGTCGACGGGTAACCTGTGGGTCTACTATCAAGGTGGTGGCCCGAACGCCACGATTGGCGCAGCGCGCATCCACATCAACGGCGGCGCGCGCCTGCTCGAATTCGACCGCGCCGGAAAGTTTCTCCGAGAGATCGGGACCACCGAAAACGGACGCCCCTACGCGTTCCTGTTTGCGCAGGGCGTCAGGGTCGATCCGCAGAATAACGTCTGGATCGTGGACCGCGCGTCGAGAATGGTCGTCAAGTTCGATCAGTCCGGCAAGGTCCTGTTGACCCTGGGCCGCAGGCTCGAAGCGGTCGGTGAACTCGGCAGCAGCGGCGTGTTCGGCCGCGCTTCCGGACCTCCGGGATCTGGTGTCCCCGGCGACAATTTCAATCAGCCCACCGATGTCGCCTGGGACGCTGCCGGCAATATTTTTGTCTCCGACGGTTACGCCAACGCCCGCGTCGCCAAGTTCGACAAGAACGGGAAGTTCATCAAGTCCTGGGGCGCGACCGGCGCCGGACCGGGCCAGTTCAATATTCCCGCCTCGATCGCTGTCGATGCCAAGGGCATGGTGTACGT
>JBKPLP010000121.1:0-5397 GCA_046731735.1 Acidobacteriota bacterium
AAGATCACCAAGATCCGCGTCTTCTACCCGTTGAACTACGACAGGAATGGGCCGCAGGCCTTTCCGCAAAGCAACATGGTCGTCCTCGTCGACACCGACGCCGGGATCACCGGCATCGGTCAGGGCGGATCGCCCGATACCGTGCGCAACGTCGCCAGAAGCGTCATCGGCAAGAACCCATTCGATACCGAGATGATCTGGCAGGCGGCGTTCATGGACGGGTTCTACTCTCCCGGCAAAGAACGACTACACGCACTCGGCGCTATCGACCTGGCGTTATGGGATATCAAGGGCAAGGCGCTGAACGTGCCGCTCTACCAATTGTTCGGAGGCAAAGCGCGCGAGCACATCGAGCTCTATGCGACGTCGGGTCTGCCTCAGGGGCTCGTCCCACCAGCGGAAGCCGCGGCAATGGGCTTGAAGGAGCGCGCGGCGGCAACGATGGCGGCCGGGTACCGTGTCTACCGCGTCGACAGCGGCATCCTCCCAAGCACCGGACGCGCGGGAGGCGGTGCCGGCGGCGGTGCGGCGGCGACCGGTCGCGGTGGACGCGGAGGCGGCGGCTCGATCTTCGATTCGAGATCGCACATCCGGCTGATCATCCAGGCAGTCGAGCAGATCCGCGACGGAGTCGGCCCGGACGGCAACTGGATGATCGATCTGCACCAGAAGTTCGATTTTCACGAAGCCGTGGAGGTCTGCCGCCTCATGGAACCGTCGCGGCCGTTCTGCGTCGAGGACCCGGTTCGCGAAGAGCAGTTCCGGACGCAGATACCGAAGCTTCGATTGTTGACGACCGTGCCGCTGGCGCCCGGCGAGGAATGGGGAACACGGGCGGAGTTCAGTCCGCTCGTCGAGCAGCGCGACATCGATTTCGCCCGCGCGTCGCTGCCAAATGTCGGCGGCATCACCGAAATGCTCAAGATCATGGCGGTGTGCGATACCCACAAAGTCGGCATCGTGCCGCATTTCACCGGTCCGATTGCGACCGCCGGACACATGCAGACGATGATGGCGTTCCCCGGTCAGGTGCTCATGGAGTACAACCAGGGCGAGCGTCCGGTGCCGTACATGCCCGACTTTCTCGAGTGCAGGAACGGCAAAGTGTGGCCCAACGATCGGCCAGGGCTCGGCGTGAGCATCGACGAAAAGCAGCTCACCTTCGTCGAGGCGATGACCGAGGCCGCGCCGGGCGTCACCCAGCGACGGCCTGACGGCTCGCTCACTCACTGGTAGGCGCCGCCTTCGTTTCGAGCTCTGGAGAACGAACGTTCGAGGCATCGTAAGGAGGCGTCCATCAATCGCTGACTGAGATCGTCAGGAGTTCGATCGCGCCCGGCCGGCGGCGTGCGCCGGCTCGCTCCGCAGGCACGCGATGCACCAGACGGCGAGCGCCGCGTGCACCGCAACCGCCGGCCAGGTAAGAACGCCGACCAGCCTCGCGCCGGCACCAGCGTTTGCGAGAACCGCGACTGCAGCGCTGTTGTACAGCAGCATCGCCGCCACCATCCCGCCTTCGGCGCGCTTCGGGCCGTCGTTGCGCGCTAACCAGCACGCGCAGCCCAACGACAGCAAGGCAGCGCCGGCCATACGGGCCACGACCAGCGCCGCGGGCGCCGCGAGCGATGCGCCGAGCAAGAACCCTACGACAAGCGCCGGTGACACCAGCAGCATCAAGCCGGTCGCCGACTCGGCTAACGCCGTCACGATCAGCAGCTTTCTTGCCACGGCTTCACGCAGGACGGATTCAATCGGTGCCGGTTTCGATACCGACGACAGTCGATGGTTTCATGGGGAAGTCTCCGGTGGTCAGAACGCGGCGACTCGTTCGACCAGCCAGAAGCTCGCGAGCGCGCCAATGGCATACGGCGCGATGCGCCAGAGCCAGACCGGTTGCGCCACTCGAAGCCGCTGTCCAGCGCGCCAGCCAACGGTGATCACTGCCAACACCACTCCGACAAACAGCAGTTGCCCAACCTCCACGCCGACGTTGAAGAACAGCAAGGCGATCGGGATCGACGACTGCGGCAAGCCGACCTGCGCGAGCGCGCCGGCAAAGCCGAATCCGTGCAGCAGCCCGAACGTGAAAGCCACGACCCACGGGTAGTGCTGCGTCACGCTGTAGCGGCCTCGCCGCGTCTGGACGATCTCCGACGCGACGAAAACGATGCTCAGCGCAATGGACGCTTCAACGGGAGGTCCGGGGACATGCACCCAGCCGAGCGTTGCCCCGGCAAGCGTCAGACTGTGCGCGACTGTGAACGCCGTGATGGTGAAGAGCAGTCGCCGCCTGCCCTGCACGAGGAGCACCAGAGCGAGCACGAACAGGAGATGATCGAACCCCGACAGGATGTGCTCAATCCCGAGGATCGTATAGGTCCTGACCACTTCCAGCCGACCAGGGCTGGGCCTGCCGACGAAGCTGGGGTGCATCGGCAGGATGCGCTCGAGTTGCACGGTGCCGTCCAGACGCACGAGCCGCGCGAGCACGTCGATCCGCGTTTCCGAGAGCTGGGAAAAGGAGATCGCCTTCCCGTCCAGCCCTCGCGGCACCCGGATACGCCAGCGCTGCACCGTCACACCGCGCGAGAAGGTGCTGCGCACCTCCGTGAGTACCTCGGTTCCATCGGGGAACCGCGGCTTCGCCTTGAGAGTGGTCGACTCGTCGATCGCGGGCACCTTCCAGAGGACGTCATACGTCTCCCGGTCCAGCTGCGTGAGCTGCAGGTACCCCGGCTTGAACTCGTCCGCGCGCCCTGGAATTATCGCGGTGAGGAGCCATGCCGCGACAACGAGCGGCAGAGAGACTGTTCTCATCGCCGTGTGGTCGCGAGCTCCGTCTCGATACTGACCTGATATTCGCTGCGCATCTTCGTGTAGGCGTCGTCGCGCGCGCGCTGGCGGCGTTCGTTCTCCCATTCGCGCACGACATGGTCGCGCACGGCCGCGAGTTGCGGCGCAATGGTGGGTGTGCGATCCGAGACGCGCACGTAGTGCGCTCCGAAGCTCGACCCAATCGGCCCCACCCATTCGCCGACCGGCAGCTTCTCGAGAGCCGCGGCAAACGGCGCGCCGAAATCGCGCGCCACCAGATCGACAGGAGTCCGGGCCATTCGATGCGGCAACAGTGTCGGCTGGCCAAGTTCCTCGGGGTGAGCACCCTTCCGGAGGGCCTCACGCGTGACCGCCACGGCATGTACCACAGCCGGACCGGACGGGGATGCTCCGATGAAAACCTGCTCGAAGGTGACTACGGCCGGCTGAACGAAGCGCGCCTGGTTCGCCACGAGATACGCCGACAGGTCCGCGTCGGTCGGCACCCGTCTCGAGGCATCCTCCTCCGCCATCATCTCGATCTTCTGGCGGACTCGACGCTTCACCACGATGTCGTCACGCTCGAGCCCGAGTCGCACACCTTCCCGGTACAGGATCTCATCGCGTACGTACGACTCAATCAGGTGGTTCAATTCGGTGGTGGACGGTTCGCGACCTCTCGCCGCCACATGCTGTGTCACGAGGTCGTCTATCACCCCCTGGGTGACGACGATGCGGCGCCCGCCGGTAGCGCCGGGCGACACGCCTCGATAGGCGCAAAAGAGCGCGATGCCGATCAGCAGGAAGTGCACCATCGGCTCGGCGAGAATTCTTCGCATGACGCGAACCGCGCACCTCTACTTTGGCGAATACCAGATGGGCGACGTGAACGCCCGCTCCTGCGTCGTCATCGGCACCTTCGGGTCGGTGATTTTGATCTTGAAGTACGCCGCGTCGTAGGCGGTCCAGCGCGGCGTCGGAATTTCGAGGACGCGCGCGTAGTAGACTGCGCGGACCGACGAATCGAAGTCCGGGTCCTTCCAGACGGCGACGAGTTCCGGATCACCGATGGTGTTGGCAAACGTGGCGGTGGCGACGTCCACGGTGTTTCCCACAGGGGTGAGCTTGCCATTGACGATTCGGCGCCGGTCCTTGTCGCCCCAGACCACGTCGTAGATCGTCTCCTGCGGCCTGCCGTCCTTGCCCAACCATCCCTTGATGATCTGGATGCGATCGAGGTTGCCGCCGGACCTGTCTTTGAGCGCGGCGACGAGGAACGTCGGCGCCTTGCCGGGCGGCGCAGCGGGAAGATCACCGCCCATCGGCACACCCTTCGCGTAGCCGGCCACCGCGGGCGTGCGGGTGGCGTCGGCCAGCGTGAAGTCGTAGCCGCCGAAGAACCGGACGATCATGCGGGGACCGCTCGTCGCGTAGGTCTCGCGACGCATCATCGCGTCCCACAGCTCTGCGCGCGTGTTGCCGGTCGCCCACACGGCGGTGTATCCGGCCGCCGTCATCTCCCAGCCTTTCACGATGCGCTCAGGGCCGAAGTTCATCGCGTCCTCGTCCCACCGATCCGCCCTGGGCTCGGCACTCGGGAATTTCGCGAAGAAGTTGTCCTCTTCAGCCGCTACCAGGCCGTTGTGGGTGTCGGTTCCGCCCGCCATCCCGAACTTGAACGGGTTGGTCCCCAGATCCTGCTCCACCTTCAGGCCGTTCTTCAGCGCTTCGCGCGCGTATTCGCCCGCGATCATGCCGGGCTTCTTCGGCGTCTGAGTCAGGTTGCCGCGATCCCAGAGCTCGTAGGCAGCGAAGTCGTCGGTCGGCGACAACGACGGATGCGACTCGCTCTGGCCTTTCATCTGAATCGCTTCGAACAGCGGTTCCCACCGCTGTCGCGCGTCGGCCCAGGCCTTGGTCAGCGGGTCGCCGCTGAAAGTCGTCAGCGCGAACATCCGGCCGTTCGAGAGATTGCCGTTGTGCGGAATCGCGAGGACCTTGCCGCCGGTCGTCTTCTCCCATTCGGTCATCCACTTCCAGAGGTCCTCGGGGTTTTCGCTCTGGAACGTGGTGTACGGCAGCACCTGGTCGGCTTTGTCCTTGTTGTCGCGGTAGATGATGTTCCGATGCAGGTTGTCGCCGCCGCCGGCGTTCGACGTCCACTCGTAGCCGATGAACGCCGTGAAGCGCCCAGGTTCGTTGTACTTCTCCGCGATCGAGGTGGTCTTGGCCCAGACGCTCTTGGCAAACCTCGGGTCCGTCGCGGCCGGCGGCAGCTTCCTGTTCGCCTGCGCGGCGACGAGTTCCATCACGGCCTTCTTCGCCTCCACCGGGCCGCCGTTGAACATGTCGCGCCACCTTTTGAGCATCGGGTCGGCCATCATCTCGGGATTGCCTCCCTTGATCTCGGTGATCATGCCCATCATGTCGGAGTGATCCGTAATGGCGACCCAGTCGAGCGGCTGTCCGAGCTTCACCGGCTGGCCGCTGGTCGACGTGACTTCCTCGCCGCGTGCAAACCGCGTCGCCTCCTCGGGACCGAGCGACGCGCCGCTGCCGCCGGCATCAACCGACCACGCGGTG